>NZ_CABPRH010000003.1:0-377761 GCF_902410085.1 Haloferax sp. KTX1 | reverse complement strand
CGCTCCGCGTCCTCGACACCTCGTGGAACGTCGCGGCCTCGCCGGTGACCCGACGAGGTCGCGACGTTCCACGAGGTGTCGAGGACGCGGAGCGGGCGGTCGCCGCCGAACGGGCTCTCGACGGCGACGGGACCGGTCGGAGCGCTGATGTCGCCGCCGCCGTCGACGAAGCCGGTCCGGGCGAAGCCGTCGAGTTCCGCGGCGGCTCGGTCCACGATGAACCCCTTGGCGAGCCCGTTGAGGTCGAGTCGACCGCCGACCTCGACGGTCGTTCCGTCGACGGCGACCCGCGCCGATTCCTCGGGGACGGCACCGCCGGGGCGCGCGGAGGACTCGCCGGCGATGTACTCCTTGACTCGGGCCTCGGTCGCGCCGGCACCGATATCGAAAGCGCCGTCGGTCCGCTCGCGGTAGTCGAGGCCGCGACGGACGACCGCCGCGACGGTCGCGTCGTCGACTCGGCCGGTCCGGTTGAGCCGTGAGACGGCGCTCCGAGAGTCGAAGGCGTCGAGCACGCGTTCGAGGTCGAAGGCGGTGTCGCGGGCGCGACGGGCCGCCGCGGGCGCGCCCCGGCCCACCGCGCGGACCAGAAACGCCGTGTCACAGCAGTCGAACGTCACCGTCAATTCGCCGAGCGCCGAGCGGGCCCGCGAGACGACGTCAGTCGTCATCGCCCTCGTGTTCGACTTCGTGTTCTTCGTCGTCGCGGTCCTCGTGCTCCTCGTCACCGCCGTATTCCTCGTGTTCCTCGTCACCGTCGCCGTCGCCGTTCGACTGGACCGCGGGCGTGAAGTCGGGGTTCGGCGTCGGCGCGTCGCTCGACTGGGCCGCGGCGTGGTCGCCGGCGGCCGGCGTCTGCGTGTCGGTTCCGAGGAGGAGCGTCGGCGAGACCAGCCCCGCCGCGACGACGGTCGTCAGGAGCGCGCCGACGAGCGCCAGCGCGACGAGGGTGTGTTTCTGAAGCGGGATTCGCATCGTGTCGAGACGGTGGCCGAGGGCGGATAAACGGATTCGCGTCCAACGCTCGAATACTCGGTCAATCGTCGAATGTTCGTCCAATCGTCGAATCGTCGGCTCGCGGGGGCAGAGAGTGAGCCGGGGCGGGGCGGGACGAGGCGGAGCGGAGTGAGCCGGGGCGAGCGCCCTCGCCGTCAGTCTGCCGCCCCGCCGAGCGCTTTCGCGACCGACTCGCCGAGCGCCCGGCGCTTGATGAGCGCGAAGCCGGCGAAGATGGAGACGAAGCCGAGCGCGGTCACGGCGTCGATGAGCTGGCCGAGGAACGCCCAACTGAGCAGCGTCGCGGAGACGGGTTCGAGGTAGCCGATGAGGTTTATCTGCGTCGGGCCGAAGCGGCCGAGCAGTTCGAAGTAGATGAGGAACGCGCCAGCGCCGCTGACGACGGCGAGATACAGCAGGGAGCCGACGGCGACGCCGGACCACTCGATTGCCGCGAGCGACTCGCCGGTGACAGTTCCCCCGACGAACAGGAGCGCGGCCCCGAACAGCATCGCCCACGCCTGAAGCGTCCGCGCCGGGATGTCCGACGAAAAGGGGCGCGTCAGGACGGCACCGAGGGCGAAGCACGCCGAGGCGACGAGGACGGTGGCGACGCCGACCACGTCGCTGGAGAGGAGCGCGTTCGGGTCCGGCCGGGCGACGAGACCGACGCCGAGGAAGCCGAAACCGAACCCGAGGACCCCGAGCGGGGAGATGCGGTCGCCGAGGATGCCCGTCGCGAACAGCGCGGTCAGGACCGGCCCGAGGCTGATGACGATGGCCGCCACCGCGCCGGGGACGTGCTCCTGTCCGAGGTAGAGAAACGCGTGGTGCGCGCCGATGAGGAGGCCGCCCGAGACGCCGACGAGCGTCCAGTCGGTCCGGCTGTGCGGCCGCCAGTAGTCGGTCGAGACGGCGGCGTAGCCGAGGACGATGAGCCCCGCGAGGGAGAACCGAAGCGCCGCGAACTGGAGCGGCGGGAAGTACGCGAGACCGACCTCGATGGCGACGAACGAACTCCCCCAGAGAAGCCCCAGAAGGACGAACAGCCCGGCGGCGACCCGGCCGTTCACCGACACCACGCTCCGCTCGGGGGTCGCCGGCGCGGAGCGGCCGACTTCGGCGGCTTCGCCGGCTCCGCCGGCTCCGATTCGATACGCTCACCCTCAGTTGCAGTAATCTCCAGCACGTGAGCGTATCGTTACCACACAATCGATAATAGTCGTTCTGTTCGGTTCGAGTTTCGAACCGCCGACGGCTCACAGCGAGCCGCGGAGCACCTTCGCCGCGGTCAGAATCGGGTCCCAGACGGGGCTGAAGGGCGGCGCGTAGCCGAGGTCGAGTCGCTCCACTTCGGCGACGGTCAACTCGGAAGCGAGCGCGGTCGCCACGGTGTCGATTCTGACGGCGGCGCGGTCGGCCCCGACGATGGTCCCGCCGAGCAGTCGGCCGGTGTCGCGGTCGGCGACGAGCGTGACGGTCGTCTCGGCGGAGCCGGGGTAGTAGCCCGACCGCGAGCCCGTGGTGACGGTCTCCGAGACGGGGTCGAAGCCGGCGTCGCGCGCCTCGTCGAGGTCGGTCACGCCGGCGCGGCCGCATTCGAGGTCGAACGCCTTCACGACCGAGGTGTCGGCGACGGTCCCGATGGGCTCGGGGTCGCCCGCGACGGTCTGGCCGATGGCGCGCCCGGCCCGGTTCGCGGGCAGGCCGAGCGTGTTCCACGTCGGCTCGCCGGTGACGACGTGGTCGATTTCGGCGCAGTCGCCCGCGGCGTAGACGCCTTCGGCGCTCGTCCGCCCGTAGTCGTCGACCGCGATAGCGCCCGTCTCGCCGAGGTCGACGGCGTCGGCGACGAGGTCCGCGTTGGGTCGGAGCCCGATGCCGACCATCGCCGCGTCCACCGCGAGTTCGTCGCCCTCGCAGACGACGGCCTCGACCCGGCCCGCGTCGTCGCCGCGGAGTCGCTCGACCGACGCGCCGAGGTGGAGCGTGACGCCGTGAGTTTCGAGGTGTTCTCCGACCCGCTCGCCCACGGCGTCGCCGAACGTGCCGAGGACGTGGCCGGAGCGCTGGAACAGGTGGACGTCGAGGCCGTGGGCGCTGAACGCCTCCGCCATCTCGACGCCGACGAAGCCGCCGCCGACGATGGCGACCGACTCCGGGGGTTCCATCGCGCCGAAGCGGGCCGCCCGCGCCTCGTCGACGAACCCGCCGCCGCCGAGGTCGGCCACCGAGGCCTCGTCCGGGTCGGTGAGGAACGACCGAATCGCCGCCGCGTCGTCCAGTCCGTGGAGCGTGAACGCGCCGTCGAGGTCGATGCCGTCTATCGGTTCGCGGAGCGCCCGCGCGCCGGTGGCGACGAGGAGGTCGCCGTAGGGCTGGTCGAACGTCCCGTCCGGGCCCTCGACCGTGACGACCCGCTCGTCGGTGTCGACGGCGACGACCTCGTGTTCGCGCCGGAGGTCGATGCCGCGGTCGGCGGCCGCCTCGGGCGACAGCGAGAGCATGTCGGTGAGTTTCTCGACCTCGCCTTTGACGTAGTAGGGCGTGCCGCAGTGGGCGTAGGAGACCCAGCGGCCCTTCTCGAAGACGACGACGTCGCGGTCGGTGTCGGCGCGGGCGAACTTGCTCGCGGCGGAGAGTCCGGCGGCGTCGCCGCCGACGACGACGAATGGTTCGGCAGGCATCGTGGGAGAGTGGTACGCCCGCCGACACGTAATTTCCCCGGCCGGGCGGGGCGGGCGCACGGACGCGCCGGCGACGGTCGTGAACGTGCCGGGACGGACAGAATCGGCCCGTCAGCGGCGGACGCCGCCGCGCTCGGCCGCGAGCGTCCCGAGCACCCACGCGCTCGCACCCGGCGTCTCGCGCGCGGCGAACTCGGCGGTCGCGTACTGCGCGAGCGCGTTTCGCGCGGCCCGAGGGTCGCCGTCCTCGTAGTAGTCGTCGCGGAAGTAGCCGTCCCCGCGGCCGATCTGGTAGGCGATATCGACCAGCGCGCGACGCGTCAGGTGCGGGTTCGACCCGTCCGAGCGGGCGGCTTCGAGGGCTTCGAGCGCGCCGAGTTTCGCGTCCCTGACCGCGGCCGCCGACTCGACGGAGTCGTACCGGCCTCGCTTGACCGCCGTGACGGCCTCCTCGAACGCGCGGCGGTGCGTCTCGGCGGTGTGGACACCCACGAGGGCGGTGGCGAACCGCCCGCTTCGGAGGCCCTCACGGGCGTCCTGAAGCCCGCGTTCGACTTCGACGAACGTCTCCACCAGCAGGTCTTTGGCCGGCATGGATTCGAGTTTCTCGGTGTCGAACCCCTCGGCCGCGACGACGGATTCGAGCCCCTCCTGGGGGTACTCGGCCCGGCGGTCCTCGGTGATTCCGGCGAGCGAGGACGCGGTCGACTCGAACGCGTCGGTGAACTCTATCGGGTCGGCAATCGACGCCAAGTAGCGGTCGCGGACGTGGCGCGCGCCGTCGAGCGAGGCCCGCGCGGACTCGACCGCGTCGAGGAGTTCACCGACTCGCGGGGCGCTGTCGGCGTAGCGGCCGTACTCGCCGGCGTTGTCGAGATACCGGACCGCGGCCGCGACGAGGTTCTCGACGGCCTCGTACACGACGAGCGCCCGGTCGGGTTCGTCGCCGAGGTAGCGCGTGCCGAGCCTGAACGACTCGATGTCGGCGCGGACCGCCTCGGCCTCCTCGCGCACGTCGGCCTCGGTGAGGTCGCCGACGGCGGCGTCGTAGGTCCCCTTCGCCATCGCCGCTGCCCCGCGGGCGTAGCGCAGTCCCCGAAGCGTCTCGAAGGGCGACTCGTCGGCGTCCGAGGGGGCGAGGTCCTCGGCGGCGTCCGCGTACGCCTCGGCGTAGATTTCCCGGACCGCCTCGTTCGGGACTTCCTCGGGAGACATCGTCTCGGGGACGGAATCGAGGAGTTCGCGGGCGCGAGCGCGGCCCCGTTCGAGGAACGACTCGGCAATCGGGGCCGGGACGCGGGCCGGAAACCCCGGCGACCCGAGTTCCATGACCTCCCGGAGCGCCGCCGGGTCGAGCGTCGGACTATCGGAGTCTGACCCGCTCGAATCGAGCGCGGTACAGCCCGCGAGTCCGGCGACCCCGACCCCGGCGAGCGAGGCGAGCACGTCGCGTCGCGTTCGGGGCATCTCAGGCGTCCTCCGTCTCGGTTCGGAGCGACGGCGGGAGGCGACAACTGCTTCCGCCGCCGTGTCCCCAGCTCGATTCGCCCTTCGACGAGTAGGGCAGTCGCACCAGCGAGGCGACGACGTGGCGGTCGTCCACGGAGCACTCGACCGACGCGGCGCGCAGCGAGCGACAGAAGTCGAGGTGGACGACGCTGTCCGGCGGGTGCGTGACGTACAGCAGTTTCACGCGGTGACAGGCGTCCGTCCGGTGCTGGGTGATGACGAGCGTCTGTTCGTCGAAGTCCGTCTGGTCGATGAACGCGCGGGCCTCGTCGATGCCGTCGGGTTCGGCCGCGACCGCGACGTCCTCGCGTTCCTCGTCGGTGGTGACGAGGAAGTCGTCGAAGTACGACGACCCCGCCCCTTCGTCGTCGCGGGCGGCGTTCCGGAAAATCGCGCTCTCGGCGTCGTTGCGGAGTTGGAGGTGGTCGTAGTCGGTGACGAGCGCGTCCGGGGAGGGACCAGACGGCTCGTCGAAACTGGAACTGGAACCTTCACCGGAACACCCGGCGAGCGCGGCGACGAGGGACGCGCCGCCGGCGTGGAGGACCTGTCTGCGAGTCGGCAGGGACATGTGTCGGTTTCCCAACCGAACGCCGGCGGCATGTGTTTTCCGATGCGTCGGGTCGCCGCCGGCCGAACCGCGGGACATTTCCCCGACCGCCGCCTCGACTCGACCGACAGATGCGCGAGGACGAGTTGGCGACGCGGGTGGTCGAACATTTCCGGGCGGCCTTCGACGACGTGGAGATTCACCTCGAAGAGCCGTACGACCACTACGGGAACCGCGGCGTCGCCGACGTGTACGTCAGGGTGCGGACGCCCGAACCGGTGGACTACCTCATCGAACTCAAGGCCGACGCCGCCGTCCGCCACGCCACCGGCGCGAACGAGATACTCCGCCAGTACCGCCGCATGGAGCGCTACTTCTACAAGGACGACGAACACGCCATCCGGACGAAACTCGGCCGCGAGGGGCCGGGCGTCCACGCGCTGTTGCTGTTCGCGCCGACGAAACGCTGCGTCGAGCACGTCCGCGAACACGCCGCCCTGTACGAGTCGGTCGACCCCGACGCGACCGTCGAGGGCGTCGAGGCCGCCCGCAAGGTGGCCTTTCTGACCAACCTCGACCGCGCGCCCGAGGGCGAACTCGGCTTTCTGTCTCTCAACGGGCCGCTCGCGTTCGACTCGGCGGCCTTCCGCGAGGCCGTCCCGTCGGGGTCGCGCCTCGCCGACGCCCTCTGGGGCGACGACTAGCGGACACGCTCATACACCCCCCGTTCGTAGGGGCGGGCATGGGAACGATTCGAGAGTCGGTTCGAATCCCGTTGGGGGACCTCCGTCAGCAGGTCGCTGACAGCTTCGGCGTCGCGGCGTCGCTGGTCGAGATACACGGTATCCGACTCGAAGACGGGGCAATCGAAGTCGAGGCGAGCTACCCCGACGGCGAGGACGTGCCGGTGGTCGAACTGTTCGTCACCGACCCGACCGGGCACACCGAGTCGTACGTCACCGAGTTGGACGGCGCGAAGAACCTCCTCATCGCCGGCGAGGACGTGCTCGTCGAACTCGTCGATTACGACCCCGAGCGCGGCGAGGTGTTCGTCTCGGTGAAACACCGACAGGACGGCGAGATGGTGACCGTCCTCGGCTGCGGCGAGAAGTGGGTGATTCCGGTCGAGCGCGACGGCGTCGAGGAGTCCATCCGCTGTCGGATTCAGAGCGCCGTCGGGCCGACGGGCGAGGAGTCCTGACCGCGGCGGAGAGCCGCCCCCGAACTACCCCTCGTACTCGACGTAGGAGACGCAGTAGCCCTCGGGCGAAATCTCGCCCGCGACGATGGCGCACGCGCCCGCGCCGTCCCCGTTTTTGTCTTCGATGTAGTACCGGCAGGTCGAACACTGCCTGCCCTCGCTCGGCTCCTCTTGATACGAGACGGCCTCCTGCGACGAGAGGCTGTCGGGGTTGCGCTGGGTGCCGTCGAGCGACGTGGCGGTCGCGTACGCCTCGGGGACGCCCCCGGTCGACCCCGACGACTGCGTCGTGGTCGCGGTCGTCGTCTCGGTCGCGCCGCCACCGCCGCCCGAACAGCCCGCCAACCCCGCCATCGCGGCGGTCCCGGTGAGCCAGATAAACCGTCTTCGGGTGCGGGCGGCGTCGGTATCGGCGGTCTCGCCGGCGTCTCGACTCCGCGTTGGTCGGTCCGGTTGGTCCGGTCGGTCGGTCGCGTCACGGCGTGGCGTCCGCTCGTCGTCTGCCATGCCAATCTCTGACGCGCGGCGTCGGGAAAACCGAGCCAGCCGATTCTCGTGTGGCAAGAATTGCGACCACGTTGATGGTGTCGCGCCGCTAAGTGACACGGATACGCGAATCGGTCGTCGAGCGACCGAAAAAGCGGACGAAAAGCGACGAGCGTCGCGCGCCTCAGTCGTCCGGGCGAATCCGAGCGAGTCGCATCGCGTTGCCCGTCACGCCCATCGTCATCCCGGCGTCGCCCGCGAGGACCGCGAGCGCGACGGAGACGTAGCCGAAGGGCACGCCCACCGCGAGAACGGCCTTGATGGCGAGCGACGCCCAGATGTTCTGCCGGATGACGTTGTTCGCCCGGTGGGAGAGTTCGTAGAGGTACGGGAGCTTCGAGAGGTCGTCGGCCATGAGGGCGATGTCTGCCGTTTCGAGGGCGGTGTCGGTGCCGGCCGCGCCCATGGCGACGCCGACGGTGGCGGTGGCGAGCGCCGGGGCGTCGTTGATGCCGTCGCCGACCATGGCGACCGAGCCGTACTCGTCGAGCAGTCCCTCGACGGCGGCGACCTTGTCCTCCGGGAGGAGGCCGGCGCGGAAGTCGTCGACGCCGACCTGCTCGGCGATGGCGCGGGCGGTCCCCTCGTTGTCGCCGGTGAGCATGACGACCGAGAGGCCGGCCTCGCGGAGCTTCGCGACCGTCTCGCGGGCGTCGGGGCGAACCTCGTCGGCGACGGCGACGACGCCTTCGAGGTCGTCTTCGGTCCCGACGACGACGACCGTCTTGCCCTCCGACTGGAGGCGCGGAATCGTGTCCTCGACGAGGTTGAGACAGCCGTGGCGGTCACAGAGCTGTCGGACCTCCTCGGAAAGCTCCTCGCCGGGGCCGGTGACGTGGACGTGTTCGAGGTCGAAGCCGAGCTCCTCGAAGAAGCCGGGCTTGCCGGCGAAGTGCGGGACGCCGTCGAGGTCGGCGCGGACGCCCTTGCCGGTGACGCTCTCGAAGTCGTCGACCTCGCGGCCGGCGACGCCCGTGCCCTCGGCGTGGGAGACGATGGCCTCGCCGATGGGGTGTTCGCTCCGAGATTCGAGGCCGCGCGCGCACCGCAACACGTCCTCTTCGGAGTTGCCGTTGAGCGGGACCACGTCGGTGACGGTGAGTTCGCCCTTCGTGAGCGTGCCCGTCTTGTCCACGGCGACGGCCTCGACCGAGCCCATCGCTTCGAGGTGCGTGCCGCCCTTGATGAGCACGCCGTTCTTCGCGGCGGACGTGATGCCCGAGACGACCGAGACGGGCGTCGAGATGACGAACGCGCAGGGGCAGGCGAGCACGAGCATCGTGATGCCGTAGACGAACCACGTCACCCAGTCGAGCCCGAACGCGAGCGGCGGTATCGCCGCGACCGCGACCGCGACGACGACCATGACGGGCGTGTAGTACGACGAGAAGCGCTCGACGAACTGCTCGCGTTCGGTCTTGTTGGACTGGGCGTCCTCGACCATCGAGACGATGCGCGAGAGGGTGTCGTCGCCCGCGGCGGACTCGACGCGGACTTCGAGGTAGCCCGCCTCGTTGACGGTGCCCGCGAACACCTCGTCGCCCTCGGCCTTGTCGACCGGGACGGACTCGCCGGTGATGGGGGCCTGATTGACCGCGCTGTCGCCCGCGACGACCGTGCCGTCGACGGGGATCTTCTCGCCGGGCTTGACGGCGACCACGTCGCCGAGTTCGAGTTCCTCGACGGGAACGACCGTTTCGACGCCGTCGCGGAGGACCGTCGCCTCGTCGGGCGAGAGGTCCATCAGCTCGCGGAGGGAGTCGCGCGTGCGGTCCATCGAGTAACGTTCGAGCAGTTCGGAGACGCTGAAGAGGAACGCGAGCGTCGCGGCCTCGAAATAGAGGCTCGTCGGCCCGGAGATGAGGCTCGCGGCCACGGCGCTGAGAATCGCCGTCGACATCAGGAAGTCGATGTCGAGACTGCGGTTCTTCGCCGAGTAGTAGCCGTTGCGGAGGATGGCCTGCCCGCCGACCGCGGCCCCGAGGACGTACAGCAGTTCGGCGACCGTGAACGAGACGCCGAGGACCGTGGCGACGACGAGTTCCAGCCCGAACAGGTACTCGGCGGCGATACCCGCCGCGAGGAAGCCGCCGCTCACCCACGTTTTGACCGCGCGCGTACTGCGCCAGACGCTCTCGCGGTCCGCGTCGACGTCGCCGCCGTGGGAGTGGCCGTGACCGTCGTCGCCGTCGTCGCCGTCGGTCCCGGTGACCTCGTAGCCGGCGGCTTCGATAGCCGAGACGACCGAATCGAGGTCCGCGTCGGCCGCGAGCGTGACGACGGCGGTCCCGGTCGTCGGGCGCGTCTCGTACGACAGCACGCCCGGCGCGCCGCGGAGCGCGTTCTCGACTTTCCCGGCGCAGGAGGCGCAGTCCATGTCCGGGACGGAAACCGACACCTCGCGCGTCGAGGGGCCGCTCTCGACGGCGTAGCCCGCGCCCTCGATGTTGCCCCGGATGTCGTCGGGCGTGGTCCGGTCGGGGTCGTAGTCGACGACGAGCCGGCCGGACGTCACCCGCGGATCGATGTCGCCGACGCCGTCGAGTTTCCCGACGCTCGTTTCGACCTTGCTCGCACAGGAGGCGCAGTCCATATCGGGGACGCCGAACTCCGCGCGGGCGGAACCGGCGGACTCGCCGGTGGGGTCGCCGGTCCCCGTCTCGCCGGTCGCTCCCGACGCAGACGCGCCCTCGACCTCGCAGGCGTCGCCGCACCCGCATTCGTCGCCCTCCTGCGGGTCCGTGGACGCGCCCGCCTCGTCACCGGTGCCGGGGTCGGGGTCGTGTCCGTCGTGTTCGCTCATACTCGGCAGTAGCCGGCGACGGATTAATAATCCACCTGTTAGAAACGGGGGGTTTACTATTGTAAATTCACAAATTAACGCCGCTTAGTTGTTAATCAGAGGAACGGCGGGGACGCGGTCGGCAGCGAGATGAGCCACAGGCTGAGAATCGTGTAGAGAATCATCACCGCGACGAAGGGGAACTGGCTCCGGACGGCCTGCAGTCTGCTGGGGAAGGTCCGGTAGGCCTGCGAGTGCGCCACCCACACCGCCAGCAGGTGGCCGAGGAGGACGAATCCGACGTTCAGACCGCCGAACCACGCGGGGAGCGTGAGGACGACCGGGTTCGCCGGCGACGACAGCGGCGACGACAGCGCGTGGACGAGCATCGGCGACAGCGAGACGAAGAAGCCGAAGTAGTGCGCGAGGTGGTAGCCGGCGGCGATGACGAGAAGCGGGGGTGCGAATTTGACCGCGAGGTCGAGCGGCGTCTCGAAGGTGTCGATGCGGCGGGCGGTCACCCGCGCCGCGAGGACGTAGAGGCCGAGGAAGACCCCGAAGCCGCCGAGGTAGAGCAGTCCGTAGACGAGAAGCGGCGGGAGGCCGACGCCCACCAGCGACCGGACGGCCGCCGCGCCCTGCTCGGTCGTGACGAAGCCGCTGAAGGTGAGTTCCCAGACGAGGACGACCGCGACGGCCACGTCGCCGAGGTCGGTCAGGTCGTCGTCGGTGACCAGTCGCATCCCCGGCAGGCGGAACGAGAGGCCGTCGCCGTCGAGGCGAACCGGCGCGACCCGGCCGTAGAAGTGCAGGAAGACGGAGACGGGGTCCACCTTGTCGAACCACGCGTCCGCGCCGACGACGACCGCGCCGACGAGCGTGACGACCGAGTAGGCGACGAGCGCGGTCGCGAGGACCGACGGCCGGGTCGTGACGGCGGTCGCGGTCTCGACCCAGACGAGCGCGAGAATCCCCGCTACCGCCGGCCAGCGGCCGAGTCGCTCGGGGTAGGCGACGAAGCCGTTCGGGACCGCCGAGACGACGGTTCGCCACGGGTTCAGCGCGCGCCACGTGTCGGCGACGAGGTACGAGAGCATCGTGTAGCCGGCGCGGAGTCCGGCGAAAACGACGATAACGGCGAAGCTGACGGTCGGAATCTGCGGCCCGGTGTAGCCGAGGTAGACCACGAGCGCGAGGACCGCGAGGCCGAGGACGCCGCCAGCGACCCGGAGCGCGCGCAAGAGACCGTCCGAAACGCCCGCTTCGGGGCCGGTCCGCCACAGGTGGACGCGCTCGATGAACCGCCGGTCGGTGACGAAACTGGCGAGGAGCGCGGACGCCCCGACGGTCGCGCCGCCGGTGGCGAGATAGAGCCACCGCGGGACCGCGAGGTTGTCCTGCGACGCGCCCGCGAGGCCGACCGCGGCGTTGCTCGCGGCCGCCGGGTCAGCGAGGAGCGACAGCAGACTCGCCACGAGGAGACCGAGGCCGAATCGCCTGAGGGAGATGGGTCGGAGTCGGGTCATGATGCGAAGACGATAAACAGCATGAGGAAGCCGAAGTACAGCAGCACGATGACGCCGAGCGCCCGGATGCGGAACGACTTGAGTTCCGCTTCCTCCTCGTAGTACGCCTCGCGGTACGCCTCGACCTCCTCGGCGTCGAGGGCGTCGGGGTGTCTCGCGCCCCGGTGGAGGACCAGCAGTCGCTCGGTCGGATACGCCTCGCCGCACGCTGGGCAGGTGTGGCGGTCGCGCGTCGCGTCTGTGTCCGTGGTCATCCGAGAGTCACTCGAAGTTCGGTGGGGTTGGTTTCTGAACGTTTCCATCGCGGGCGTCCGTCGAGGGGGTCCGACGAGGAGAGACGATGGCGGCGAAGCGACGCCTCACCCATCGAACTCCATCGGTTCGAACGTCATGAACGCCGTCTCGTAGCCGTCGTGGCGGGCGACCTGCGGCGGTACGTCGACCGAGAGGGTCAGCGCGTCGCCGGATTCGACGCCCTCGACGCCCGCGCCGTAGTGATAGCTGAGCTCGGGGTCGAGCGTCCGGGCGAGTCGCGCCCCGTCGAGGACGGCGGTTCCGCCGCGTTCGAGCGTGGCTCTGACGCCCATCATCGGCAGGACGAACTCGTTGTGCGGGGTCCGCGCCGAGACGTAGAGGTACGCGCCGTCGACGCCGAACCGGGAGCCGTCGTCGACGACGAAGGCGTCGAACAGGGCGTCGGCGCTCGTCTGTCGCCCGAGGTGGCGACCGGGGAGGTCGCCGACGGCGGGGGCTTTGCCGGTCGGGACGCCCATCATCTCCATCGCCGGAATCGCGCCGCGCGAGCCGGCCTCGTCGCCGAGGCGTCGCAGCTCCACGTCGTAGAGGTCGTCGGTCTCGAACGCGAACTCGAAGGTCGCCGTCTCGGCCGACTCGAATCGCCCGGCGAACGAGCCGGTTCGGGTGAGCGAGGTGCCGCCGACGCGGACGCGGGCCTCGTAGTCGCCCTCGCCGTCGAGGACGTAGTTCGCCCCGTAGTGCATCCCCATCTGCTGGGAGAGCATCGGGTAGGCGACCTCCTCGCTCACGAGGTCGCCGTCGCGGAGAATCTCGATGGAGACGCCGGCGTCCAGCGGGAGGACGGTCCCCGTCTCGGCGTCCCACAGCGACGCCATGAGGTGAATCGAGTCGTCGGCCTCGACGACGGTCTTCTGGAGCTCCGAACCGGCGGCCGTCCAGAATCGATGCGGGTACGAGTAGGTGAGCGCGACACCGTACGGCCCGGCGGTCGTCTTGCCGTACATCATCATCCCCTCGGTGATGGCGGGTAGATAGACCGCCGCCGGCCGGTCTTCGACCAGCGGCGGGTCGCGCCACGCCGACTGTCGTTCGAACCCGCCGAGACACCCCGCGGTCGCCGCGAGCGTGCCGATTCCGAGCGTCTTGATGGCGTCTCGTCGTTTCATGGTATCTCGAACCTCGGCGGCCCGCGGGTGTGCCGCCGCGCGTCTCCCGCGAGACGCTGATTGGCTCCGCTAGCGGCCCGGTGCCAATGTCGGTTGCGCTTCCCAATCGGCTTTCGAGGGGTGGTGTCGCCGTTATCAACCGCTGGTTCGCCGCATCACGTTTATATCCTCACTCGCGCTCCGTTCGGACGATGAACGACTCGCCGCTCGACGGTCTCGACGCCCGCGCCATCGCGCTGGCGTACCTCGGTTTCGGGGTCGCAGGCATCCTCGGCGGCGAGTTACTCCTGTCGGTCGCGTTGAGTGTGCCTCTGGCTCCCGTGGCCGAAGTCGTCAAAGGACTGGCGTTCGTCGCCGTCTCCACGGCGTTCGTCTGGTTTCTCGTCTCCCGAAAGGACCGACGAATCGAGCGCCAACAGGCGTCGGTTCGGTCGTCACTGGACCACCTTCGAACCGTCGTCGCGGCGTCCCCGGTTCCGATTATCGCGGTCACGCCCGACGGGCGCGTGACGAGATGGAACGACGCCGCCGCGGAAGCGTTCGGCTGGGAGCGCGACGACGTGCTCGGCGGGCCGCTCCCCTACAGCGCGGGCGAGAACAGCGAGAACAGCGAGGAGATTATCCGGCGGACCATCGCCGAAGGCGGCCTCTCGGACGTTTCGGTCGAGCGACGGCGCTCGAACGGCGACCTCCGGGAATTTCGCCTCTCGACGGCGGTCATCCGCGACGCCGACGGCGAGGCCACCGAAATCGTCGGCGTCTTCGTCGACGTGACAGCACAGCAGCGTCGGGAGCGCCGGCTCCGCGAGTTCGAGCAGGCCGTCGAACAGGCGGGTCACGCGATTTACCTCACCACGCCGGAGGGAGTGATTACGTACGTCAATCCGGCGTTCGAAGAGACAACTGGCTACGACGCCGCGGAAGCGGTCGGCGAACCGGCGTCGATACTCAGTTCTGGCGACATGCCGGACTCGTACTACAAGCGGTTGTGGGAGTCAGTCCGGTCCGGCGAGACGTGGCGAGAGCGAGTCATCGACCGGCGGAAGAACGGCGAACTCTACACCGCGATACAGACCATCGCGCCCCTCACGCACGACGGCGACATCGACGGCTACGTCGCCATCCAGTCGGACATCACCGAGTCGGAGCTAACCAGACAGCGGCTCGTCGTCCTCAACCGGATGTTCCGACACAACCTCCGAAACCGGATGAACGTCATCGAGGGCTACGCGGAACTGATTCACCGAGACGCGACCGTGGCCGCCGACGAGGGACTCACCGACGCCGCGGAGGCCATCATCGAAGCGGCGGACGAACTCGTCGCGCTCTCCGAGAAGGCCCAGACGGTCTCGGACGCACTCGAATCCGAGGGGACGCCGCGGCGCGTCTCGACGCTCGTCGAGGACGCCGTGTCGAGGGCCGAAGCGACGTATCCGGAAGCGACGATGCGGACGGACATCGAGACGGGACTCAACGCGCGGGTCGATAGCCGCGTCGGCGCGGCGCTCGACGAGCTGATCGCGAACGCGCTCAAACACGGCGGCGAGACGGTCGACATCGACGTGTGCCGAACCGAAGACGACGACTCGAAACTCGTCGTGCGAGTCGCCGACGACAGGCCGGGCATCCCCGACGAGGAGTGGCGAGTCATCAAGCGCGGCGAGGAGACGCCGCTCGAACACGGGACCGGGATGGGTCTGTGGCTGGTCCACTGGGTCGTCAAGAAATCAGGGGGAAGTATGGAGTTAGAAGCGTCTCCGTCAGGGGGAACCGCCGTGACGCTGAAGCTCCCAATCGGGGCGGAACGGCCGCGGGCGTGGGTCCCGAACGAGGAATGACCGCAGCCAGTATTTCAGAATAGAGACAATCCTAACGTCGATCTCCGAGTGACGACGCCGGCGAGCGGAGCGACCGGGTCAGGCGTCGAGGAGTTCGACGAGGTTCCCCTCGGGGTCGCGGACGAACGCGATTCGCGTGCCGCTTTCGGTCGTCTGGGGTTCGCTGAGCGTCTCGGCGTCGGCCGGGAGGTCGGCGACGGCGGCGTCGACGTCTTCGACGGAGAGTCCGAGGTGGGTCGCGCCGGGGCGGTTGAGCGTCGGTTCGTCGGTGTCGGCTCCGACCGGGTCGTACTCGACGAGTTCGACGCGCACGTCGCCGCCGTCGAGGTGGGCGAACCGCGCCGACGCGCCGTCGACGGAGACGGCGGTTGCGAACTCCTCGCCGCCGACTTCGAAGCGGGAGACGACCGGCAGGTCGAGCGCGTCGCGGTAGAACGCGAGCGTCGAATCGAGGTCTGAAACGGTGATGCCGACGTGGTGGGCGTTGGTGTTCACGGTTCGTCTGCGCGCGCAGAGCCTCAAAGGCGCTTCGTTCGGACCGCGGGGCGACGTGCGCGAGGCGCGCGTTCGGAACCGCGCCGCCGCCGGAGACCGTATCGCATATACCCGCTCGGCCGCCCACGTAGGATACGATGGAACCGAGAGGTGCGCGACGCGAGGTGGTGCGACCGTGAGCGAACCGTTCGTCGAATCGCTCCCCGGACGGGCCGTCCCCAAGTCATTCGTCGCCGAACTCGAAACGAAAGAGGCGATTCAGCAGGCCGTCGCGGTCCGCGGCTACAACATCGAACGCGACGGCGAGACGGTCCAGCACGCCTACCAACTGGTGGTGAACGTCCGCGGGAAGTACATCCTCGGGCTCCACCTCTCGAACGGGACGTGGCGCGTCGTCTTCGACACGCGCGACCACCCGAAACTCGCACAGGAGGGCCCGCGGGCGGCCTACGAGGCCGTCCACGACGCGCTCTACGAGCGCGCGCCCTCCGACGCGAAGATAGATTTCGAGTCGACGCCGCGGTTCTGGAACGCCTCGCAGTAGGTCGTTTCCGACGTTTTCGGTCGCCTCTCCGTTTTCTACTCCCCGCGAGCGGCGCGCGTGTGAAGCGCGCGCCGCGGCCGACGACCCGCCCAACCCCACACCACCGTGTCCGCAGAAACACGGGGTGTGACGGTTCGAACCGGCGTGGCGTGCGGACGGGAGAGTCTGATTCGGGCGTGCCGAACGCCAACGGGCCGGTTCGTCACCGACTGCACCCCCCGATGGTACGCAGATGGGATGGAACGGCTTAAATCCCGAATTCTGGCGTTAGGAGCGCCCTAACCCCACGAATGGAACGGTAAGTCGCTGCGAAATTAAATATATCCGGAACATACGGAAGGCCAACAGGAGCCGGAACATGTGGCCGCTCGAAGTCCCGTGCAGGTGGGCACGAGGTGGGTGGGTCTGAGGCCGGTCCTGGGTAGAACAATGGATATCAAGAACTTCCTTAGCGAATCACGCGCAGTCTCGCCGGTCATCGGCGTCATCCTCATGGTCGCGATTACAGTCATCCTCGCGGCCGTCATCGGCACCTTCGTCCTCGGTCTCGGCGACCAGGTCGGCGACACCGCCCCGCAGGCGAGTTTCACGTTCGATCACGAAAGAAGCACTGGGAACCTTACCATCACTCACGAGAGCGGCGCTGCAATCGACCCGGCTCGCGTGACCATCTCAGGACCAATCGATGAAGACGGAGACGCCTGGAACGAAGTCGACACGACTGCGACTGAAATATCGGCGGGAAGTTCGATTACCGTGGTGGCAACAGGTGCGTCGTTCGACTCTGGTGAAACCGTCCGCGTCGTCTGGACCTCCGAATCCGGCTCCAACTCCGCGACCCTCCAGCGGTGGACCTACAACGCCTAAGCGGGCTGGCTGAATCGGCACCGAGCCCCACCAACCCCAGTTCGGAATACCGATTTCTTTCGGAACTACTCCGCAGAGGCACCCGTATCTCCTCCCCCACCAATATTGTATTTCTAGCACAAACTTATTCGTCCGCGGTGCGTACGCTCGGACAGAGCTCCAATGTCCGCACCCGAGCCGACAGCCGTCGTCGCCTCCCTCCGCGAGCACCGCGAGGACGTCGCCGACCTCGCGGCGGCGCTCGTCGGCCACGACACGCAGAACCCGCCGGGAGACACGCGGGAACTCGCGTCGTGGCTCGAATCGTTCTTTTCGGAGCTCGGCATCGACACCGAGCGCGTCGCCTCGGACCCCGAGAAACCGAATCTCGTGGCGACGCTCCCGGGTGCGACAGACCGGACGCTCGTCCTGCTGGGGCATCTCGATACGGTCCCGTTCGACGCCGACGAGTGGGCGCGCGACCCGCTCGGCGAGCGAGTCGGCGACCGGCTCTACGGACGCGGCGCGACAGACATGAAGGGGGCAGTCGCCGCGATGCTCGCGGTGGCGAAGGCATACGTCGAAACCGACACGGTGCCGGCGACGAACCTCGTGTTCGCGTTCGTGAGCGACGAGGAGGTCGCCGGGAGCGCGGGGATGCCGACGCTTCTCGACCGGCGCGGCCTCGACGCGGACGCCTGCGTCATCGGCGAGACGACCTGCGAGAGCGACCGCCACTCGGTGACCGTCGCCGACCGCGGGAGCATCTGGCTGGAACTCGAAGCGACGGGGAGCGCCGCCCACGGCTCCCGGCCGATGCTCGGCGAGAACGCGATTCACCGACTCTACCGCGCCGTGAGCGACATCGAATCGACGCTCGCCGATTCCCGGTTCGACCTCGACCCCGCGGTGCGGGCGCTCGTCGACGAGTCCGTCGAGTACTACGCGCCGCGGTTCGGCGCGGACGCGGCGCGAGAGCTGTTCGAGCGGCCGTCGGTCAATCTGGGCGTCCTCTCGGGCGGCGACCGGGTGAACGTCGTCCCCGCCGCGGCGCGGGCGAAACTCGACATTCGCGTGACGCCGGGCGTCGAGACGGAGGCGGTGCTCGACAGCGTTCGGGAGGTCGTCGCCGGTCACGACGGCGTCGAGATTTCGGACGCGGACTGGTCGGTCGGGACGTTCGAGGACCCCGACGGCCCGCTGGCGAACGCCGTGGTCTCGGTCGCCGAGAGCGTCACCGGCGGGCGCGTCTACCGCCGGAGCGCGACCGGCGGCGGCGACGCGAAACGGATGCGAAATGCGGGTGTGCCGACCGTCGAGTTCGGTTTCGGGACCGAGACGGCCCACGCGGCCGACGAGTTCACCACGGTCGGCGCGCTCGCCGGCAACGCCGAGGTGTACGCCCGCCTGCCCGACGAGCTATTGCGGCAATTCGACAGCGGTACCAGAACGTTTGATTCGACGGGCGCATCACCAGCAGACACGACTCCTTCGCGGCGCGACCGACGAGAAGATCACTCGCAATGACACCCGATGATTCACACGACACCCGATAACGCACTATGACACCCGACGAACTCCGAACGACGATTCCGGCCCTCGACGACGTCACGTATCTCAACACCGGCGCGCACGGCCCGAGCCCCCGCCCCATCGTGGAACGCGCGACCGACTTCCTCGAATACCACGAGTACGAGTCGCCGGGCGACGACGGCCCCTATCCGACCGCGTTCGACGCCTACGAGGCCGTCCGCGAGGACGTGGCCGCGTTCATCGGTGCCGAGGCCGAGGAGGTCGCGCTGACCCAGAGCACCACCGACGGCATCAACCGCATCGCCACCGCGCTCGACTGGGAGGCCGGCGACGTGGTCGTCCGGACCGACCTCGAACACCCGGCGGGCATCCTCCCGTGGCGACGACTCGAACGCGAGGGTGTCGAGGTCCGCGTCGTCGAGAGCGAGGCGGGGCGGCTCGATATGGACCAGTACGCCGAGGCCGTCGCCGACGCCAAACTCGTCTGTTTCAGCGCCCTGACGTGGAACTACGGGACGCGGCTCCCCGTGCGCGAACTCGCCGATATCGCCCGCGACGCCGGCGCGCTGTCGGTGGTCGACGCGGTCCAGTCGTTCGGCCAGTACCCCGTCGATGTGGAGGACTGGGGCGCGGACGTGGTCGCCGGTGCGGGTCACAAATGGCTACTCGGGCCGTGGGGCGCGGGGTTCCTGTACGTCCGGCGCGAGGTCGCAGAGGACATCGAACCGCACGCCGTCGGCTACCGCGGCGTCACGGAGCCGAACGCCGACGGCCTCGACTTCGCGGCGGGAGCCAAGCGCTTCGAGGTCGGGACCACCAACCCCGCCCCGCACGTCGCGCTCCGGGAGGCCATCGACGTCGCCGGACGCGTCGGCCTCGACCGGACCGAAGAACACGTTCGCGATCTCGCGAGCCAGTTCATCGAAGCCGTCCCGGGGGGTCGGCTGTTGAGTCCGCACGACCCGGATTCCGGACTCGTCTCGTTCGAAGTCACCGACCCGGAGGGGACGGTCGAGCGTCTCAAGTCGGCCGGCGTGGTCGTCCGGACGCTCCCCGAGCCGAAAGCGGTCCGAGCGTCGTTCCACAACTTCAACGACGAGACGGACGTGACGGCGCTTCGCGACGGACTCGACGGGGAATGGTAGCTCCGTAGCTCGCGGGGGTCGTCGAGAACGCCCGTAGCTCGCGGGGGGGTCGTTGACTCCCCCGCAGAATCTGCCTCGTCAGCGAACGTTCATATCCGGCGAGGGGGAACCGCAGGGCATGCATCCCACGGCACGCAAGTTCGCCGACAGAGTACGCGATTCTCACGGGTTCGAAGTGACCATCGAGGAGTTTCCGGAGGGAACCAAGACGGCCGACGACGCGGCCGCGGCCGTCGGCTGCGACGTCGGCCAAATCGTCAAGAGCATCGTCATGCGCGTCGGCGACGAGACGGTTGTCGTCCTCACGAGCGGTGCGAATCGCGTGGACGAGGGCTCGCTCGGCTCCGAGTTCGGCGTCGAACAGGGGGCCGTTCGCAGCGCCAATCCCAGCGAGGTGAAAGAGACGACCGGCTGGAGCATCGGCGGCGTGCCGCCGACCTGCCACGCGACGGACTGCCCCGTCCTCGCGGACCCGACGTTCGAGTCGTTCGACCGGATTTGGGCCGCCGCGGGAACGCCCGAGGCGGTGTTCCGACTCACGCCGGACGACCTGCGGACGCTCTCCGCGCCGCGATTCGTCGACGTGTTCGAGTGAGGCGAGAGCGGAATCGAGGCGAACACTCGGCACGCTCCGCCGCTGACCGGACGAGAACAACACCACAATGTCCGCTGTTCTTCACCGTCGGAACGAGGTCCGAACCACCGGAGAGAAACCGCAATACTGCGCAAAACCACTGCGAGACGACCCCAGCGCCGCGGCTGTTCGTCAGGCGAGATAAACTCTCCTTTCGGAGAAAATGATTACTGAATGTGGCCTTCGCGCCGGAGCTGGTCCGCGTCCTCGCCGGTGTAACGCCATTCGATGTTGGCTTTCTCGTCCTGCCAGTCCCACGGTTCGACGAGCACGACGTCGCCCTCGTTGATCCACGTGCGGTACTTCATGCGGCCGGGGATGCGGCCCATGCGGTTCTTTCCGTCTTCACAGCGGATTCGGACGTGATTGCCACCGTTGTGCTCTGTGACGACTGCGAACAGCTCGTTGTCGTTGGGCATTCGAAGGTTTCGACGCCCTTGATTTTCACTCATGGTCTTGCTCAGGGACGGAGACGGATAACTTATCGGATACTCGTGATACCAAATGTCATGGAGTTGAAACAGGGTGACGGTAGTCTCGAACACCACGTTGTCCGCTGTTTTCGATAGATTGGTCGCCAGCAGAGGATGGTGGGTCGTAATAACATTCCACACAGACTGTTCGAGGTCCGCTGGAGACCTCGTTCGTGGTCGGTCACACCGTTCGTGGTCGGTCACATTCGTAGTTGGCCATCGTCGGGTCGTCGCTGAGAGCGGGTGGGCGTGACGTGGGTCTCGATGATTCCCCTACAACACCACTTTGTCCGCAGTTATCCGGATTCTCAGTCCCTAAAAAGACGCTTTTGTCGATTCTCGGGGTTCGTAGAGCCACGGAGAACAGCTTTCGTCGGGGTCGAAGACGAGCGAAGAAGTCGGTTCGACTCGACCGGACGAGACTAACCACGGTTGTGTGACGACACGTGTCAACGAGCGGTCGGGAAGCGTTCGATGAGTGTTGACACAGACACCATATTGTCCGCTGTTCTCGACGGATGTGAACGTGAAGACGAGACGGTGTGAGGCGGGGAACACTCACACCACTTTGTCCGCTGTTCTCGGTGTGAAGCGGTACCCCCCGCTGTCGTGAGCCGGGTCTCTACCGTCGGGTTCCAACCAGCCGAGTTATTTTTCCACAAATTGGCATGAATGAAAGCAGCCGTCCTCAAACACTCTCGACCTAACTAGTATAGTTGTCTGTATTACGGACTTAGTTTAAATTACAGTCTAATAAATCTTTCTCTATTTCAGAACAAATACTTTCGTCCACTTGTTCCATCGGTTACCTTCGTCTCCCAGAACAGCGGACAAAGTGGAGGGGGTGTGTTCCCGCCTGAGTATATAAATCGAGAGAACAGCGGACACTCCGGACACGGTGGTTTTATGAATGAAGTGGTCGAACCGTGGTAGTATGCCCCTATTCGAGCGGGACACCGAGATCTATCGGGACCGGGACGCCCTCCGTGAGGATTACCAACCCGAGGAACTCGTGGGGCGTGACGAGGAACTCCGCACCTTCCAGGCCGCGCTGCAGCCGGTTATCAACGGCGAACAGCCCAACAACATCTTCCTCTACGGCAAGACCGGCGTCGGCAAGACCGCCGCGTCGAGGTACCTACTCGGTCACCTCCGCGAAGACGCGAGTCACTACGACGACATCCACCTCACCGTCGTCTTCCTGAACTGCGATGGACTCACGAGTTCGTATCAGATTGCGACCCGACTCGTCAACGAATTCCGGTCGGAGTCGAACCAGATCAGCACGACGGGCTACCCGCTCGGCTCCGTCTACGAGATGCTCTGGCAGGAACTCGACGACTGCGGCGGGACGATAATCATCGTCCTCGACGAAATCGACCACGTCAACGACGACAGCATCCTCTACCAACTCCCGCGGGCGCGGGCCAACGGGAACCTCGACGCGGCGAAAGTCGGCCTCATCGGCATCTCCAACGACTTCTCGTTCCGCGACGACCTCTCGCCGAAGGTTAAAAGCTCCCTGTGCGAACAGGAGATTCACTTCCCCGCGTACAACGCGAAGAACCTCCGCGCCATCCTCGAACAGCGCGCCAAGGTTGCGTTCCGCGAGGGCGTCCTCTCCGACGAGGTGATTCCGCTCTGTGCCGCTTACGGCGCGAAAGACGCCGGGGACGCCCGCCAGTCCATCGACCTGTTGATGAAAGCCGGCGACTTGGCCCGCGACGACGACACCGACCGCATCGAGGAGGAACACGTCAAACGCGGTCGGCGCGCCCTCGAACGCGGCCGCATCAAAGAGGGAATCAACGGCCTGACCGAACACGGCCACCTCGTCCTCTACTCGCTTTTGACGCTCGAACTCGAAGACGAGACGCCGATTCGCTCCCGCGACGTTCGCCCCCGCTACACTCGCTTTACCGAACTCGCCAACCGCGACCCGCTCGTCCCGCGCCGGATGCGCGACCACCTCAGCGAACTCGCGATGCTCGGCATCGTCTCGGTCACCGAGCGAAACGAGGGACGACGCGGCGGGACGTACCGCGAGTACGCCCTCGATATGGACGTCGGGCTCATCGTCTCGGCCATGCGCGACACTATCGAACTCGTGGGCGTCCACGAGACGGTCGAACCCTTCCTCGACGGAGAGAAGACGAGCACGCTCGACGACTTCATCGAGCAGTAGACGACCCGACTGCGATTACTGCGGACATCGTGGTGTACTCGGTCCCCGACGCCTTTTCGTCACGTTTCGGGAGAACTGTCGCTTTCGTCGTTCCTCAAAATGCCCGTTCGGTGGGGCGCACCCATATCCCTTCGTTGTCAGTACCCGACCGCTCGGAACACCACGATGTCCGCAGTAAATCGGCGATTTTCGCCGCTTATCTGAACAGCGGACATTGTGGTGTTCCAGCCCGTCCACGGTGGACTATCGTCCCGGTAGCGGTCCTCTTCGTGGCTCGTTACCGGCACAACAGCGGACATACTGGTGTTCGGTGACGCGTCTTTCGACGTGGGAAATCGCTCCGTTATATGGCGTCTCGACAACGGCGGACGCCACGGTGTTCGACCGATTGGTTATCCCGGCTCTGGGACTAACCGTCACCGACTGTTTCGACAATCGGAGGCCGAGCTCTCCGTCTCGAACACCACGTTGTCCGCTGTTCTTCGGGCGTTCGAGCGGTTTCCTCGGCCTCGATTTCGCTCTGTTCTCCGCGCGCGATCGTCAATCGGTCTCTCGCTTTCGGCGTCGGTCGCCACGCGTCACTCGTCGCGAGTTTCGAGGACGGCGTCGGCGATTTCCTCGGGGTACTCGGCGGCGACGCGGACGAGTGCGTCGTGGAACTCGCGGCCGGTCAGGTCGCGCACGTCGTGTTCCCGGCGGAGGTGCGACTCGACTTCGAACTCGGCGTCGTCCAGCCGGTCGAGCGTCTCGGTTCGGACGTAGATGCTCTTCGCGGTCGTCGATTCGAACTCGAACGCCGGACCGCCCTCCGATTTTGTCGCTTGCTCCGCGTCGTCGACGTGCTCTGCGCCGTCTGCTTCCGCGTTCGACCCGGTCAGCCCTTGGGGTTCGCCGCCTTCACTCCGCTCATCGCTGTCGACGCTTTCGCTGTCGGGTTCTCCCTCGCTGTCGGGGTCTCCACCCGCGTCGCCCGAGTCGGACTCGGTCTCCGGTTCGGACTCGATTTCGGGTCCGGCTTCGACCGTCGGTTCGGAACGCTTTGACTCGGACTCGTCGGGAGCGGCTCTGTCCGATGCTTCCTCGTCGTCGGGCTCTGATTCCGATTCCATCGCCTCGCCGAGGCCGGCGAATCGGTTCTCCTTAGGCATCGTTCGTTCCTCCGCGCTCGACGATTTCCGCGAGCTGGTCGAGTCGGTCGAGCATGTCGTTCGAGGGGTCGTACTCCCGGAGCGTCTTCCCGTCGCGCCAGGCGCGACTGAACGCGATTCGGTGTCTGATTCCCGGTCCCTTGGAGTCGGGGTCGTCGAACAGGTCCGAGCGGGCGAACGGCGGGATGAACTGTTCGAAGGGGGAGGCTTCGAGGTCGCGGATGATGCGTTTTTCCTCGTTGTTCCCGGTGAGGTCGTTCGGAACGATAGCGAGGATGTCGAGGTCGACTTCGCGCCGAATCGGGCCGATCTGCTGTTCGAACATCCGCTCGAAACCGCTCACGCTCGGCTCGCTCATCAACAGCGGGACGACGACGTTCCCGGTTCCGATGAGCGCCGCATCGGACAGCGGGCCGAGGCTCGGCGGCGAGTCGATGACGATGTAGTCGTAGTCGTCGTCGAGAAGCGGGTCGACGATTCGGCGGCGGACCCAGAGCACGCCGAACGTCGAGTTCCGGACGCGGTCTTCGATGTCGTCGAGGTCGACGTGGGAGGGGAGCACGTCGAAGCTCTCGCGGTCGCGTATCACCTCGTGTACGTCGATTGGGTCGTCGTCGGTCAGCACGTCGCCGATGTTCGACTCCGACGATTCGTAGGCGTCTTTCAGTCCGACGCCCTCGGTCGCGTTCCCCTGCTGGTCGAGGTCAACGAGCAGCACGTCGTTGCCCCGCGCGACGAGCGCGTCGGCGAGGTTGATCGCAATCGTCGTCTTTCCGACGCCGCCTTTCTGGAGCGAGACGCTCACGGCCCGCGACATCTATCGGGCCTCCGCCACCGAGAAATTTCCACAATTTGTACACAGTTTACGCTGTGTCTGCTGTCTGAGCGGTGCGAACTCCGTCTGAATTGCGGGCTGTGCGGACATTTGAGGACTCGAAGGGACCTTCCGCGCCGTGCCACATAATTTTATCCACGACTTTTGAACCGTCGGAGATGTGTCTACATTCTACACTCCCTGAAACTTCTACACTTTCTAAAAATTGTGGAAATTGTGAACTGCCCGCGGTCATTGAGCGACATCCCGTCCGCGTTTCGGCCGCTTCGAAGGGGCTCTCCCGAACGAAGCGTCCGATTCCCGAACACCGCTCGCAGTTCGCACATCTCTCACACTGAGCGAATCTCCCGCAGTGCGAACCGCCCTCACTCTCTACAATTTTTACGAATTCTACAAATTCTATACTGTCCTCGACTTCTAAAACTCATGGACAGTCCGAAATCCGCTGACAGTGCAAACACCGCCGACAGTTTCGACTGTCCGGGGTGTTCGCGCCGTCTGAACCGCTCGGGCTGTTCGAACTCCGCTTCCGGACGCCGTTCGATTCCGACCGCCATCCGGAAAATATCGGTAATTCAGCGTTGCTGACCGGCAGATACTGCGGACATGGTGGTGTCGGGTCGGCAGTTCGCTCGGTTCAGTTGGCGAGTTTATCGGCGAACTTCTCGCGGACCTTCTCGATTTTCGGGCTCGCGTGGAACTGGCAGTACGCGTCGTTGGGGTTCTTTTCGAAGTAGTCCTGGTGGTGCTTCTCGGCCTCGTAAAACGTCTCCAGCGGGACCAACTCCGTGACGACGTCGTCGTCGTACTCCTCGTCGAGCGCCTCGATGTAGGCCGACGCCTGCCGCTCCTGGTCGTCGTCGTGGAACAGGACGATAGAGCGGTACTGCGTCCCCACGTCCGGCCCCTGTCGGTTGAGTTGCGTCGGGTCGTGGACCGCGAAGAACACGTCGAGCAGTTCGTCGTAGCCGACGACTGCGGGGTCGTACTCGACCTGCACGACCTCGGCGTGGCCGGTGTTCCCCGAGCAGACCTGCTCGTAGGTCGGGTCCGCGGTCTCGCCGCCGGCGTAGCCCGACGTGACCTCGCTGATGCCGTCGAGTTCCTTGAACGCGGCTTCGACGCACCAGAAACAGCCGCCGCCGAACGTCGCAGTCTGTGTGCTTCCCATAGTCCCGGTTACGTCGCCGAGGAATTAAGCCCCGCGGCGGGGGCAGTGGGAACCGAGACCCCCGTCCGCGACGAGGTCTCCGTCCGCGCCGACGACTGCGAACCCGAATCACAGGCTTCGACGAGCGAGTCCCGATGTGTCCGTGGATTTCCCGACCAAACTGTACGCGAAGCCAACATTTATCCGCCCTGTCTGTCAGCAATTACCATGGAAGACGTATTCGTTGCGAGAGTGATGTCGACGGCCCTCCACACGGTCACCCCGGACACGCTCGTCGAAGACGCGGCGCAGTTGATTCTCGACAACAACATCAGTTCGGTCGTCGTCGTCGACGGGGAGAACCGACTGAAAGGCATCCTGACGACGACCGACTTCGTCGATATCGTCGCCAAGAGCCAGCCGAAGGCCCAGACCACCGTCGAGCGATACATGACCACCGACGTGATTACCGCGGGCGCACAGGACTCCATCCTCGCCGTCGCGGAGTCGATGACCGAACACGGCTTTCACCACATGCCGGTCGTGGACGAGGAGGAAGGCGTCATCGGGATGATAGCCACGTCGGACCTCGCCGCGTACCTCTCGCAGACCGGAAAGCTAGCGCGGTCGTAACGCGGTCTCTTCTGCCCGACTCCGCGCTACTCCACCTGCTCGGAGAGGCTCTCGACGATGCTCGCCAGCCGCGGGTCCGTCGCGTGGCCGTGGTGGACCGCCAGCGGCGAGACGCTCACCTCGCCGTCGACCATCGCGCGGCGGTCGCTGCCGACGGGGTAGCGGTCGCGGTGTTCGTCGCCGAGCGGGAACGGGTTCTCGAAGCCGACGGCGTCCGGCCACGAGATGTCCTGCAGGCGGACGTAAACCTCGTCGTCGTCGAGGTCGTGTTCGCGGTCGCCGTCCGGGAGCGCGCCGGCGTCGGCGTGGTGGTCGACCTGCTGGTCGTAGTCCGCGAAGGGGCGGGTCACGCGCATCCGGGGGCTCGGCACGTCGGCGGGGGCGTTGACGTTCAAGAGGTCGACCTCGTCGAACACGTCGGTGCCGAAGACGCGCTCGGCCAGGGCGCGGGCGACCCGCGCGGGGCGGGAGAAGTCGTACTCCTCGGGTGGGTGGCAGAAGAAGTCCCGGGCGTGGTAGCTGGAGACGGCGATGGCGGGCGTCCCGAGGAACGCGGCCTCGACGCCCGCGCCGACGGTGCCCGACCGGCCGACGACGTAGTTGCCCGCGTTCGGGCCGTCGTTGATACCGGAGACGACGATATCGAAGTCGGCGTCGAGGCCGCGGAGGCCGTAGGCGACGCAGTCGGCGGGGGTGCCTTCGAGGGCGTACCCCCACGGGTGGTCGCGGCGGACCGCGTGTTCGTTGCGGGCGCGGCCGACGCCGCTTTGGTTCTCGGCGGGCGCGACGACGGTCACGTCGCCGACGGCGGTGAGTTCCTCGCGCATGGCGGCGATGCCGGGCGCGTCGATGCCGTCGTCGTTGGTGAGGAGGATTCGAAGCGGAGACGAGGAGTCGGTCATCTACTCGGGGATTTCCGCCGGTCGCCGTAGCTATTCCGGATTCTGAGCCGACGGCGTCGCCGACCCCTGTCCCGCCGTCGAAAACGGGTCGTACTCCACGGCGTCGATGGTCGCCCGCCAGTACGGCAGGTCGCCCGTCGGGAGGGTCCACGCCACTTCGGCCGCCGCGGGGACGCGAATCCCGTTCACTTCGCGGTAGTCGCTGAAGCGTCCCGTCCACGGACGCCGCTCGTACTCGCCGCCGCCCGTCTCGCGCCACCGGTCCGCGGTGACGCGCGCTATCTCGTCGTTCTCGTCGAAGTGGAACACGACGCTCGCGGTCGACTCGCGGTCGACTCGCGGTGGGCGAGCGTCGCGCGTGCCGAGCGGTCGTCTCTCGGCTCCCACCTGACGCCGTGGCCGGGGAGAAACGCGGTCGGAAACCAGACCATCTCGGCGAGGTAACGGGCGAGTTCGCCCTCGTCCAGCTCGGGCGACGGCGGGGCGTCCGCGACGGTGACCACCGAGAGTAGCCTCGCTTCGAGCGTCCCCGCGCCGCCGACGAAGGCGTCGACGACCCGAACCGACGGGAACGGCACGAACGGCACGAGGTCGATTCGGGCGTCCCAGACGAACCCCGGCGGGTCGACCGTGTAGTGCTGCGTCGCCGTCATCGACTTCCACGGCGAGTCCGCGTCGCCGAGTCTGAACTCGCCGGTCTGGCGGAGCCGAACCGACCGAACCCGAGGGGGTTCGTCGGGGAGCACGCGTTCGAGATACCGCTGAACCGGATCGGGGAGGGAGGCAGTCGCCGGCGTGGCGGCCTCGGTTCCGGCGACGTCAGGGGTCGATTCGGCGCGCTCCCGTCGGAGCGCATCGAGCAGTCGGCCGGCCGTCTCGTCGGCCCGCGCTCGGATTGCGGCGAGGAGAACGCCGACGGCGAGCGCGCCGCCGACGACCACGACCCCGAGTCGTCCGAGCGTTCGATTCCGTGCCATACCGGTCGATACGGGCGAGACGGATATGAGCCTCGTCGTCGCTCTCACGGGGCGGCACCGACCGAACTCCTGTCAACGCGACGTTCAAAACTTCGAGACTCTCACGAACGGGAGAATATAATTCAAACGGAGACTTTATGTAATTAAGTTCGTACTAACGAACGAATGCGCATCGAACCGATGCGGCCGGCACGCCGGGCACCCGCCGACATCGCGGTTAATATCCCGTTAATGCGCCTGTTTTCGGTAGATACGTCTCCGCTGCTGTCAGTGCTCCGCTCGTCGCCGACCGTCACGTCCGCCACGACCGCCGCCACCGCCCCGAGCGACGCGAACCGTCGCCTCCGCCGGGTCGCCGTCGGCGCTCACCTCCTATCGACCCCGAGAGACCGCCCCGACTCGACCGCCTATCGACCCGTCTCCCCAAGCGAGGTGGGCGTTGCGTGAGTTCCCTCGACGGGGCCGACGACGTACCGTGGGACGACGTGGGCTTCGTCATCAGCTCTCACTACCGCGTCTCCGTGCTTGAGAGGCTCTCCGAGGGCCCGGCGACGCCGACGCAAATCGCCGCGGACTCGGAGAGTGCGGTCGCTCACGTCTCGCGGGCGCTGCAGGAACTCAGAGACCGCTCGCTCGTGGAACTTCTCGTCCCGGAACAGCGCCGAAAAGGGCGGGTGTACGGCATCACCGACGACGCCGAGAACATCTGGAACGTCATTCAGACACAGCAGATGGCGTGAGCGCGGTCGCTCGGCGACGGCACCCGCGCGTCCGCGTTCGCGCCCCGCCTACTTCGTGGCGATTCGCTCCGACCCCTTGTTCAGGAGCTGGTAGGTCCGCTTGGCGAGGTTCATCCCGACGCCGGTCGACTCGACGACGTAGTATGGGACGAGCTCGCCGCCGAACTTCGACTTGTAGTTGCAGAGCCGCTCGGTGTTCGCGCCGACGAGGTCGTACTTCGCGACCGACGCGAGCGCCTCGTCTTCGACGATATCCTCGATGATGGTCCAGTGGAGCAGGCTGTTGATGCTGACGCCGTCGTACTCCCCGCGCGCGCCGCCGAGCCAGAAGTAGCCCACCTCAGCGGAGAAGGGGACGATCATCCCGCTGAGATACTCGCCGTCGGGGTCGCGGGCGACGTACACCCGACACCGGTCGCCGAGGTTCTCGACCAACGACTCGACGAACTCCCACGGCATTCCGAACGGCTCGTCCTGCTCGTCGTACCGCGAGACCACGTCGTCGTAGACGACGCGGGCCCCGTCGAGTCCCTCGTCCGCGATGGTGACGTCGAGTTCGCGCGCCTGCCGAATCTCGCGGCGGAGGCTGCTGCTGAACTGGGCTTGAATCTCGTCGAGCGAGCGCCCGTCGAGGTCGAGCCGGTAGGTGAAGGAGGGCTTGACCGCGAAGCCGGTCCACTCGAACGGGCGGGGGTCGAGGTACGCCGGCGAACACAGCAGGCGGACGAACGTCCGGTTCGAGCGGATGCCGAGTTCCTCGACCACGAGGTCGGCGAACTCGCGGTTCACCGACTCGTAGGCGCTCTGTTTCGGGCTGTTCGGCATCATCACCGGGCCGATGTAGGGAATCGCCATCGACGGCGGCGGCGAGACGACGACCCGTCCGAGGGGGTTCCGGCGGACGAACGTCGGGAACAGCGCGACCGGCTCTTGGCCCTTGAAGACGCCGAACAGGTGCATCTCGCCGTCGAAGTGCTCGTCGATGGCGGCGAGCACCGCGGGGGTGTGGAAGACTTCGGTGCCCGACGAGGGGAGCGCGGCTCCCCACTCGTCGAGGCTCAGTGGTTCGATACGGAGTTGTGACATGTGTCGTGGTCGTGCGGGGTGGTGGTCGTCGGTCGGTGCGGCGGTCGGGTCGTCATCGGTGGAACAGCCCCGAAACGAGTCGCGACGAGAGGCTCGTCCCGTTTCCCCGGGACAGCATCTCGATGCCGGGACCGAGGCGGCTCTTGTACAGGTGTGCGATGGTTCTGACCGGGAGCGCCCCGTGTTCGATCTGGTAGAACGTGACGAGTTCGGGGTTGTACTTGCTCTTGTAACGGTTGAGTCGGTGGTTGTTCGCGCCGACGAGGTCGTAGCGGCGCATTCCGGCGTCCATGCCGTCGCGCATGATGCGCCAGTCCAGCAGGTCGTTGACGTCGATGCCGAAGTCCCGCTGGGGCCGGACGCCGCCGAGCCAGCGGTAGAGCGTGTCCCCGTACTGGAGGGCGAGAATCCCGCTCACGAACGTCCCGTCGTACCGGAAGACGTAGGGTCGGATCTGCCCCGCCGGCAGCGAGTCGTACAGGTCCATGACGAACTGCGGCGGTACGTCGAACGACAGGTCCTGTTCCTCGTAGCGGTCTTTGACCAGCGTGAGAATCGAACAGATGTCGTCGCGGTCGCCCTCCTCGATGTCGGAGACGAGCTTTCGGCCGTCGCGGATGTTCCGACGGGCGCTCCGGCTGAACGACATGAGGAGCTCGTTCTCGTCGCGGGTCAAATCGACGTTGTAGGTGTACTTCGGCGACACGTCGCAGCCGCCCCACAGGAACGTCCGCATGTCGGTGTAGTAGTCGCCGACGCGGACGTGCGTGTAGTTCGGGCCGATGTGTTCGTCTATCCACGCGGTACAGCCGTCGATGAACTGGTTGCGGCGGCGCTCGAACTTCCGGCTCTTGATGTTGCCGGCGTCGAGCATCACGGGTCCGAGATACGGGACGCCGATGTGCGGCGGCGGCGAGAACGCCGTCTTGACCAGCCCCTTTCGAATCTCGAAGACGGGGAACAGCCCGACCGGCTCTTCGGTCTTGAAGCCGACGAGCAGGTGAAGCGTCGAGTTCGAGTGCTTCGCTTGGAGTCGCAGCGCTTCGTACTGATGGAAGAAGCTGGCCTGACTCGACCGCTCGACGTACGTGTCCCATTCGTCGCGGTCGCCGTGGTCGAACTCGGCGATTTCGATGGTCATGGGCTGGGAGGCGTCAGGTGTTCGTACCGCGTCCGCGGACCTCGACAACACGGCGTGGGGCCGTCCCGACCGCCTCGACCGTCCCGCCCGATTCGACCGTCTCGGCAGACCCGTTCAAACCGTCCGAACAGACCGTAATCAGCCGACTCACCGGCGGACGCGGCGGCCCCGTAAATCGACCCGCGGTCCGGTCGGGCCGCGTCGGCGTGTATCATTCGAAAAGACATTCTCGAACTACTGTGACGAGAGGACGGGGATTTGTTATGAAGCGACTAGCCGGCGTTCGCGGCGGCCTGCCCGCCGTCAGGGACTCTCTGCCGCCGGCCGTAGGCGCTCGATACCGTCGGCGTCGATGCCGTAGCCGTGTGTCGGTTCCCCGGAGATTCTGGTGGCCACGTACTCGGCGATGGCGTAGGCCATCCACGCCTGACACCACCGCATGAGCGTCATGCGCTTGGTGTACAAGCGGTGTTTGCGGAAGTAGAACCGACCCTCGGACGGGACGTACATGTTCGCCAGCGCCCAGTCGATGGCGCGCTCGGCGCGGTCGTACTGCCCGGCGTAGGTGAACACGAGGATGCCCTGCGCCGTCGCGTGGATGTCCCGCGGGTAGGGGTTTTCCTCGTCGAAGTTCGGCGCGCCGTCCTCGTCGAACAGCTCGCGGGCGTAGAAGTCGAGGCCGCGTTCGAGCGTCTCGTCGTACCGACCGCTGCCGACGACCTGCTCGTAGCGCTGGAAGCACTCGACGATGAAGCCGTTGTGGTGGTTGTCCATCGAGAGGTGCGAGGCGCTCGCGGGCTCGCGGTAGTACCACCCGCCGCGGTCGGTCTGCTTCGACGCGACGAAGTCGTACACCTTCTCGGCGCGTTCGAGCAGTTCCTCGTCGCCGAAGTGGTCGTACAGCTCGACGAACAGCCGCGCCCCGATTGCCAGCGCGTTGAGCGTGTAGCTGTCCTTCGGGTGCGAGAGGTAGTAGTCCATGACCGCGCCGTCGTCCTTCGGCCGGTAGTTGAGGTCGTCGAGCAGCACGTCCACGGCGGTCTTGGCGATGTCCGGGTAGTCCGGGTCGAACTCCCGCCCGGCGAGGAGCGCCTTGACGCCGTAAGCCGTCGAGACGATGTTCGGCGAGTGGGGAATCCCCGACCGCGGGCCGTTACGACCCGAGATGTGCTGGATGACGTGGCGATGACTGCCGGCGAAGCCGCTGTAGCCTTTCGCCTGATTCTCGACGAGCCACTCGGTCAGCGACGCCGCGTCGTCGCGGTACGTCTCCGCCGGGCGGTCGCCGTCGAACCACTCGGCCAACTGGGCGCGGGTCCGGTTCGCCATGGCGAACAGCGTGATGCCCTTGAAGTTCCGGCGCTGCTCCACGAGGAACAGCGGGCGGACGTTGACGGGCGAGCGCTTGATGAACTCCTGGACCGCGAGGTTGAACCAGCGGTTGTCGACGGGGACAGAAAGCAGAAGCCTGCTACTCATGCCGTCGCCGTAGTCCCAGCCCTTGTAGTCGCGTTCGCGGGCGTAGTCGAGCACGTCGTCGAGTACGTCGACGTACCGCTGGAGTCGCTCCGTGTCGGCGTCGCCGTCGCGGTGATACTGCGTCTTCGGTGATGGATTCATGATACAGAATAGCCTCTCTGCGGGGTGTTGGCTGTCCGAGAGGAAGCCCGCTGGCGGCTTTGTTATGGGGCCGATACCGACCGACGCCGCCGGATTCTACGGCGAGAGCGAGCGACCCGCGCCGCCGGGGGTCGCGCTGTCGGTGGTCGCACCGTCGGTCGCCCTTCCGTCCGAGTCGCCGCCGGAATCACCGGAGCCGCCGGGCTCGCGCTCGGCCAAGAACGTTCGGTAGTAGTCGGCGACGGGGCCGACCCACGCGCCCCGGTCGAGCGCCCGCTCGACGATGCGGCGGTAGAGCCGGCGGTAGCCGGGGAACTCGTTTTCGTTGAAGTACCGCGGGTGCCACAGCACCGTCATCACGGCGTCGTTCGACTCGGCCTCGTCCAAGAGCCGTTCGCATTCGGCCCACGCCTCGTCGAACGCCGACCCGGGGTCGGGAAGCGACACCTCCATCAGCGTCAGCGGGAAGACGACGAAGTCGTCGCCGAAGGGTCTGAACGGTCGGTAGCCGTGCTGGAAGCCGTTTTCCGAACTCGACCCGGGGCTGGCGTCGTACTTCAGGCCGAGTTCGCGGTGGTAGCGCCACGTGTTCGGCCCGAGTCTGAGGTGGTGCTGGCGGCCGCCGACGACCTCGTGGCCGAGCACCGCTTCGAGTTCGCGCTTTTCGGTCCGGAGGCGGTCGAAGTCGTCGCACGACCGGAACGAGCCGTGGATGCCGACCTCCCAGCCGCCCTCGTCGAGGTCGCGGACGGCGGTGGCGACCGACGCCGAATCGAGGTCGTACCGGCCGAGATGTTCGACCCAGTTCTTCGGTTCGAGCCAGTCCGAAAGCGACCCCGTTTCGAGGATGCTCGGCTCGTTGAGGAAGTAGAACGACGAGCGGACGCCGAGGTCGCGTTCGAGCGCCATGACTTCCTCGAACTGCCAGTAGGGGTTCTCCCGGCGGAGGAGCGTCCGGAGGTGGTAGCCGGGGTTCGACTTCGCCGCGTAGTACAGCCCCTGATACGTCTTGTACGGGCGGTCCACGTCGTGGGTCAGACAGACCGCGAAGCCGGGGCCGGACTCGCTCGGTTCCGTGCGGGTCACGCGGAAGTCAGCTCGCGCATCCGCGTCTCCCTTCCTCTCACGCATGCTCGTACTCCGAGAGCGCGGCGACGATTCGCTCGGCGGCGCTCCCGTCGCCGTACAGCGAGGGCTTTTCGGGGAGCGGGCTCTCGTCGGCCAGCGCCGCCCGAATCGCGGTCGCGTCCGCGCCGACGAGGGCGTTCCAGCCGGCGTCGACGGTCTCCGTCCACTCGGTCTCGTCGCGGAGCGTGAGACACCGGGTGTCGAGGTAGAACGCCTCCTTCTGGACGCCGCCGGAGTCGGTGGCGACGCGCTCCGCGCCGTCGAGCAGGCGGACGAAGTCGAGGTAGCCGACCGGTTCCACGAGGACGACGTTCTCGGCGTCGACGAGGCGCGACCAGAGGCCGCTGGCTTCGAGCGCCCCCTCGGTCCGCGGGTGGACCGGGAAGACGACCGGGAGGGGCGACGACGCCAGCCCCTCCACGATGCCTTCGAGGCGGTCGCGGTCGTCGGTGTTGGCGGCGCGGTGGACCGTCGCGAGGACGTACTCGCCGTCTCGGAGGTCGAGTCCGTCGAGTATCGTCGACCGCTCGCGGGCGGCCTCGCGGACCCGGAGGACGGCGTCGTACTGCACGTCGCCGGTCACGGAGACGCCGTCGCGGATACCCTCGGCCGCCAGCGTCTCGGCGGCCGACTCGGAGGGCGCGAACAGCAGGTCCGAGCAGTGGTCGGTGAGCACGCGGTTGACCTCCTCGGGCATCGCCCAGTTGTGGCTCCGCAGGCCGGCCTCGACGTGCGCCAGCGCGGGGTCGCGCTTCGCGGCCACGAGCGCCGCCGCGAGCGTGGAGTTGGTGTCGCCGTAGACGAGCACCACGTCGGGCGCTTCGTCGGCGACGACGACGTCCAGCCGGGTCATCATCTCGGCGGTCTGGGCGGCGTGGCCGCCCGAGCCGACCCCGAGGTTGTAGTCGGGTTCCGGGATGGCGAGCTCGTCGAAGAACACGCCCGACATCGACTCGTCGTAGTGCTGGCCGGTGTGGACGAGCACCTCGTCGTGGTCGCGCCTGAGCGCGTCTGAGACGGGGAACGCCTTGATGAACTGCGGGCGCGCGCCGACGACCGAGAGCACCTTGAGACGGCTCATCGCCCCGGCCCTCCGTGCGGCGCGTCGGCCGCAATCTCGGGGTCGGCCTCGGTCTCGGATGCCCCGCCCCGCGGTCCGCTGCCGATTTCGTACACGCGGTGGCCGATGTCGCCGAGGGTGCCGCGGCCGTCGACGACGACGAGGTCGTCGAAGGCGGTCCAGTCGATGCCGTCGAACTCCTCGTGCGGCGTGACGACCACGGCCGCGTCGATAGCGCGGGTCGGCAGGTCGGCGAGCACGACGGGGGTCGCGCCGAACGAGGCGACGACCTCGTCGGAGAGCATCGGGTCGACCGCGAGGACGGTCGCGCCGAGGTCGTTCAGCCGGTCGATGACGCCCGCGGCGGGCGTCGCGCGGGTCTCGGCGACGCCGGGGCGGTAGGTGACGCCGAGGACGGCGACGGTCGCACCTTCGACGTCGCGTCCCGCCGCGGCCAGTTCGTCGCGGAGCTTGTCGGCGGTGAACGCCGGCATGCTGTCGTTGACCTCGCGGGCGGTCAGGAGCAAGGGTGTCTCGGCCTCAACCCGGCTCGTGATGAAGTACGGGTACCACGGGATGCAGTGGCCGCCGACGCCCGGGCCGGGCGCGTGGATGTCGCAGTACGGCTGGGTGTTGGCCGCGTCGATGGCCTCGGTCACGTCGATGCCGAGGTCGTCGCGGAGCCGCGCGAGCTCGTTGGCGAGCGCGATGTTCACGTCGCGGTAGACGCCCTCGAACAGCTTCACGGCCTCCGCGGTCGTCGCGTCGCGCACGGGAATCACCTCGTTCGAGGTAATCTCGCCGTAGACGAGCGCCGCGACGCGGGTGCTCTCGGCGTCGACGCCGCCGACGATTTTCGGGTGCGACTCGGCGATGTCGCGGAGCGCCCGGCCCGACGAGGTCCGCTCGGGGCAGAACGCCACGCCGAACTCGCCGGCCGAGAGACCGCTTCGCTCCGCGAGGTACGGGACGACGAGGTCTTTGCTCGTCCCCGGCGGGACGGTGCACTCGACGACGACGAGGTCGCCGGGCGCGAGCCCCCGTGCGATGCTGTCGAGGACGGCCTCGAACGCCGCGAGGTCGGGCTCGCGGTCGTCGGTCAGCGGCGTCGGGACGATGATGACGTGCACCGCGGCTCCCTCGGCCGCGGCGACCCCGTCGGTGGTCGCCCGGAGCGCGCCGCGGTCGGCCTGCTCGGCGACTAACTCGGGCAGTCCCGGTTCCTTCGCCACGTGGCACTCGCCGTCGTTGACGCCGCGGACCACGTCCTCGCTGATGTCGACGCCGGTGACGTTGCCCGTCGCGCGGGCGTAGACGGCCGCCAGCGGGAGGCCCATCTTTCCGAGGCCGTACACCGCGACGGGGACCTCGCCGGCGCGCAGGGCCCGCGTCTGTTCGTCGGCCGAGCGGTCGGAGCCGTACAACCCGGGGCGCTCGCGGCTCATCGCTGTCCCTCCGTGGTTTCGGTGGTCTCAGAGCTTTCCGCGGTTGCAGCGCCCTCGACGCTCCGAGCCGTCACCTCGGCGTCGGCCTCGATGCGCCGGGCGAGTTCGATGGCGCGCAGGCCGTCGGCCGGCGAGACGAGGACCGGGCCGCCGTCGGTCGCGGCGTCCACGAACGCCTGTAGCTCGCGTTTCAACGGCTCGCCGGTGGAGATCATCGGCTGTTCCATGACCACCTCGTGGCGGTAGCGGACGCCGCCGTTGTCCCGGAGGTAGTCCGGCCGCGACTGGCGGAAAATCTGGACCGACTGGTTCAGGTAGTCGACCCGGATGAGCCGGTCGCGCGCGGTGATGTCGAGGGTCCGCGTCTTCTGCTGGGTGAGCCGACTCGCCGTGAGCGACGCGATGACGCCGTTCTCGAAGGTCACCTGCGCCGTCGCGTACTGCTCGTCTGGCGTGGCGGTCGCGGCCACGCGGTCGACGTCGGCGTCGACGAGCGAGAGCACCACGTCGATGTCGTGAATCATGAGGTCCATGACGACGCCGTCGCCCATCTCGCGGTTCAGCGGCGGGCCGAGTCGATTCGCGGTGATGGCGATGGGTTCCACGCCGTCGAGGAGGTCGGGGAGGGCGCGGACGGCCGGGTTGAACCGCTCGATGTGGCCCACTTGGAGCACGACGCCGCGCTCTGCGGCGCGCGCGGCCAACTCCGCGCCCGCGTCGAGGTCGTCGACGAAGGGTTTCTCGACGAGCGCGTGGACGCCGGCGTCGATGCACCGCCGGGCGACCGACGCGTGATAGGGCGTCGGCACCGCGACCGTCACCACGTCCACGCGGTCGAGCAGGTCCTCGACTCCGTACGCGTCGGTGCCGAAGTCGGCGGCGACCTCGGCGGCGCGGTCGGCGTCCGCGTCGGCGACGCCGACCAGTTCGACGCCGCGCAACTCGGCGTAGACCCGCGCGTGGTTGGTCCCCATCGAACCGACGCCGACGACGCCCGCGCGGACCGGGCGCTCTCGGCCGCCGTCGGTGCGGCGTCCGGCGGGGTCTCGGCTCACCTCGCCACCTCCGCGTAGTTGGCGACCGCGGTCCCGACGCGCTCCACGTCGGCCTCGCTGAGCCCGGGGTGGACCGGGAGGGAAAGCACCCGCGTCGCGGCTTCCTCCGCGACAGGGGCCGACACCGCGAGGTGTTCGTACGCGGGTTGCTCGTGGACGGGTTTCGGGTAGTAGACGCCCGTGGCGATGCCCTTCGCGTCGAGGTACGACTTGAGGGCGTCGCGCTCGATACCGTCGCAGGCGACGGTGTACTGGTGGAAGACGTGGGTCCGGTCCGGCGGCGTGTGGGGCGTCGTGACCGGCGAGTCTTCGAGGTACTCCGTGAGCGCGGCGGCGTTCGCCTGCCTCGCGCGAGTGAACTCGGGGAGGCGTTCGAGCTGGACCCGGCCGATGGCCGCGGCGATGCTCGTCATGCGGAAGTTGTGGCCGACCTCGGCGTGTTCGTAGCCGGAGACGCGGCCGTGGTCAACGAACCGGGCGGCGCGATCTGCGACGTCCGCGCGGTCGGTGGTAATCATCCCGCCCTCGCTCGTGGTCATGTTCTTCGTCGGGTAGAACGAGAAGCACGCGGCGTCGCCGAGGGAGCCGACGCGCCGTCCCTCGACGTCCGCGCCGTGGGCCTGCGCGGCGTCCTCGACGAGCAGGAAGTCGTACTCCTCGGCGAGTTCCGCGAGGCGCGTCATGTCCGCCGGGAGACCGTAGAGGTGGACCGCGATAACCGCGTCCACCTGTTCGCCGGCCCGCAGTCGCGCTTCGAGCGCGTCGGGGTCGATGTTGTACGTCCGCGGGTCGATGTCGACGAAGCCCACCTCCGCGCCCGCGAAAGCGACGGCGTTGGCCGTGGCGATGAACGTGAAGGGCGTCGTCAGGACGCGGTCGCCGGGACCGATACCGAGGGCGTGAAGCGCGGCGTGGAGCGCCGTCGTTCCGTTCGAGGTGGCGACGCCGTGGTCGGCCCCGCAGTAGTCGGCGAACTCCCGTTCGAAGCCCCGAACCTCGGGGCCGTCGGCTATCATGCCGCTTTCGAGGACGGCGGCGATTCGGTCCCGTTCGGCCGCGCCGAGTTGTGGCGCGGCGATTGAGATGTGGTCTGAACTCATCGTCGTATCCTGTTTTCTCCCCGCAGTTGTTCCGGCAGGTCGCGGTGGACGGCGGGGACGCCCACGGCGAGGGTGCGCGGCGGCACGTCGTTCACGACGAGCGCGCCGGCGGCGACGAACGCGCCCTCGCCGATTGTCACGCCGGGGAGGAGCGTCGCGTTCGCGCCGATGGAGGCGTGGTTCTCGATTATCGGTCCGACGAGTTCCGCGTCGGTGCGGACCGGGTAGGGGTCGTTCGTCATCACCACGCCCGGCCCGACGAACACGTCGTCGCCGATGCGGGTGTTGGTGGGGATGTAGACGTTCGTCTGGATGCTCACGCGCGACCCGATGGTCGTGGTGCCGTCGACGACCGTCTCGGTCCCGAGAAGCACCTGGTCGCCGATGGTCGTGTGCTCGCGGACGAGGACGTTGTGGCCGGTGACGAAGTCGTCGCCGATGGTCACGTCGTCGTAGACGATGGTGCCGGCGCGGATTCGCGCCCGGTCGCCGATGACCGGGTCGTCGCCGTCGCCGTAGCCGATGGTGACGCCGTCGTCGACGTGGGATTCGACGCCCACCTCGGCGCTCATCGGCGTCCACCTCGCGTCGGTCGCGCTCCGTCGGCCGTCTGTGCCGACTCGGCGGACGGCCGGGTCGACTGGAAAATCTGGAATCTCATATCATGTCGGCGGGGAGTCTGCCTGCCTTAGCGAAATTCAGTCTCGGTGAGGGCTTTGTTATGGAGTGGTTGCCGCCCGAAATCCGGTCGCAGTCACTTCGTAACGCTGCGTCGGATTCCGGTCACAGAGCGCTTGAGAAGCCCCACACCGGGCACGCCGTCGCCGACCCAGAGCCAGAAGGCGCTCCCGAGCAACGCGAGTTCGAACGCGACCAGCACCCACGCCTCGGGCCGGCGGAGAAAGACGACGAAGCGGCGCAGGTAGAACCACGTCTGGGCGAAGAAGCCGCCCATCGACGACTCGCTCCCGTGGGACAGCGGCCAGAGGAACGCCCGAATCACGTCGTAGTTCCCGAAGAAAAAGCCGTTGTACAGCAGGTCAGCGGGGATGTGCGAGAGGTAGCCGAGGGCGAAGGCGACGCCGACCGTCGCCGCCCGGTAGCGCCGCGCGACGGCCACGACGACGACCGAGACCGGAACCGAGACGAGAATCGAGTGCGCCACCGAGATACCGCTCGGGAGGACGCCGAACGACCACGCCAGCGGCTTGTCGACGAGGTCGGGGAACTGCGTTCCGACGAGCACCGCCAGCGCGGCCCAGCCGTCGAGCTTCCGGCCGGTCGCCCGCGCCCACAGCGAGACGATGATGTAGCCGACGGCGGCGTGTTCCCACGGGAACATCAGCGGTCGCTCCGGGCGGTCGCGTCCGTGTCGTCAGTTTCTCGTCGCGGCGTGGTGGGGATACGTGTCTGAAACATCTGGGTTGTGGGGCGCGTCGCGGTCGGTCGTGGAGGCGAGAGTTCCGCCCGCGTCGGGTGCGGTGTTAGGCGATAACGGCGCGCGAGCGCCCGGTCAGGGAACCCGAGTGTTCGTCCGGGTTTTGTTATGGCGACCGTAACGGCTCCGGGGTGATTTTCGCGGCCGGAAACGGGCGGCGATTCCCCCGAATGCGGCGGGTAGACGCCGTATAACTACTCCCGCGGGGCGCGTGGCATTCCCAGAGAGTATGCGATACCTGTTCTTCACCAACACGCCCGCACACGTCCACCTCTACAAGTACGCCGTCAGAGAGCTTCAGGCGATGGGTCACGACGTGCTCGTCCTCGGCCGCGACTACGGCTGTACCACGGACCTCCTCGAATACTACGACCTCCCCCACGAGATTTACGGCTCCTGCGGGACGACGAAGTACTCGCTTTTCAAATCGCTCCCGTTCCACTACGTCAACATCTTCCGGGCCGTGCGGCGGTTCAAACCCGACCTCATCTTCGGGATGGGCGGCTACGCGGCCCACGCCGGGGCGGTTTCGCGGACGCCCGTGGTCCTCCTTCTCGACTCCGAGCCGACCTCGCTGGACCACGTCGTCTCCCGGCCGTTCGCCAAGGCGATTCTGACGCCCCACACCTTCGGGAAGGACCTCGCGGAGAACCACTACCAGTTCCGCGGGTTCAAAGAGACGGCCTATCTCCACCCCGACGTGTACGAGCCCTCGGTCGACGTGCGCGCCGAACTCGGTCTCGACCCCGACGAGAAGTTCGTCGTCGTCCGATTCAACGCGTTCGGCTCGCACCACGACGTTGGCCACGGCGGCTTCACCCCCGAGCGCCGCCGCGAACTCATCGAGATGCTGGGCGAGCGCGCGACCGTCTTCGTCCTCGACGAGAGCGAGGAGCGCCGCGACGGCGACCTCGACACCCGCCCGTTCGACTTCCACCCCGCGCTCGTCCACGACGTGCTCGCCGAGGCGAACCTGCTCGTCGCCGACACCCAGACGATGGTCACCGAGGCGGCGCTCCTCGGGACGCCCGCCATCCGGTCGAACTCCTTCGTCGGCGACGACGACATGGGCAACTTCATCGAACTCGAACGGCAGGGGCTCATCTCCAACCGCAAGTCGTTCGACGACGTGATGGCCCGCGCGGAGGAACTCCTCGCCGACGACGGCGCGAAGGCCCGCTGGGCCGACAAGCGCGACGCCTTTCTCGCGGACAAAGTCAACCTTACCGACGTCATCGTCCAAGTGGCGCTGAACTACGGCTCCGTCGAGACGGTGGACTCGCTGACGCGACACACCGTGCCGGCGTAGTCGTCGTTGCGCCATAGCTGGCCTCACGCCGCCGGCGGAATCGAAGCCCCACCCGCTGCTTCCGTCCGCCCCCGAAGACGGTCAATCGACCCATAACTAACCGCCGAACCGTCCAATTTTCGCGCATCGACCGGCGCGCGCCCGCGTCCGCCTCGACGCGTCCGTGACACGGAATCGGAATCCGCGATTCCCCGACCACGACCCGCAGAATCACCAGAACCAACCCATGAAGCCCAAGCAAACACTCCTCATCGTCGGCCCGAAAGGCACCGGCGGCATCGACCGATACATCACCGAACAACGTCGCTACCTCGAAGACCGGATGGACGTTCGCGTCTACACGCGCTACACCGCGCCGAAGGGCGAGGGGCTCGAACTCGCCGCGCGGATGCTCCTCTCGTCGCTCGTCGCCGTCGCCCTGTTTCCCTTCCAGCGACGCCCGGACATCGTCCACGTCCACTCGTCGCACACCTACTCGTTCTACCGCGCGGCGTTCTTCGCCCTGTTTTCGAAGTACGTCTGGCGCGTCCCGGTGGTCTTCCACATCCACGGCTCGTCGTTCGACGACTTCCTCGCCACCGACTCGCGGGCCGTCCGCCGACTCCAGTCGCTCGTGTTCGACGCCGTCGACGACGTGGTCGTCCTCTCGGAGTACTGGCGCGGCCTCGTCTCTCGCCTCGCCGGCGAGGAGAAAGTCCACGTCATGGCCAACGCCGTCGAACCCGCGGAGTACGACCCGGCGTACCCGACCGACCCCGTCCACCTCGTCTTCGTCTCGAACCTCATCGAGCGCAAAGGCATCCGCGAGTTCCTCGACGCCGTCGAGAGACTCGAATCGACGCCCGGCCTCGACTTCGAGGTGAGCATCGGCGGCCGCGGCCCCCACGCCGACCGCGCCGAAGCGGTCGCCGCCGCCTACGACAACGTCTCGTACCTCGGCTTCCTCTCCGAGGAAGACAAACGCGATCTCATCAGCCGCGGGACCGTGTTCGTCCTTCCGACGTACGCGGAGGGGCTCCCAATCGCCATGCTCGAAGGCATGGCTGGCGGCAACGCCATCGTGACCACGCCCGTCGGGAGCATCCCCGAGGTCATCACCGACGACCGCGGAATTCTCGTCGCGCCCGGCGACGCCGAGGAGTTGTCGCGGGCGCTCGCGCGACTCGTCTCCAATCCCGAGGAGGCCGTCCGCATGGGTCGGACGAACCGGGCGGCTATCGAAGAGCGCTACTCGTGGCAGTCGAACGCCGAGGAGTTGGTGGCGATGTACGCCGAGGCGGTGTAGCGCCGAGATCTCCGGCCTCTGTCTTTTTCGTGGGCGTTCCGCCGCCGGCGAATCTCGCCGGTGCCCCTTTGTACGTGTACGTGTACACTATGGGGACGAAGACAATTACCGTGACCGAGGAGGCGTACGAGCGACTCCGGGAGATGAAGCGGGGCGACGAGAGCTTCACTGACGTCCTCCTCCGGATGACCGGGGGAGACAAAGACGTGATGAAGGGCTTCGGTTCGTGGACGGAAAGCGGGCTTCGCGACGCGGTCGACGACGCGCGCGAAGAGTTTGACGACGACTTCGAAGAGCGGCAGGCGTCGCTGTGAACTGTCTGGACACCAACGCCCTCATTGATTACCTTGAGGGCGAACCGGAGATTGCGACGTTCTTGGAGACGAGCCAGCAACCCTACTTCGCGCCGACCGTCGCGCTCCACGAAATCCTCGTCGGCGCCGCGAGACTCCGGGGAGCCGAGGGGTCGAGCGAACCCGCGACGACTTGGACTGGTTGGAGCCGCTTCCGCTGACGTTCGACGGAGCCGCCGAAGCCGCCGAAATCGATGCCGAACTCCACGCCGACGGCGCTCCCATCGGGGCGCTCGACACGCTCATCGCCGGCTTCGCTCGCGAGGCCGGCGCGACGCTGGTCACGGCCGACGACCATTTCGACCGCGTCGACGGACTCGTGACGATCGATTACCGCGCCGCCGAGGACGACTGACTCGTCTCTGCCTCTCACCCGACGTCGCGTCGATCGCTCTGTCCGAGTCGCGTTCGATTTACGCCGACGTTAGCCCACCTGATCTGTGACGAACGTCTGGTGGTGGTGTAATCGGCTCCGTGAAGCTACAAGTCCACGCTTCAATCTCACATGGGGTTCGTCTGAAACTACTCATTAGCTATCCTCTGGAGAAGGACATAATGATGAATTATATCCAAATAATCAAGTTGGAGTGTCACAGGAGGGTTCAAGGGCACTGTCTAGTTAGTGACCTCGTCAACCGGCGTTCGTTCATCAAGCGCTTGATTCCGTCTTTGAACGCTTTAGTATTACACAAATCATATAAAAAATATGGGCACTCCCATGACTACCCGCCCACAAATCATCGAAGCAGTCGACCCGCATTTTGAGGGTGTAAATGATTTTTCGATGAGGTTTCGCTCATTATAACCAAGCCGACCACTCAATCCTAATCGAGACATGGCAGTCTGATAGACGTAGTCATCAACGAGAAATATAGTGTCTGATAGATCGTGTTTCTCCGAGAGTCGATGGAGAAACGCAGCAGGCGGATCAGTCCCATGTGTCCGAACAGTTTGGCGTCAAGAAGCAGTTATAGTAATCATTAGAATTATTTGCTCGGAGGCTGTTGCATGAGAGAGTGAAGCATCTCGACGAGATCTCCGTCGAGGAACTGCAAGACGCCCTCGACAACGTAGACGGGAAGAAGCCGACTCAACGGCTCTTAGCCGCAATTGCCTACAAGAACGGTGTCACGCAAACCGAGCTAGCCGAGTGGTACGACGTGCAGCGGCGAACGATCTACAGCTGGCTCAAGCGACTCGACACCGACGAGTCGCTTGAGCAGGCTGTCTCTAATGCTAAACGAACTGGGAGAACACGAAAAATATCAGATTCTAAGCAAGAAACATTCGAAGAGACGGTTCACGACCCACCTGAAGAGGCCGGGATCGACGCGCCGGCGTGGACGCCGGCGCTCGTCCAAGCGTATCTCGAAGAAGAGTACGGCGTCGAATACTCAATCCCGAGTTGCCGGCGGTTACTGAAAGAAGCGGGATTGAGCTATCAGAAACCACGCCGGAGAGCCGCCGAAGCCGACGAAGACGACCAAGAGGAGTTTCACGATGAGCTCAAAAAAAGCGGCGGGAGATGGACGCCACCATAGTCTGTATCGATCAAACCAAGAAATCTGTGCAAGTTGAGCCGCGTGCCGCGTGGTTTCCGCGCGGCACGCGGCCCTCGGTCGAACTCTCTGGACAGCGTGAGTGGACGTGTTTCCTCGGCGCGATCATCGAAGACGGTGATCGCTTCTTCTCCCGGTTCACTGAGTACGTTACCGCTGAACACGCGAAACATTTCATTTTAGCACTATGTAATGAATTCGAAGATAATCTGATCGTTATGTTGGATGGAGCGCCGTACTTTCAGGCGTCGGCCGTCACGGACCTGGCGGCCCGTGACGATCGCCTTCGTGACGTTCCCATCGTATTCGCCGGAGTTGAACCCTGTCGAGGAATGCTGGAGACAACTTGGCTCTCAGCAACCGCTTCTTTGACTCGCTCGACGAGCTTACAACAGCGATTGACACCGCTCTCGACCAACTCTCTGTGCCGGATATGAGTAATTACTTCTAAACGTTACTATAGTCTTGATTTTTATTGCAGCGCACAAGACTACTCGCTATTGATTTTGACCGCGGTCTCGTCGACCGCAACCCGATTCGGTTTTGCCTCGGGCGAGTTGTGACCACTACCAGCTAGTCGATGTATCCATTGCCAAGCAACTTGGTGAGAGTGTTCAACGTCGAGATATCGAAGAATTTGGCTCTGTTGAAATCCTTCAGCATTGACATTGGTGAGAACTACTCTCCCCACCGGGTCCTACGGATCCGATGCGAAACTAGCTTCTCAGCAAATCGCCAGGTGTAAAGAGGATTTCAACAGAGCCAAGAATTTCTTTTGTCTCTCTGAGTGAACAGCGGGTCGCGTGGAGCTAGACGGCGAACGCCCTGACGAACGTCCCCCAGAACGCTCTGCGTTCTGGTTGCAAACGAGACGCTTTGCGTCTCGTTAACGTCGCCGTTCGCTCACGCTCCCAAGTTTCTTCAAAATCCGTCTCAAAGCACTCGCTGAGTAGGTTGGCGAGTATCTTTCCAAACTCACTCAACGACCTGCTCGTTCCTCAAACTGGCTTAACTAGACAGTGCTGATTCTCCATCTCCTCGGCGTAGAACGCTCGTTTCAAGCGATTTTCCAGTGGGTACATCGGCTGGCTGACAGCGTCTCAGACCCACCGAAGGCGCAGCCGAGGCGGATCGCGGTTGACGAGACAGCTGTCAAAATCAACGGCGAGTGGTCTTGGTTGTACACTGCAATAGACCTCGATACAAAAGTGATTCTTGATGTCGCGTTGTTCAAACATCACGGGACTGATCCGGCGGCTGCGTTTCTCCATGGACTCTGCGAGAAACACAACTGTTCTGAGACTGTGTTTCTGGCCGATGATTTCGGCTATCAGACTGCATTCTCTCGATTAGGACTGAACACTCGAGTCGACTATTCGGAGCGAAACCTGATTGAGAAGTGGTCTCTCACGTTCAAAATGAGGGTCGACCGTTTCCATAATTCATGGGTGGGCAGTCGGCTGAGCGTCCGCCAGTGGCTTGCAGTTTTCATTCACTACTATAATTTTCAGCGACCACATCAATCGCTCAACGGTCGAACGCCAGCTCAGGAGGTTAACTAGACAGTGCCGACTGACATCATACTTAGTGTTCATCTGACCTCTGCCATGTGAGAACACCATATTGTCTGAGTGACGTGGCATTTAGCACGTCAGCAATTGCAAACGCTCTGAGGGAGGCCTATATCTAGTCTTCGCATATTGGAACGGCCCTTACTCATCAACTACCACGATCCGTCTCCCCAAAAAATGTCGTATTATTTTTACTATTGTCTGCAAATGGACAAATATTGCTGTCGACACGGCTCCAGAATAGACAGACAGTTGCCATCATACGGTTCAATGGGCTATTTAATCCTCGAATTCAGATACTTTTGGCCTACCTAAATCGCAAACCCTATATAATTTAGGCCGACCTAAACAAATGATGGAGAATAGGAAATTAACGCGGCGTACGACCCTAACGATTGGAGCCACCGCGCTCGCGGGGCTCACGGGACTCGCCGGATGTACCGGCGTAGCCGAGGAAATCGGGGGCGATAGTGAGTCAACATCACTCCGAATCGCAACTGATTCCGATCCGAGCTCGCCGCTAAATATCTACGTGAGTAGCGGCAGTTCGTTCGACTGGCTGAAGGACCTCGTGTACGACCGCCTGCTCGCGCCGTCGCCGTACGTCGAAGATCCGATGCCCGGGTTGGCGACGGAGACGACGCAGATCGACGAGACGACGTGGACCGCGACCGTTCGCTCGGACGCGACGTGGCACGACGGCGAACCGTTCACCGCTGACGACGTAGTGTTTACTTATCGCTACTTCCGCGACGCCGAACCGAATCGCTACACGCACCACGTGAGCGACGCGCCCGAAATCGAGACTATCGAAGCGGTCGACGACGAAACGGTCCGGTTCGAATGTGCGTACCCCGCGCCGACGCTGGCGGACATCACGTTCGCAGACCTCCCCATCCTCCCGAAACACATCTGGGAGAACGTCGACGACCCCTACACGTACGCTGAGTACCCGGTCGGAACCGGCCCGTACGAGCTGGTCGACTACGAGGCGGGCGAGCGACTCCGGTTCGTCGCCAACGACGACTACTTCGGCGGGACACCGCTCGTCGACGAGCTACTGGTGCCAATAATCAAAGATCACTCGACCATCTTCACGGCGTTGGAGACTGGCGAAGTCGACACGGCAAACGTCGAGGTTCCGCCTGAGGCCATTGATCGGTTCGAGTCTTCGGAGTCGGTCGACGTTGTTCAAACTGATTGGCTTTCGCTCGTCGAAATCCGAATCAACTACGAGCGCGAGCCGTTCGACCAACATGCGTTCCGTGGTGCGGTCTCGGACGCCATCGACCGGGAAGCGATTACGGAGACCGTCACGCTCGGGATGGCGCGCCCCGGCGTCGAGGGCTATCCGCACCCCGAATCGCCGTGGACCGCACCCGACTTGTCGACGCCGTACGACCCCAAGGGTGCTCGGACGACGCTCGACGAACTCGGCTTCACCGACGACGACGGCGACGGCGTCCGCGAGACGGAGGCCGGCGACCCGCTTTCGTTCTCGCTGAAAGTCGCATCGAACCAGCCCACGTGGATTCGCGCCGCCGAGATGGTCGCTGCCGACCTCCTTGAGGTGGGCATCGACGTCGAGGTCAGGACGCTCGATCCCGGTTCGATTGGGAGCCTGTTCGGCTCACGCGACTTCGATATGTACATCAGCGACATCTCGCCGCATGGCGTCGCCGACCCCGACCAGTTCGTCATGTCCCACCGCTCGGGCTACCTCTGGCGGAACGACATCGACTACCCCGAATGGGACGCCCTCTACGAGGAGTGGCGACAGACGACGACCGTCGAGGCCCGAAAGGAGGTGCTCTTCGAGATGCAGCGCCTGTTCAACAGCCAGCCCACGTCGCTCGTGTTGTGGTACCCCGAGCCGCACTGGGGCTACGGCTCCGAGGCGCACGACGCGTGGGCCGAGTCGCCCGGCTTCGGCATCCATCACAAGTGGTCGCTCCTCCCCGAAGACGAACGCGGCACGGCCGTGACCCGGTCGTTCGACTGATCCCATGACCGCGCACCTCCGGGCGGTCGGACGCGGCGTCGTTGAGTACGGTGCGACGCTCCTTGCGGCGCTGACGGTCAATTTCGCGCTCCCGCACCTCGCGCCGGGCGACCCGCTTCGGTACGTCGTCGGGCAGGCAGTCGCCGACCTATCGGCCGCCCAGCGACAGGAACTGCTGGCGACGTACGGCCTCGACCAGCCGCTTCACGCCCAGTACGCCGACTACCTGCTCGGAATCGTGCGCGGCGACCTCGGCTCGTCGGTGATGTTCGGGCGGCCGGTCGCCGCCGTCATCCTCGAACACCTCCCCTCGACGCTCGTGCTCGTCGGTCTCACGCTCGTCGTGTCGACGCTGATGGGGGCGCTCCTCGGCGCGTGGAGCGCGTGGAACGAGGGGTCGGAGACGGACGCGGTGCTCCTGACCGCCCTGGTCGCCGCCAACTCGACGCCCGCGTTCTGGGTCGGGATGCTGTTCGTCTCGGTGTTCGCGTTCCGGCTCGGGTGGTTCCCCTCCTACGGCATCGCTTCGGTCGCGGGGACGACGGGGTTCTTCGACACGCTCGTCGACCGCGCGATGCATCTCGTGCTCCCGCTTGCCACGCTCACGCTCGCCCGCACCGGCGGCATCTACCTCGTTGCCCGCGGCTCGGTCCTCACGACGACGGACGCCGACTTCGTCCGGTTCGAGCGGGCGAAGGGGCTCTCGGAGCGAGCGATTCTATTCAGACACGTGCTCCCGAACTCCCTGTTGCCAATCTACACCCGCTTTACGCTCCAGTTGGGAACGCTCGTCGGCGGCGCCGTCGTCGTCGAGACCGTGTTCTCGTATCCCGGGCTCGGGATGCTCGTCTACGACGCGGCGCTCGCCCGCGATTACCCGCTCTTGCAGGGTGCGTTCCTCGTCCTCACCGTGACGGTCATCGCCGCCAACGTCCTCGCCGACGTCACGTATCCGCTCGTCGACCCGCGAACCAGCGTCACGAACCGGGAGGGCGGCGCGTGAGCGCGACCGCCTCCAGACTCGGCGGCCTCGTCGCCGCGGCGAGCACTCTCTCGCGGCGCGACTGGCTCGTCTTCGTCGGCGCGGCCGGCGTGCTGTCTATCGGCTTCGTCGCCGTGTTCGCTCCGGTGCTCGCCCCGTATCCCGCGGACGTCGCCGTCGGCGACCCCTTCGAAGCACCGAGTCCGGCCCACCCGTTGGGGACGGACGACGCCGGGCACGACCTCCTCTCACTGCTCCTCGTCGGCGCGCGCGTGTCGCTTTTGGTCGGTCTGCTTGCCGGGTCGCTCGCGGTGCTCGCCGGCCTCTTCGTCGGCGTCTCGGCGGGCGTCGTCGGCGGACGGACCGAGACGGTGTTGATGCGCGTCGTCGACGTGGTGTTGACCCTCCCGTTTTTACCGCTGGTCATCGTCGCCGCTGCGGTGCTCGGCCCGAGTCTGGCGACGACCGTGGGCGTCCTTGTCGCCGTGATGTGGGCGCGTCCCGCCCGAGAGCTTCGCTCGCAGGTGCTCTCGATTCGAGAGCGGACCTTCGTGCGGGCGTCGCGGGCGATGGGCGCGTCGCCGACCTACGTCGCCCGCCACTACGTCGTCCCCGCGCTGTTGCCCATCGCGGTCGCTCAGTTCGCAAAGGCCGCGAGTTCGGCGATACTCCTCGAAGCGTCGCTGAGTTTTCTCGGCCTCGGCGACCCGACCGCGCCCTCGTGGGGGACGATACTGTTTTACGCCCAACAGCGAAGCGCCTTCCTCACCGACGCGTGGTCGTGGTGGGTGCTCCCGCCGGGCGTTGCCATCGGCGGAAGCGTGCTCTCGTTTACGTTCCTCGCGCTCGGCATCGAGCGACGAACCGCGGGCGACCGGCGGGCCGCGACCGCCGACGACGACGGCCCGGAACTCACCGTGTTACCGCCGAATTCAGATTCGGCCCCGGTTCTCGACGTGGACGACCTCACCGTCGTCTACGGTGACGACGATGCCGCCGCGACCGCCGTCGACGGCGTGAGCCTCTCGGTCGACCGCGGGGAAACCCTCGGCGTCGTCGGCGAGTCGGGGAGCGGAAAGAGCAGTCTCGCGCTCGCGCTCCTCGCTCTTCTCGACCCGCCCGGACGGGTCGCCTCGGGGGCCGTGACGCTCCGGACCGACCGCATCGACGACGCGGGGGCCGGCCGGTCCCCGACGATGGCCGACTTCCGCGGGGACGCCGTCGCGTTCGTCCCGCAGGAGGCGATGAACGCGCTCGACCCGAGGCGGACGCTCCGCGAACAGGTCGTCGAGGCGGTGGTCGCCCACTGCGACTGCTCCCGCGACGACGCCTGCAAACGCGCCGAAGACGTGTTGACGGACGTGGGGTTAGCCGCCGAGAGCCACGGCCGGTACCCCCACGAGCTAAGCGGCGGGATGCGTCAGCGGGGGGTCATCGCCGCCGCCCTGGCGAACGACCCGGACGTGCTCGTCGCTGACGAACCGACAACCGGCCTCGACACGGTGACGACGATTCGGCTGCTCGACCTGCTGGAGTCGCTCCAAGCCCGACTTGGGTTCTCGCTCGTCATGGTCACTCACGACCTCTCGTCGGTCGCTCGTGTCGCCGACCGAATCGCCGTCGTTCGAGACGGACGTATCGTGGAAGTCGGCGAGACCGACAGACTCCACGAGTCGCCCGACCACCCGTACACGAACGAACTGCTCGGCGCGCGACCGACGCTCCCGTCTGATATCGGCGCACTGCGGGGCGCTCCCGGGGACCCCACTACAATCACAGATTCGAGTCTCGCGGGCGACGCCTACCTCGAATACGACGGCGTTGCGAAGTCGTACGACGGCGAGGCGGTGTTTCGGGAGGTACACCTCCGCGTCAGCCGCGGCGAATCGGTCGCGCTGGTCGGTGAGAGCGGTGCAGGAAAGAGCACGCTCGGTCGTATGACCGCCGGACTAGTCACCCCCGACGAGGGGACCGTCGCCGTCGAGGGTCGGTCGGTCCCGTCGTGGGCCGCGACTGACCACACGTCGCTCGGGCGGACGGTCCACTATCTGTTTCAGGACCCCTACGCCTCGCTGTCGCCGAACCGAACGGTCGGGCGCGTCGTTCGTGAGCCGCTCGACATCCACGAAATCGACGAGCTGGGCGACCGCGACGCCCACGTGCTCGACGCGCTTTCCGATGTCGGCCTCACGCCGGCCGAAGACTACGCCCGACGGCGACCCACCGCGCTCTCCGGGGGCGAGCGCCAGCGCGTCGCCATCGCTCGCGCCGTCGTTCTCGAACCGGCGGTCCTCGTCGCGGACGAGCCCACCTCGATGCTGGACGCACCGCTCCGCCGCGATCTCTTGGAACTCCTGTACGACCTCGTCGCGGCCCGAGACATCACACTGCTTCACGTGACACACGACATCGCCGCCGCCAGCGAGTTCGCCGACAGGCTCGCCGTCCTCGCTGATGGTCGCATCGTCGAGAGCGGCCCCCCGGCGACGCTCCTTTCGACGCCGTCTCACGAGGAGACGCGAACGCTCGTCGACGCGACGAGGGCGCTCCACGCCGGCAGGTCACCGACAGCGGCAGAAGCGAACGCGGCTGACGCCATCGCTGAGAACGCGCCCGCCAAGGGCGACGAAACGCACGCAGAACGATGACAACCGACTACCGATGACGACATACGAATCAACGCGACCGCGACCAGCGACGAACGGCGGCCAGACCGAGGCGACTGGGACGGCACCGCCGACTGGGGACGGGGCATCACCCGTCGGGTTTCTCGACCCTGACGACTGCTTTACGCGCCCGTTCTGTCAGACGCCGTTCGTCCGCGAGTACCTCGTCCGGATCGACCAGTACGACCTGCTTGAGACCGATCTATCCCGATTTGCGGGCGTGGTGGTATCCAGCCACGCCGACCAAGACTACCTCTACCGTCACCGCGACGTGATTCGAGAGTTCCTTGACGCGGGAGGCGTCGTCGCCTTCAGCGGGCACCTCGCGACCCGGTGGCTCCCCGGCGCGGAGCCGTTCGTCCCCCGCGATATCGAGGACCACACCGACTACGTCGTGCGCGAAACCAGCTCGCACCCGGTGTTCGAAGGTGTCTCGATGGACGACCTAACCTACCAGCGGGGTGTCTCCGGCTTCTTCGCCCGCGGGCACAACCCACCGCCGGACCACACGACGGCGGTTCTCGAACTCCCCGGCGGCGAGCCGGTCGTCTACGTCGACGACGAGACGACCGGCGGGACGATTTTCGCCCACAGCGGCAACGACCTCATCGGGTTCGGCCGCCGGGAGACGAGCGCCGCTCGGGTCCCCCGACAACTCGTCTCGTGGATTCGAGCGGAGGCACACAGCAACGCGGCTAACCCGTCACCGGCCCGAAACGGGGAGGAACACCGATGACACGCCTCGCCGCGCTCTACAGTGGGACCGCCCCACAGCGCCGGACGCTCTTGGACTCGGAGTACGCCTGGTACGTCGACGAGGTCGTTCACGTGCGCGACCTTCCGATGGCCGACCTCTCGGCGTTCGACCGACTACTCGTGCCATCACGACTCCACCTCGGCGCGCTCCACGAGGGGCGCGACGCCATCTTCGACTTCCTCGACGGCGGCGGTGACGCGGCGGTCTTCGGCAGCCAGCCCGACCCGTGGCTCCCCGAACTGTCGTGGACCCATCGCCCGACGAACTTCTGGTGGTGGCTCGACCCCGACAGCGACAGCGGCCTTCGGTTCCCGCGCGACGACCACCCGTTCTTCGAGGCGGTCCCGCCCCGCGACTGCACGTGGCACTTCCACGGGGCGTTCGACCCACCCGCGGGCGCGGACGTGCTCGTGACCGACGTCGACGGCGACGCGGTCCTCTATCTCGACCGGGAGACGTGGGCCGGCGACCTCGTCGTGACGACGCTTGACCCGACGTATCACTACGGGTCGTACTTCATGCCCGCCACCGACCGCTTCCTCGCGGGGTTCCTCCCGTGGTTCCGCGATGAGTTCTAACGGACCGCGAACCACCGCGGTGACTGCGGCCGTCGCCGTCGCCATCGCCGCCTGTCTGCTCGTCGGCGCGACGGGTGTCGGAAGCGCGCACCTCGACCACGACGACTCGACGCCGACCGAACCGCTCGAACCCGACGAGGTTCCCGCGTGGTTCACCCCCGCCGTGGGCAGACTTGGTCTCGCCGTCGGCGGTGCCGCGGTCGGCGGGGTCGTCTCCGGGCGGGCCTCGAAGCGGATCGGCTGGGCCGGCATCGCCGTTGCCGCCGCTCTCCTGTCGGTCGCCGGCGCGGCCGACCCCGCGTGGTTCTGACGACGCTTTCGTTTTCTCTGCCCGTCGCGTCGAGCGGACCCATCCGACGACACTCGCCAGACGCCCGCCGCCCGACGTTCACTCGGCGAACGGTATCGTCATCGGATCCATGTCGAGGAGCGCCGTCTCGTACCCCTCGTGACGGGCCGTCTGGGGCGGCGAATCGACAGTTATGGTGAACTCGTTGCCTGCGTCCACCGAGTGGACGACGGCCCCGTAGTGATAGGCGAGGTCCGAGTCGAGCGTCGCCTGGAGGTAGCCGTCGAAGACCGTCTCGCCGTCGCGTGTTAGCGTCCCCGACAGCGCCATCTGAGGTAGCATATACCGATTGTACGGCGTCCGCGGAGAGACGGCGACGTACGTCTCGTCCGCCGTGCCGCCGAACGGCGTCGCGTCCGCGAGCGTCGTCACGACGAAGACGGCGTCACCGCTCGTCGCCGTCCCCCGGACCGTTCCCGGGAGGTCGCGTTCCGCCGGGACCTGCGTGCTTGGAAGCATCTCCATGGCCATCGGTTCGACAGCACCCGCTGTCCCCTCCTCGTCGGTGGGGATGTTCGACACCATAATATCGTCGAGCGCCGATTCGGTGAACTCGAACTCGAAGGAAAACGAGACATCTCCCCCGCTGTCGGCGAGCGCCCCGGTTCGCCGAATCGACGGCGATCCGACACGCACGTCGATGTCGAAGACGCCCTCACTGTTGAGCGCGACGTTGTCACCAAAGTGAAAGCCCATCGGCTGTGAGAGCATGGGCCACGGCGAGAGTTCCGAGACGGTCTCGCCGTCCTGTGTGAACGTCAGTTGCGGGTTGCGGTCCGGCGGAACGATACTCGTCTCTGTATGCCAGACGATGGGCATTACGTGCACGGTGTCCTCGGGCTCGATGGCGACGGTCGTCAGTCCATCGGGCTTGACTAACCAGAAGCGGTGTGGGTACGTGTATGCGAGTGCGCAAGTGTAATCACCGACCGATTGCGTGCCGACCACGTCCATGCCTTCGAAGTGAGTCGGCAGATAGACCGCGTCCGGTCGGTCTTCGACCAACGGGGGCTCGCCGGACGACGCGGTGGAGTCGTCGTTCGGCTCGGTCGCCGCGGCACCGGCGTCTCCGGAGCGCCCCCCGCCGAGGCAGCCCGCGAGACCGCTGACAGAGAGTCCCCCGACCATCCGGAGGAGGGTGCGTCTACGCACGAGGCTCCTCCCTCGCCGAGTCCTCCTCTCCCGTTGACCCATCCGCGGGAGCCGCCGGCGGCAGCGCCCGTAGACGGCGCGGGGGGACGAGGAAGTTCCCCCGCCGTACGGTGCGAACGTACTGCAAAATGCCGTTGTTATTGCGCTGGCCGACAGACGACTTCTCGGCAAGGTCCGTCCCGTTCATTGCCTCTCGCGTCGTCACGAAGTCAGAGATTCCCCGCTGTAGTGAGAGGAAGTGAAGCCCCGCGTGACTACCGTCGGTCGAGTCGAAGTCGCGTCTGAGGAGAAGCGGGCTGTCGCCCTCTCGCGCCCGGGCGACTTTCTGCGTGTGTCCGACGATGCCCGTCTTGCGGGCGGTCTCCATCGTGCCCCCGCAGTCGCCGACGCCGCTGTCGGTTCCGAGGTTATCACCGACGCCCTCTATACGGTCGTTTTGGGCGTGGTACGGGCAGAACATCTTCGCTTCGCGCTGCCAGCGGTCGTCCTGCGTGTACCACTGGTCGAGATTGAGTTTAAGCCGTGAGATATGTTGCGTCGTTCCGCCGGCGAACGGACCCGACTGGATAGTCACACGGTCCTCGCTCGCTTGGTTCTTTTCGAACCCCGATTTGAATCCCATGAACAGCGGCGCGTCTTCGGGGACGCTGTCGGACGGTACGCCGTCGACGTCGGCATTTTGCGCTGGCAGTCCCTTACCGACGAATCCGGTTCGCCGGTCGACTACCTCAAACGCGTCGGTCAGGGTCGCGATTGGCTGGTCGACGCCGTTGAGCGTCGAACGCCCGTCGGTCAGCGCTGTCTCGGATCCGAGGACCACGTTCGCATGATCGCTAGCGAGATGGAGAACGGCGTCCGGTTCGTCGAATACAGGGTCTTCGAAGGGCGATAGCGCCTCCGGTCGCGGTACGTCGACCGTTGAGGGTAGTGGATCGTCGAATCGGTCGAAGTATACTGGCGAGTAACCGACGGTCAGTAAGAGTCCGTCACTGCTTCGCTCGTAGGCGCGCTCGACCCCGCGAAGCGCCGTTTCGACGGCTTCTCTGCCAGTGTCGGTCGGTCGTCCGTCCGACTGGAGGTCAAAATAGAGGAGGAGATGGTGTCTCGGGGCGACAACGTTCCCATAGTCATCGCGTGGGAGAACACGGTTCCACGCATGTTGCTGCACGGGATGCGACGACAGGTCGGCGGGACCGCGCGGAACGTCATCACCTTCTCGACTGAGACATGCGCTGAACGCCGCCACGCCGCCTGCGGCCACGGCGGCTTTCAGGAACGCCCGCCGGTTGAGTTCGTCGCTTTCTGAATCGTCAACAAATGGCGGTACTCTATCCGCTGGGCAGTCGTGAGGGTTGTTTTCTTCATCTCTATCTTCGTTTTGGACGTGTTCATTCTGGTGTGGTCGGTAGCAAGTGTCCTGCTCTGACATCATTTTTTGGTCGGCCTAAAAATGTATAAAACTGCTGAAACTGTGGGGTAACGAGAGTGATTCGCTGGCCTCAACCACAGCTTATCTTAGCGATGTTGATGGTGTGGCGAACAGATACTGCACCGGCTCAACTCACGAGAAGACAGTCTGTCTGTAGCGTGGACTGTGAACTAGTATGACACCGTTCCATATCTCGAATACCGCAGTACGGATCTGACCAAGACGCCAGATGTTGGTCGGTCTAGTGTAGCAGGTCTTGTTTTAACGAAATTCCGGTGTGAAGTGACCTCCAAACCTCTCAAGAACAACAGTATACGTGATCTCTGGTGTATTGTAGTGGGCTTGAACGTTCGAGCTGAGGGGCACTGTCTAATTAACCTCCTGAGATGGCGTTTTTCCGTCGAGCGACTGGTGCGGTCGTTGAACATCATAATAATGAAAGAAAACTGCAAGACTCTGGCGGACGATCAGCCGACTTCCCACCTATGAATTGTGAACACGGTCGACTCTCATTTTGAACGTGTGAAACCATTTCTCAATCAGATTTCGGTCTGTGTAGTCGACCCGGCCGTTCAGCCTTAATCGAGAGAATGCAGTCCTATACCCGAAAGAATCAGCCAGAAAACACCGTCTTTGAACAGTCATGCTTCTCACAGACTCCGTGGAGAAACGCAGCCGCCGGGTCAGTTCCATACGCTTGAACAACGCAACGTCAAGAATTACTTTCGTGTCGAGGTTTATTGCATCGTACAACCAAGACCACTCTCCGTTGATTTTGACAGCAGTCTCGTCGACTGCGACCCGCCTCGGCGTTGCCTTCGGCAGGTCTGCGACGCTGTCAGACAACCGATGTACCCACTAAAAAACTGCTTGAAACGAGCGTTCTACGCCGAGCAGCCGAAGAATCGCTTCTGTCTCTCTAATGAAAGACCGGCAGCATGGAGTCGGACGGCGAACGCCCTAACGGACGTTCCCAGAAACCGGTGGTTTCTGGTGTACGAACGAGACACGAAGCATCTCGTCAACGTTCGAAAGACGCTTGCGTCTTTCGAGCCCACAAAATCGCTCTGCGAGTTTGGGACGTCGCCGTCCGCTCTCTCTGCCAACATTCAAGCGTAGCAGTGTCTAAACTCCGTTGAGCAGGTCTGAGAGTAGCATGAATCACTAGCTTTTCGACCGTGAAAACGCTAGCAAGCACTACTGCCGCCGCACGAATTATCGTGTTCAGACACTCAAAGCGACGGCTCTCGTCGATACTCAAACCCAAGCTGTTCTCGACGTTCATTGTACGACCGAGAAAACCCACGACACACAACTCGGCTGGCAGGTCGCCTGCCGCAACGCAGGCGACCTGCACAGCCTCGCCGCCGACAAAGACTACGACTGGATGCAGTTACGCGAAAAACTACGCGAAGAATGCGTGAGACCGCTGATTAAACATCGCATCTTCCGGCCCATCGACCACGCGCATAACGCGCGGGTCGATGGGCCTCGATACCGTCAAGATCGATGTGTGAGACCGTCTTCTCGTCGATCAAGCGCACGCACGGCGACGCCGTGCGTGCGCGAACGTGGTACCGTGAATTTCGTGAACTCGTTTTGAAATGTGTCGTTCACAACATCAAGCGTGCCGCAACATAGCCAAATCAACCGCTGTATGGCGATTCACCAGAGCCGTGAACTGGAATACCGGTTGGGACGGCCTTGATGACAACCGCGCACAGTGGCATCGAAAACCCACTCCACTCGACGTGTGGATGCGGGCACACGCTTTTAGACTCGTTCGCGGTTGGGGCTGTAAGCAACTCTCAGACTGGTTTGATGACTCTCTTGTGCGCTCTCGGCGACAACCGTCGCGCTGAAGTTCACGCCTTTCAAAGGGAAGCCATGCATTGGACTGTCGTGCAGACGCCCTCCCCTCACGAGAGTGCGTCGAGATGAACGCTCAGCGAATCGTCGCCGACACCGTCAGGAACGGTTACCGCAACCTCGTCGGCACGGTTGTAGTGAGCGTGTTGGTTTCGCTCTCCGTACTGCCCCTCGTGGCCATGCTCTTCGTCGGGTCACCGCTCGCGGTCCTTACTGGACTGTGGGCGACCACATTGCTCTCCGGTGTCGGCCTCGTCGTTGGATTCCGGTTCGCGTCGACGGTCGCCGAACGGGGCGTTTCAGTCCCAATCTGGTCCGAAGTTCGGGCCGGCGTCGAGGCCCCTCGAACCGGACTGTTACTGGGCGGACTTACATTTCTCGTCGTGCTCGTCTCAATCGGTCTCATGACGATTGTCCCAGCCGGGCTAGCCCCCTACGCCACTGGCGTTGCCGCGTCCGCGTTGGCCTGCTGGTATCTAGTCGTCGGGTTCGCCAGCCCGGAACTCGCTGCGCTGGCCCCCTTGAGAACCGCGCTCCGAGCGAGTCTCGCGCGACTACTGAGCGCGCCATCGGCAGTCGTCCTCTTCACGATTGTCTCCCTTGCGTGTACGCTTGTCGCGGGCGTGACGGTCGTCACAGTTGGCTTCTTCCTTCCGGGAATTCTCTGTCTACTGGCCGCTCACGTTACCGTTGCCGTCGATGAAGACCGGGACGCCGCGTCCGTTTGAGCCTACGCCGTCGACTCGCGGTCGTCGTCTTCGTTTTGCACGATGACTGACGCGTGGTGCTCGCTCTCGACCGTGGCGACCCTGACGATATCGGTCCCAACCAGTTGGACGAATCCCGGGAGAACGAGAATCGGCGCAATGACGAGCGGAACCGCAAGTAGCGTCCACCCGATCGACTGAACGAGAATCCACCCGGCGGCCACCGGTTCTTCGAGGATGAGGGTCGCGGCATCAACGAACGCATCGCGGACGTCACGTGAATTCTCGAAGGCGGCCCACAGTGTCAGGACATAGATTACGAACACGAACCACGCAACCACGAGATAGACGCCCAGCATCGAGACTGCGAGACTAACCACGTCGCTCCCGGGGAGCGACAGGAGCGTGAGCGCGACGACGGACACGACGAACGTGCCCACGCCGATGGCTGGTCCGATACGCCGTGCGTCTCGCAGTCCCTCCCAGAAGTAATCGGTCCCCAGCGAGACTTCACGTTCGAGGATGACGATCATCAACCGCGCGCCGCCCGCTCCAACGAATCCCAGCATGAACGAGGAGAGCCAGAGGCCGGCGAGCGCGCCCAGTACACCCGCGACGAGCAGCCCCGTCAGGAACGGGAGCAACGAGACCGTCACCCCGACGCTGACCAGCACGACTGCGAAGGGATTACGTATCGTCAGCCGCGCGCTCCTGACGACCGAACTAGCGTATTTCATACTACCCGTCCATCGGCCAGATTCAATACTGCTACGGTTGCGTAACCGCCACCCCGACCGGAGCACGGTCGTAGATGCGCCGACTGCGGCCGGTTCATCGCTCAGACTCCGCCCCAGTCGTCCCGGAATGCGTTGTATCCCGACGGACCGTCGCGGGCCACTGCTTGCAGCGGGTCTGAGTCTCCAGCGTGTGCGTCGCCCCACTCGTCAAGGACGTCGCGGAGTTCCGTCGCGACGTCGCCGTGCTCATCGATCACGTTCTCTTGTTCCCACGGGTCGTTGTTCATGTCGAACAACTGTTCTTCCGGAATCACGCTGTCCCACATCCCGGGGTGGTACGTCTTAATGTACTTCCACTGGTCGGAACGGACGGCCCGCTGAGCGGTGTAGAGGCCGTGGTCGACTACGATGTGGTCCCGCCACGACTCCTCGGTCCCCTCGACGAGCCCTCGAAGCGACCGACCTTGCCACCGGGCAGGACGTTCGAGACCTGCGTAGTCGGCAATCGTTGGGGCGATATCGACGTTCGTGACGAGTTCGGTGCGGACAGCATGCTCCCTCGACGCGTCAGCTGGTGGTTTCACGATGAGTGGGACGTGCTGGGTCCCGTCGTGCGTGCTCCAGTGTTCGCGGTAGAGGCCGTGTTCGCCGAACTCTTCGCCGTGGTCCGCCGAGAGAACGATAGTCGTGTCCTCGTACAGTCCCAGCGATTTCAGTCGTTCGAGCAGGAGTCCGACCTGCTCGTCTGCATGCCTGATTTCGGCGTCGTAGTGGGAGAGCATCTCGTCGAGTGCCGCCTTGTCCTCGATGCCCATGTGCGTGGCCGAGTGCCAGGCGTCCCACCCCTGGTGTCGCTCGATTTCGTCTTCCGTCGGATAGGGATGCGGGTCGAGGTCGCGGAACCGCTCTATCTGTTCGTCCGTACGGTTGTACGGCGTGTGGGGGTCCCACATCTGGACGTAAAGGAACGTCTCGTCGTCGACGCCGCGGTCGAGGACCTCCAGCGCACGGTCGATGACGTACTCCGCCTCGATGGCTTGGAAGATATCGGTGTTCGGCGACCGAGGCTGGTGGTACTCCGACCACACGTGGTAGAACCACGGTGCGGGGTGCTGCGGAAACGAACCGATGCCGACCGACCGCTGGCCGTTCTCGTAGAACAGTTCCGGGAGCGTGTTCCACTCTTCGACCGGGAGCGCTTCGCCCGGCCCGCCGGCCCAATCGACCATCGTCGCCGGATGCCGGAGCTGCTGTGACGCCTTCCCGTGCGTCTCGACTCCGTTATCGACGCCGTATCGACCCGTAATCGTTCCCGCCCTTGACGGGATACACGGGGAGTTCGCGCAGTACGCCCGCTCGAATACGACGCCGTCGGCCGCAAGTGCGTCGATGTTCGGCGTGGTCTCTCCCTTGTAGCCGTACGCACCGACGTGGTCCGGACGAAGCGAATCGATGTCTATGTAGAGAGTTGGCACGGTCGCACAGAGTGAGCCATCTCGCTTGAATGTTCTGCCTGTTCAGCGGAAACCGCCCCCACGAAGGGGAACCGGGGCCTCCGTCACGAACGGTGCGTTCGACCGGCAGATTGATGACCTCGACGCGACTGTCTCGACTCGATGCCACGAGACGACTTCCCGCGGCTTGGACTAGGGACATACTCCGACGACCACCGCGAACAGTGGCGCGACAACGTCCGGACAGCGCTCGACGTGGGCTTCCGACACGTCGACACCGCGCAGGTGTACGAGAACGAACAGTACGTCGGCGAGGGGATCCGCGACTCTGACGTGGCCCGCGACGACATCTGGCTCTCGACGAAGACCGTCCACCACGACGTGCCGTCTTCGACAGAGCAGGTTCCCGCGGCCATCGACGGCTGTCTCGACCGGCTCGGTGTCGATTACGTCGACCTGTTGTACGTCCACTGGCCGTCCGGAATCTACGACCACGAGGCCGTCCTCCCCGCGTACGACGATGCCTACGAGACCGGCAAGACTCGGTACATCGGGCTCTCGAACTTCACGCCCGAACTCCTCGACGAGGCGATGGATACCCTCGACGCACCGCTGTACGCCCACCAAGCCGAGATGCATCCGTTGCTCCCGCAACGAGAGCTAGTTGCCCACGCGCAAGAACACGACTACACCTTCGTCGCGTACTCGCCGCTCGGGCAGGGGTCGGTGTTCGACGTCCCCGAACTCGTCGAGGTGGCGGAGAAACACGACGCCACGCCGGCACAGGTGAGTCTGGCGTGGATACTCTCACACGACAACGTCGCCGCCATTCCGAAAGCCAGCAGCCGTGAGCACATGGCTCAGAATCTCGCGGCGCGGGACCTCGATTTGGACGAGGAGGATATCGCGCTGATCGACTCTATCGACCGCCACCACCGGGCCATCGATCCCGACCACGGTCCGTGGAACTGGGACGACGCGACGCACGGATAGCGCCCCCACACCTCGGGCGGGCGCGTTCACCACCCGAAACTATAACCCGCTACCGAGGGACCCGCAGGTATGGAGTACACCACCTTAGGTACTACCGGCGTGACCGTCAGTCAGCTCTGTCTGGGTTGCATGAGCTTCGGCAGCGGTCGCGAATGGATGCTGTCGGAAGACGAAAGTCACGAGATAATCGACCGCGCCATCGAACTCGGAATCAACTTCTTCGACACGGCCAACGTCTATTCGACCGGCGAGAGCGAGGAGATCCTCGGCTCGGCGCTCGAGGAGTACGACCGGGACGAGCAAGTCGTCGCCACGAAGGTGTACGGTGAGATGGGCGACGACCCGAATCAACAGGGACTCTCCCGCAAATCTATCGAACAGGAGCTGTCCGACTCGCTGGACCGCCTCGGGATGGACACCGTCGACCTCTACCAGATTCACCGTTGGGACTACGATACACCGATCGAGACCACGATGCGGGCGCTCGACGATGCTGTTCGGCGCAATCAGGTGCGCTACATCGGCGCGTCCTCGATGTGGGCCCACCAGTTCGCCGACGCGCTCCACACGAGCGAGCGACTCAACCTGGAGCGGTTCGTCACCATGCAGAACCATTACAACCTCGTCTATCGCGAAGAGGAACGTGAGATGCTCCCGCTCTGTGAACGGGAGGACGTCGGGGTGCTCCCGTGGAGTCCGCTGGCCGGTGGCTATCTCGCCCGGCCGCACGAGGAACTCGAAACGACGACTCGCGGCGAGGAAGTCGAGAGCTACGGGCACGGCTACCACGAGAACGGCGGGCAAGAGGTCAACGAACGAGTCGAGGAACTAGCCGATGACAAGGGAGTTACGATGGCTCAGATCGGGTTGTCGTGGCTGCTGCACAAAGACTGGGTCGACGCGCCCATAATCGGAACGACGAGTATCGAACACCTTGAAGACGCCGTCGAAGCGGTCGACATCTCACTGTCGAACTCCGAGATGGAGTATCTCGAGGAGCCCTACGAACCGATTGCCGTCTCGGGCCACGAATAGCGCGCCATCCGACTGTCGCGTTTTCTCGGTCCTCGCACTCTTCGCTTTCGATGCACACCTTGGCTCGGACTCGGAGTGACGAGTATCGCTGGCCGCGATGGAGTCTCCTCTCGGGTGAGTATCAGGTTTCGGCGTGACGAGTTGGTCGTGCTGTGCGGACCACAGCCAGAATTCACTCATATTCCGACATTGCCGGATAACACTGTGTCTCATGGTTGCATACGCCACAGAGTAGCCGATAGTAAATTACGTAACTACGCTTGTAATTGCCAACGGCGTCCAGATTATTACCTCTCTCAGTAAAATAAAACCACTCCAGCAATCGAGGCCGACTGAGATTGATTTTCGCACACAAATTCCCCAGGACACCCATCTCAACAGTTCTCTCCGTCGAGCGCTCGCGCAGAGACAATTACGATCATTCGTGATTAACATGATAATCCGTCCGGCATTACCGAAATTTGGGGAACACTACGCCCATCCCGTCTGTCCGTAGTGGTCGTGGCGCGCGACGAACGTGCTGACCATCCGGACCATCATCGGCACACTTGACGACAATCCACGTCCAGTACACCCCATCTGAGCGGTTCGTTGTACACCTGTTCGTGAGGAGACCCGATTTCGCGCCTGACGCCGAAAGCGGTCGTCACCGACCGTTTCCGCGGCTACTGCCTCTGTCTATCGCCCGCGTTCCGATTGAATCGCACCGCGCAAACCGACTCAGTCGGTCAGTCCGTGCGTTCGCCGTTCGACGGCGGGGCCACTGTCTATCGCGCACAGTGATGGATTTGAACTCGGCGCTCCGCCGCACGGACCCTCGATCCACACCGCACCGCTCTGCGACTGGGACTGCGATTAAGTTCACGTGAATTCACGATAGTGGACACGCCGACGTCGACGACCGCAGTTTCGACAGGATTTGCGTCTGTTTGCGGATGTTTGTCACACGAGAACGCTGTCGGTATCGGTCGGTCGCGTCTGGTATTACCGGACGGCGCGTCCCGCATGCGTAACAAGCAATCTGGTCGTTACCACATCGAACACCGAGTGGGTACAGATTATACGGCACCAACCGCTGTGGACGCCGACGCTACTCAGGAACTGTCTCACGGAACGGAACGGAGACGTAGAACCGGTTGGTTGCATCAATGGACGGGTGTCCCAAGCCGACGAGTCCGTGTGCTAGCGGCAGGATATGGACATCGATGGAGAGGTCCGTACCACGGATTGGTTCATGAATCCAAACGTTTATTATAGTTACTTACAACGTACATTACGTATGCCAAATAGTGACATTCGGGATTCCGGAGAGCGGAGTACAAAAACGGGGCGACGGGTGACCCGTCGTAATTGGATCCAGATGGCCGGCGCGACCGGCGTCGCTGCGCTCGCTGGGTGTTCTGGTGGCGGTGACGGCGGCAACGGCGGCAGCAACGACGGTAGCGGTGACGGTGCCACGGCAGGTGGCGACGGTGGGATGACCACCATCGAGTACTGGCGCTGGCCTCACTCAACCGAGCCGTCGAACACCGGCGAGGACGAGATTGTGCAGGCGTTCAACGAGGGTCCCGGCGCCGAGCAGAACATCCGTGTCGAGCAGGTGACCAACCCGTTCAACGACCACAACCAAGCCCTACGGACTGCGATCGGCGGGAACGATGCACCAGCGATCGCGTGGACATTCCCGGCCCAACTGTACGACTACTCGGGCAAAGATCGGTCTACGATCGAGGAGAACGCGCCGTTCGCCTTCGTCGACCAGTACATGGAAGACAGCTTCCGGAACCAGTTCTGGCAGCCCTTCTGGGACTGGCAGGAGTCTCGCTTCGGTGGCCTCGTCGGTGTGCCGTTCATCTCGGCAATCCAACCCGGACTCATGTACGTCAACGTCGACGCGTGGGAAGCCGCAGGCCTCGGGGAACTGCCACAGGATAGCTGGAGTTACGAGGAGTACCTCAACGCCGCAGAGCAAATCGACGGCACTGAGGTCAACGGGACCTCGGTCAACGGCGTCGGTGTCGGACTCGGCGACGCTGTGTCGGCGGCGCAGTGGGACGCGTATCTCGAACAGCTCTCGCGGACCGCCGGGAGCCTCATCGGCTCCGGTTACCTGAACGAAGACGACGAGTACACCCTGACGCTCGCGTCGGACCCGGAGGTGGAAGCGTGGAACACGTTCTGCGGGATTCCAATCGCGAACGGCTGGACTAACAACCCCGGCGCGTACACCCGTGACGGGATTCAAGACCCCTTCTCGGCCGGCCAGATCGGACTGCTCCCCCACGCGACGTTCTCGCGTGTCGAGTTCTCTCAGGCCGACGTGAACTTCGAAATCATCCCCTTCCCGACTAAGGACGGCAACGACAACATGCCGGTCTATGGTGCCGGCGGATGGGAAGTGATGTTCTCCGCGTTCAGCGAGAACGTCGGCGGCCAGCCCGAAGAGGCATGGGAGTTCATCAAGTTCCGCAACAACGCCCGCAACCAGTACAACTGGTTCAACACGTCCTCGCAGACCGTCCCGAACCAGGAGGCCTACCAGATCATGCAGGACGAGGGCGTGTCCGACTTCGTTGAGTCCAGCGGAGGGCTTGACGTCATGGACCGAACGAACGAGGCGATGAATCAGTACGCGGCACAGCAGGAAGCCATCAAGAGCCGCTACCCCGATATCAAAGTGACCGAGGCGGGGTCGCCCGTCACGACCGCACCAAAGCTCGTCGGCAGCGGCCGCGTCCACGAGGCGGTCGGCGGCGCGCTTCAGCGCCTCAACCAGAACGGCAATCAGAACGTCGAACAGATCTTCACCGATGCCGAAAACACGTGGGCAGATCTCATCGCGGACTCTGACGATGCCGCGTTTGCGGAATCCAGCCGTGGATACAACAACCCGACCCCTGGAGCCAGCCCGCTCTAGACGGTCGGCTTGTAGTCACTCTCTGGTTTGACTGACGTCAGTTCCCGAGTCGAGATTTCACAGGTATTCAAGAAGAGTTCGTCCCCGTTTTTCGCCGACGAGTTACGTACTGTCTGTCGTCGACATTCGTTCGTGTATGGACAGTCGTGTCCTCCTCGTCGTTCAGTGATACCCGACCCAACACGGCGAGCGTATCGTCTCCCGCTGCCAATAAAAGATCTCTCGATTTCTGCTACTCGTCACCACCTCGCAGGCACTACCGTCATCGGGTCGCTGTGAGAGCGCGCCACCGCCGCGACCGCTCGTTCGAAAGTGGGACCAGGGGGCGCGTCAGTTCTCGACGATGAACTCGAACGCACCAGTGCCGATCTCGACGAGGAGGTCGTCCTCGGCGGTTTCGACCGAGCGGATGCCGTCGGGTGCGCCCTCGGAGAGCGGAATGCCCGACTCGGTGACTTCGAGTCCGGCGGCGTCGGGGAGCCGAACCGTCGCAGCGCCGTTCCACGGGACGGTCACACGGCAGTCGTATCCTCCATCGGTCCGCTCCCAGGCGACTTCGAGGTTACCAGCTTGCGTCTCAAGCGCGGCGTCGACCCAGTCGAGGTCATCGACCATCGACGGTGCGACCGTCACGTGGTCTGTGACCGGTTCGTCACCCAGTTGGATTCCGGCGAGCACCTCGTAGAAGAACTCCGAAATGTGGACGAACGGAGAGTGGTTGAACGAGTTCATCCCGTCACCGATACGGGTGTCGCTGTCCCAGCGCTCCCACATCGTTGTCGCACCGTTGCGGGCCATGTACACCCAACCGGGCCGTTCGGGTTGGGTGACGACCTCGTAGGCCAGTTCGTCGTAACCATGGTCGGCCAGCGTGTGAATCAGCGGGCGCGTGCCGAGGAATCCCGTTTTGAGCTTCCCACCGTCGCTCTCGACCTTCTCGGCGAGGTTCGCGGCAACCTGCTCGACGTGTTCGTCTGGAACCATCCCGAGGAACAGAGGAACGGAATAAGAGGACTGTGTTCCCGGTCCGTACTCACCCGCTTCGGGGTCGAAGAAGCGGTCGTTGAACGCGGAGGCGATGTGCTCGGCGCGCTCGCGGTAGTTCGCGGCGTCGGTGTCGTTACCGAGCACGCTCGCAATCTTCGCAAATGTATCGGTGACCTGGTAGACGAACGCCGTGTTGAACAGGTCGTGGGGGAGTCCCACACGTCCGTCCGTGTTCTCGAAGGCCAGCCAGTCGCCGTACTTCCCGTAGTCGTCCGGAACGATTCCATCGTCGGCGACGCCAGTCCAGTAGTCGACGTACTGGCGCATTCCCTCGTACTGCTCGTTGAGGATTCCCTCGTCACCGTCGTGGCGGTAGAGATACCACGGAACCATCACGCGCGTAATCGACCACGTCGGGTCCGCAGGGTCCTCGAAGGCCTTGTTCGGGATGACGTCGGTCACGTAGCCCATGTCGGCGGCGACGTCGTCGTGGTCGCGGGCCCACTTCTCGTCGAAGCGGACGGCGTCGAAGTTGAACAACAACGAGCGCGTCGAGATGTGGCCGTCACCGGTCCAACCGAAGCGTTCGTCGCGCTGGGGGCAGTCCTCCGGGATGGAGTGCGTGTTACTACGCAGTCCCCAGACGGCGTTGTGTTGAAGCTGATTGAGGTCGTCGTTCGAACAGCTGAACTCACCGCGGCGGTCCATCGCCGTCGAGACGACCTTCGCCGTGACGGCGTCGGGGTCGAACTCGCCGGGATGGCCCGACACCTGCGCGTAGCGGAAGCCGTGATAGGTGAACCGCGGCTCGTAGGTCTCGTGGCCGTCTCCGCGGGCGACGTAGATATCGGTCGCGTCGGCGGTTCGGAGGTCGGTCGTCGAGAGGTCTCCCTCCTCTGTCAGGACCTCCGCGTGGCGCAGGACTATCTCGTCGCCTTCGTCGGCACCGTCGATAGCGATTTCCAGCCAGCCGGTGAAGTTCTGACCGAAGTCGAGAATCGGCCCCTCCGGGTGGTCGTAGACCTCGATGGCGTCGAACGTATCGACGACACTCATCGGTTCGATTCGCTCGGGTCGAAGCGTCCCTCCCGGTTCGCCGACGACGACGGCTTGGTCCCAGTTCGAATCGTCAAAGCCGGCAGTCGCCCATCCGTCCTGTTCGCGCCGCGCGTCGTAGTGCTCGCCGTCGTAGATGTCGTTGTCAAGCAACGGGCTCTCCGTAGCCTGCCAGTTGCCGTCAGTCGAGAGCGTCCGGGTGCGTCCGTCCTCGAACTCGATAGAGAGCGTCACGCGAGCACGTGGCGACCCATCGGCGACCCAGTAGGCCCCCTGCTTGGCAAACCACCCGCGACCGAGCCACAGCCCGATTGCGTTCTCGCCCTCCGAGAGCTGTTCGGTCACGTCGTGGCTCGAATAGAGGACTCGCTTCTCGTAGTCGGTCCACGCCGGGTCGAGCTTGGCGTCACCAATCTGCTCGCCGTTGACCGACAGTTCACCGTAGCCGACAGCGGCGGTGTGAATCCGCGCCGAGGCGACTGCCTCGTCGAGGACGAACTCGGTTCGTAACTGCGGTGAGGACGACGCCATCCGCGACTCTGTATAGCCGTTCACGAGGTGGTCGCGTCCCCACGTCTCCGCCTCGACCGTCGAGGAGGCGGACACGTCGGCGCCCGCGGTGAGATCTTCGTCGCCGTCACGCACTGTGAGTCCGGCGAGCGCGAAACACTGCCACGTTCGGGCAGCTTCGGTCAGGCGGTCACTACCACCGCTGTGTACCGGCGTGTCCACCTGCTGGGACGCTTTGACTTCGTACAGGTCCGTCGCCGTGACACGAACGTACCGGCCGCTCGCGTCGAGGCCCTGGTGCGTCTGAACCGTCGCCTCGCCGTCTTCGGGTGTCCCGTCTTCCACTTTCTGTTCCTTCTCTTCGAGCGTCGCTTTGACGACGACTTCGGCGTCCTCGAACGCGGGGTCGTCACTCACCTCGACACGGTAGGAGGCGGGGAAGCCGAAGCCGTCCAGTGGGTTCTCGGACCACGATAGCGTGACCGCGGTCTCGTCGGGCGTTCGAATGACTGTGACCGGGTTCGTGGGGTGGAGCGCGACCTCGGACACGTTGGTGCGGTCGCCGAGGTCGAGTTGAACCCACTCCTCGCCGTCGTCGCCCGAGAGATGCCACTGGCTCCGCCAGCCGTTCGTGTCACCTCCGTCGGGTTGGTGGGAAATCCACTCGCCGTGCCAGTCTTCCGGTCTGAGGGCGGTCCCGAACTGAACAGGGTCGGCCCAGTCGCTCTCCCCGTGTTCGGTCCAGACCTTCACAGACCAGTAGTAGGTCTCGTCAGAAGCCAAGGATGGGCCCTCGTAGACGACATCCGTCGCCGTACCGGACTCGACGGTACCTGAATCCCACATGGCGCCCTCACCCTCGGACACCACCTCCAAGTCACGACCGACGACCAGTCGGTAGGCAGTCTGTGTACTGTCTCGCGCGTCGGTCGCCAGTCGCCAAGCGAATCGGGGTGGCCGTACCGGGTCGACGTTGACTGGAGACTCCTCGTACTCGACGCGAAGGTCGACCGGTCGCTGCAACTGCTCGTTTGCGGACATGGTAGTTACCACCATTCCAGCCTTGTTAAATCCTTCCACACTGTCTGTGGGTGTCGATACTGAGCCAACAACGATTCGACACAAAACAGCGTTACCGTTGCGTCCATCCCGCCCGCAGAAAAGAAACAGAGGCACCAGTGAGGCGTTCCCCTCGGTAGTTAGGCTTCCGTGCGCTCCGCTCCGGCGTCGACCTCGTTTGCGGGTTCCCCGTTCGGTGGGGCACCGCGCGTGATGAGCGAATCACCACTGTTCGGGTCGAACACGTGGATTTCGCTCTGCGGGAACGATATCTGTATCTCGTCGCCGGGTTCGATTTCCGTGTTGCGGTCGACGCTAATCGTCGCCTCATTGCCAGCGATTTCGGTGTAGAGGTATGTCACGTCGCCCAGCGGCTCGACGACGTTGATTTCGACGGTGAAGCCGTCTTCTCCATCGACGTCTTCCTTGCTCAGAATCTCCTCGGGACGAATCCCCATGACGAACTCCGACCCGGCGCCGGTCAACTCGTCGTCGATTTCCTTCGAGACGTGTACTTGGAAGTCATCGGTCGACAGTGTCCCGTCGTGGAGTTCGACGTCGAAGAAGTTCATCGAGGGTGAACCGATGAATCCGGCGACGAACTGGTTCTCCGGCTCCTGATAACATTCTGCCGGCGTGCCGATTTGCTGGAGTTCGCCGTGGTTGAGGATGGCGATTCGGTCGCCCATCGTCATCGCTTCGGTCTGGTCGTGCGTGACGTAAATCGTCGTCACGTCCAGTTCCTGCTGGAGGTCCTGAAGCTCGGTTCGCATCTGGGTCCGGAGCTTCGCGTCCAGATTCGACAGCGGCTCGTCCATCAGGAACACTTCGGGGTCGCGGACGATGGCACGGCCGAGTGCGACGCGCTGTTGTTGCCCACCGGAAAGCTCACCGGGCTTCTTGTCGAGCAGGTCCTCGATGTCCATCACCTCGGCGGCGTTTACGACGCGGTCGTCGATTTCGTCGTTCGATAGTTCTGTCGTCATCCGAAGCCCGAACGCCATGTTCTCTCGAGCGGTCATGTGTGGGTACAACGCGTAGTTCTGGAACACCATCGCCATGTTCCTGTCTTTCGGTTTCCGCTGGGTCACAGGTTCGCCGTTGAGGACGATTTCGCCGCTCGTGGGCTGTTCTAACCCCGCAATACAACGAAGCGTCGTCGACTTCCCACACCCAGAGGGGCCGACGAGAATCAGAAACTCACCGTCGGCGATGTCGATATCGATGTCGTCGACGGCCACAACGTGTTCGCCACCCACCTCTCCGAACTCCTTTCTAAGCATCTCTAAGTTAAGCTCTCCCATGGATGTTGGACTCATGCCTCCCCCGTGCATTAAGTTTTTTCCCATTTCGGAGTTACTAGTCACCTTCGACGACCTGACTCTGCCGACGAAATGGGGCCGCACCCACGGGGCGCGGAATTCCGACCGCCTCCGTTCGGGATGTTGGCGCACGTCTCTTCGATCCATCCGCCACCGTGATGTAGACGACGAGCGGGGGACGTTCGCGCTTCGGCAGGTAGAGGTCAAGTTTCATCTTGCGGCCACCGCGCTCGGTGTAGGTGACTCCCTCGTGAACAGTGACTTGATCCATGCTATCACGAAATAGGTCGGCCTGATTACAAAAAGATACGCGAACTCTCCACCCCCATTCAACGCGGGATGTACCCACGATACGTCACTGACTCACCGTTGATAGCCGCGGTTTACGACACCCGAAGAATGGTGTGGAGAAAAAGCCCGACGTCGCTCAGCCCTTCAGGCCGCCGAGAACGAAGCCACGGACGTAGTACTGCTGCATCGAGACGAACAGCACGACCATCGGGATGAGCGTCAGCGCCGCGGCGGCCATGAGCGGTGCCCAGAGCGTGCTGACCTGGCCCTGGAAGTAACCCAGCGCGACCGGGAGGTTGTACAGTTCCGCGTCACGTGCGAGCACCAGCGGCCAAAGGAACGAGTTCCAGACCGTGATGAACGTGATGATGCCCAGCGTGACGAGTGCGGGCTTCATCATCGGCACGACGATACGCCAGAAGACCCCGAAACGGGAACAGCCGTCCATCAACGCCGCGTCCTCCAGCGAAGAGGGGAGCGTTTTGATGAACTGGCGCATCAGGAACACCCCGAAGCCACTGATCGTGTGTGGGAGGATGATACCCAATCTGGTGTTGACGAGACCGAACTCGTTGAACATCAGGTACACCGGGATGAACAGAATCATGGGCGAGATCATGATCGTCGCCAGCACGGCGGCAAAGGTCACGTCGCGCCCCGTGAACTCCAACCGGGCGAACGCGTAGCCCGCCAGCGAGTCGAAGACGAGCACGACCAGCGTCGCGCCGCTCGCGTACAACAGCGAGTTCAGGAAGAACCCGAAGAACCCGCGGTCGAGGAGGGCCGTTCGTCCAAGCCAGACGTCAACGTAGTTGATGAAGCTCCACGTCTCGGGGATGACCTTCGGCGGTACGACCGGGAGCCAGCCGTTCCCCATCATCGAGACCGAAATCATCAGCAGGTACGGTCCCGCCGTGAATGCAGCGATGACGAACAGATACACGTGCGCCCCGAAGCGCTCAAGTTTTCCCTTCGTCGTATCGGGATTCTCGAAGATGGTCTCGTGATCGGAACTCATCGGTGGGCCTCCGTCTCTCGATGGCTGTGTTTCTGGTGGCAGTTCATTGGTAGTACTCCGCGTTGCTCTGCAGTGGTTTGTAGGTCGCCAGTGCGATGAGCGCAGTGACGATGAACATCAGGATAGCTGCGGCCGCAGACTGGCCGAAGCTGTTGTATCGGAACGCCAGCTGGTAGATGAAGTACGACGGGACCATCGTCGCGTTGAGCGGACCACCCTGCGTCATCACGAACACCGCACCGAAGCCCATCCGCAGCACCAGCACGAGCTGGATGACGATGAGGAAGAACGTCGTCGGTTTCATCAGTGGCCAGATGATATAGCGAACCTTCTGATACTTGTTAGCGCCGTCCATCGCGGCTGATTCCATCACCGACGCTGGAAGTCCCGCCAACGCAGCCATGTATATCAGCATCGAGAGCCCGAAGCCCCACATCTGGGACATGATGATGGAAGGGAGTGCGAACGTCGGGTCCGAAAGGAAGGGAACGTACGAGCTTATCACACCCAATTCGAGCATGATAGCGTTGATTATCCCACCCTCGTTGGGGAACAAGACCAGTTTCCAGACGATCGCCCAGATAATCGGCGGCCCAGACACAGGGACGAGGAACGCCACACGGTAGAGCGTACTCCCTCGGAGTTTCTCCCTGAGCAGCAGTGCCGCCGAGAAGGAGAATATGATATTCGTCGGGATGACGATTCCCGCGAGAAGAAACACGTTTCTCAGCGAGGTCCACCACACGTCTTGTCCGAGCACCCACACGTAGTTCTCCAGTCCGATGAACTCTCCCGGGAGGTTCACGAGATTAGAGTCGGTGAAGCTCAGATACACCGCAAACGCCATCGGGAACCCAATGACGAACAAGATGATTGCGAGCTTTCCCAGCACGAACGCCCATCCCTCGATGAGCTCCTGCTGTCTTAGCGAGAGGTTGTCGACGCTGAACCGCGATTGGTCTTTCAGTTTATTGATATCTATTGAACTCTCCTGTGACTCAGAGGCCATCGGTGAACCACCCCTGTTGCCTCACATCTGGTTCGAACGCGAGACGTGGAAAACCGACAGTTACCCTCGTGTTGAGTACCCAAGACGTGCCGTCTAGGCCTTCCGGCGGTGCAGCGTTGCAAACTGCCATATAGTGACGACCAACGGAGTTTGGTATGATAAATGTTTGCATTCTTGACTTGCGAGACGAAGACGATTCGCGGCCGAAACCCTCTGAGACACCGGTAATCGGCATATTCAGATTTCGCACGTCCCGTGCCACCACAACTCACGCGCGTGTCAAGTGGACACGCTTCACAGCGGGCTCGCACAGCGTCTTGACGAACGTCAGACTCCGTTGTCTTGGTTGGATTCGCTCGGATTTTGTCTGCTGTTGCGACTATTGGGCGCCGATTTTTCCGCCATCATCGGAAATTGACTCTCTACCGAGAAAATCCCAAATCATTGATTCATGTTCAATGATAGTTATGGTTATGGGTTCAAATTCTGTCTGGGGCGTGAGCTAGGATACTAATTCGGTTTAGAGTAGTGATTTATATAGGTCTATTTTTCACAACAATTCCGCTATCGCCGGAAACAAGCAAACACAGCGCGACTCATTACAGAGATACGTATGTAATCTCTCCCACGAATGCGCGAAGCAACCTCGTGACTGGGAGAGATGGATGTTGAGAGCTATCCGACGATGACGGAACTATTGATCCAAATACGGCCTCGAGAACTGGTTCGCCTCGGTGGTTCTTTTCGGTCTAACACGGCTATTGTTTGAGATGCAGTCTATTATTTCCGGTAGGAAAAGTACAAAACGGTGTCCCGTGAGAGAGTAGTCACGAATGTCGCCCGACATATCTTCGATAGTCGACAAACTCACACTTGCAGAGAAGATTCAACTGCTTCGCGGAACCGTTGATCCAGATGGGAAAGCCACGGGGTTTGTCGCTGGAGTCAGCAGACTCGGCATTCCGCCGTTGCGCATGGTCGATGGACCACTTGGTGTTCGAGCGATGAACGAACGGGCGACGGCATTTCCCGCATCGATTGCGCTCGCCGCCTCGTGGAGGCCGTCACTCGGTCGTGAGTTCGGGAAGGCACTCGCCAGAGAGGCCGCCGTTCACGGTCAAGACGTCGTCCTCGCTCCCGGGGTTAACATCCAGCGAGTACCGCTCGGTGGGCGGAACTTCGAATACTACAGTGAAGACCCCCACCTAGCCGCACGAATCGCTGTCGGAACTATCGAAGGTATCGAGTCCGAGGACATCGGGGCGATGGTCAAACACTACGTTGCAAACAACCAAGAGACGAATCGGTACGAAATCAGTGCCGAAGTCAGCGAACGGGCCCTGCGAGAAATCTACCTGCCGCCGTTCCGGGCAGCGGTGCAGGAGGCAGAGGTGACGTCGGTGATGACTGCGTACAACCGGGTGAACGGCGTTCACATGAGCGACCACGCGTACCTACTCACCGATGTACTGAAAGGCGAGTGGGGGTTCGAAGGGTTCGTCACCTCTGACTGGTGGGGCACGCGCAGTACGGTCAAGGCGGCACGTGCCGGCCTCGACATTGAGATGCCCGGTGTCGAACCAGAGGAGTTCGTCCCGGACAGCGTCGACGCGGAGAATTTACCCGAGACGTTCCCACCGGTTCCCGAGGCCACGGCGCTGTTTGGTGAGCCGCTCCGGGAGGCCGTTGAGGCTGGTGACGTAGACGGTGCGGTCATCGACGACAAAGTCGAACGGGTTCTCCGGGGGATGGACTCGATCGGGTGCTTCGACGAGCGACCCGACGGTGCAGTTGATACACCGGGCCACCGAACACTCGCCCGAGATATCGCCACACAGGGCGCAGTCCTGCTCGAAAACGACGGGGTGCTACCGCTGGAAGACGCGGATTCGATTGCGGTACTCGGACCGAACGCAGACGCCGCGAAAATCGGAGGCGGGGGGTCATCGGAAGTTTCTGCGTTCACCCAAACGTCGCCGGTCGATGGGCTCAGTTCTCGTGGGGTGGATGTCACCTTCGAACGAGGAATCCCGTCGATTACGGAGTCGACGTTCTTTAACGAGACCGACGACGCCGAACGCTCCGAGACGAGCATCGACGTTGCGGTTGACGCTGCCGCCAAGGCAGACTGTGCCGTCGTCGTCGCACAGGACGATGCCACAGAGTTCGTCGACCGGGATGGACTCGAACTCCCCGGCCGTCAGGACGAACTCATCGCTGCCGTGTCCGAGGTTGCGGAACAAACTGTCGTCGTCCTCCGGACGAGCGGTTCGGTGACCATGCCGTGGCTTGATTCCGTCGACGCGGTACTCGAAACGTGGTATTCTGGACAGGTAGACGGTGAGGCGGTAGCTGACCTATTGTTCGGAGACGCCGAACCGGGTGGCAGACTCCCGATGACGTTCGGGCGCTCAGCCGAGGATTATCCAATGGATGATGAGGCGAGGTTCCCTGGTCTCGACGACGAGGTTCGGTACGACGAAGGTATCTTCGTCGGTTACCGCCACTTCGACGAACACGACATCAAACCGCTGTTCCCGTTCGGACACGGACTCACCTACACGACGTTCGAGTACGGCGAGCCATCACTCACGGAACACGCAGACGAGATCTCCGTAGAGATACCAATCCAGAACACGGGGACTCGCGAGGGAACAGACGTCGTGCAAGTGTACGTCGAGAAGTCCGCTGCACCAGTCCCGACGCCAAAGCGCGAACTAGTAGCGTTCGAGGCGGTGTCGGTAGAAGCGGGTGAGCAGGAGACGGTAACGGTGACGCTGGACCACTCCGACTTCGCATATTTCGACGAACGGGAAGGATGGACGGTTGTCCGCGGTAAGATGACCGTTTCTATCGGCCGGTCTTCTCGGGACATCCGTCTACAGACCGAGATAAGTATCTGAAGCACCATTACTGTACGAAAGTAATGGTATGACACCCCCGGCCCGTTCATGATACCCTCCGTTGACGCGCTCATAACGACGAAATGAGATACCTCCGTCACAACCGGTTGATTCGGACCCGTTGTATTCAACTATAGTAATCGTTAGAACTTTTTACTCAAAATCTCTTGCAAGAGATAATGAACCATCTTGACGAGATTTCCGTCGAGGAATTGCAAGACGCTCTCGACAACGTGGACGGAAAGAAGCCGACACAACGGCTCTTAGCAGCTATCGCGTACAAGAACGGTGTCACGCAGACCGAGCTAGCCCAGTGGTACGATGTTCAACGCCGGACGATCTACAGCTGGCTCAAGCGACTCGACACCAACGAGTCGCTTGAGCAAGCCGTTTCTGATGATAAACGAACTGGAAGGAAGCGAAAACTTTCAGAAACACAGCAAAGCGAATTTCAAGAGACCGTCCACGAACCTCCTGAAGAAGTCGGGCTCGACGCGCCGGCGTGGACGCCGGCGCTTGCCCAAGACTTTCTCGAGGAAACATACGGCGTCGAGTATTCAATCCCGAGTTGTCGGCGGTTGCTGAAAGAAGCGGGATTGAGCTATCAGAAACCACGCCGGAAAGCCGCCGAAGCTGATGAAACCGAGCAAGAAGCATTCTACGAAGAACTCAAAAAAAGCGGCGGGAGATGGACGCCACCGTAGTCTGTATCGACCAAACCAAGAAATCCGTGCAAGTTGAGCCGCGTGCCGCGTGGTTTCCGCGCGGCACGCGGCCCTCCGTCGAACTCTCTGGCCAACGCGACTGGACGTGTCTGCTGGGTGCGATCACCGAGGACGGTGATCGCTTCTTCTCACGATTCGAAGAGTACGTTACCGCTGAACACGCGAAACATTTCATTTTAGCACTATGTAAAGAATTTGAAGATGACTTGCTCGTGGTGCTGGACGGGGCGCCGTATTTCCAAGCGTCGGCCGTCACGGACCTAGCGGCCCGTGACGACCTCGCATTCGTGACACTTCCATCGTACTCGCCGGAGCTAAACCCGGTCGAAGAGTGTTGGAGACAGCTGCAAAAGGCTCTTAGCAACCGCTTCTTTGACTCGCTCGATGAGCTAACAACAGCGATCGACACCGCTCTCGACAAACTCTCTGTTCCTAAAGTGAGTAACTACTTCTAGTGCCTACTATAGGCCCTTTGATACTAATTCCTGAGCGGCAGGTCCCGTTGAAACCCTCAGTCGCGGATGGTTTGCTGACTCGATGAGAAATCAGCTATCCAATCAGAGCGTGGATCAACTTTGGGAGAGTAAGACCTGAAATCGTTCCCAAGGAATTGATTTCACTCCGACCTCAGCGAATCGACTGTTAGATACTACGACCGCAACTCCCGACACCGGGACAACGTCCGCACTGTTGGGCTGTACCTCAAAGAAAATCGGAAGATGGAGGGTCTGCCGGTCGCGACCGGTGAGCCGGAGTTCGCGAATACTCGACTCCCCCGGTCGATGATGACACGATCGTCGCCGCGCCGGCGTCGCGAGCGCCCCACGAAGTGCTTGAGGTCGCCCCCGACGCGCCGGACCACGTCGTCCGCGGCGCGTATCGCGATCTCCTGCAGGAGTGCCACCCCGACAAGGGCGTGTCTCGCGAGGAGTTCGTCGAGTTACAGGACGCGAAGGAGGCGATGCTCTCGTGATCAGCGGAAGAGAACCACGCCCAACCTAGTGCTAATTCGACTGGTCGATTGAGCGCAACAATTGTATAAGACCCGTTACAAGAATCCTACAACAAGGACATAGACTGATGGTCATCTCATTCAGCAACGATATCGCCTGGAGACAGCTAGTCGACCATGGTGAAGTCGTGACGTTCAGAAAGAGTAGGCGGAAAAACCCGAACGGAAAGACATGGTGCAACCGTGGAAGGGGGCAAACAAAGGAATTCGACGTCGTCATTGAGGAGATTGGCCAAGCAAAACCGATACACTCCCACCTCGAAGACTACGTGTCTCTGAGCGGATTTGACGACTGCTACGATTGGATTCGGGCAATCGAGAGTCTGAATGGCAGTAAACCCGAGTTCGGCTGGCTGTACCGCGTGAAGCCCGTACCCGGTACCGAACTACCCTCACTTGCGAATCCCGTATAGCTGAAACCTGCAAAACATTAATTATCGTAACGTTTCATCCTGATAGCATTATGCCAGAGAGGGAACGGTGTCTCTTACTGTGCATGGCGTACCCGGACTACAGTCAAAAGTACGGTGCGACCGTGTGCATGGCAGGGATCACAGAGAGTGGGGACCTCCGTCGAATCTATCCAGTCCCGTTCGATACGTTTCGAGAGGTCGGGTTTAAGAAGCGGAGATGGATCGAGTACGACCTCCGTGAGAAGGGCGATTACAGAAAGGAGAGTTACAAGATCGATCCAGATTCGGTCACAGTACACGATTTCGAATCGTACGAGGACGTCCGCGACCGACTCGAGGAACGAGCTACTACGATTGACGAGTTAAACCGTCGGAAAGAAAAAGACGAGACGTCGCTTGGCTTCGTGAAACCACAGCCGACCGACTTCGTAATCAGCGAAGACGAGGATCGTGCGAAGCGCTCAAAGAAGTACAAGCAGCAGACGACGCTGACTGGCGCGAACATGCCTGTTGAAGTGCTCCCACACATGCTACGTTACCACTTTAATTGCGGAGAGGGCTGCACGACAGATCACGAGATCATGTGCGAAGATATCGAAACTGGTCAGCTCTATCGAAGGATGGCTGATAAGTACGACTCACTCGATGTGATCGAAGAGAAGATGCGAACAAGGTTTGTCGACTGGATGATGGAAAACAGGGACTTGTATTTCATGATGGGGACCCACTACAGTTGGAAGACCTGGTTAGTAATCTCCGTGTTGTATCCAGAGGCTCGTGTAGACCATGACCTGGAACAGTGGATGTGAGTGATCTCTTGGGTCCTGGATAAACAAGCGACTCCACAGAGACTGACACTTCGCAAAGAAATTTTACGCAACCCTCTCCGACTACTGACGAGGCGGCTGCTTTCCACGCCGGAACTGAATCCCCATCCAGATGACAACGTGGATGATCGTGGCTGTCGCTGCAGCTGTCTCTATTGCTGTTACAGGACTCATACTGAGCGGGCCGCCTTTCGGCGACATCTACGACGACTCGCTACAACGGTTAAGAACCTTCGTCGTTTGCACAATGAGTTATGCAACCTGTTGGTGGTTCGTTTACAGAGTAGACGAAAAGAACGACGAGTCGTTGAGAGCCACCCCGCAGACGCCGTCACCGTCTCGCGGATCAGCCCCACTTGGGCCAATACCAGACAGACAGCCGCCAGCGACCGGACGGGGACGAGGTCGACGCCGCCGGTCTACGCCCCGGCGCCGGAGAGGGCGAGGGAGAAAGAGGCGATGCTTAGTGGCCGACAGCAAGGTATTGTTGACTAACCCGTGCTCTAGGAGTCGCGGTACCCACGTGGCGTATCACTTGTTCTGTGGTGGCGGAGTTTGTGGTGTCTGTGAAGTGTGTGTTCGGTCTGCTTGGAGGACTACAAAATCGGAGAACAGATACTGAATGTAGAACTCACGGTAGTCTGAACGCACGCGTTCAAATGTTCCATACGCACCTCCAATGATGAACACAGCCCCATAGAAGGTTATTGAAGAGGGCACACCAAGCGAGCCGTAGTATGTTTGGTACTCGACTATGCCGTTTAGCGCTCCAAGCTCTGAAAACAGGGCGTACCCCATGAAGACGACTGCAACAACGAACGAGCCAACCCAGATGCTCCGATAAAAATCCAGTACCGCCTGGAACGTCCGCGACCGACCTCGCGCGTCCATGTGAATGTATGACCGGACTAGCGTATAGAGCGCATCCAATTCATCATCGTGTTTTGAGCCTAGGTTCTCCCATTTCTCAGGAAGGTTCTCAGGTTCGAACGCGTCCAAGCAATCATCGTAGAATTCCCTTGCCAGATCAGGGGACAGGCAGCTCGGGTCTTTCAGTTCTGCTCGGAAAATCTGGCGGTGGGTCACCGCACCTGCCTGCTGCTCTGCCCAGAGAGCTGCCGCATGGATGCCCCTTCCAACTACGAATCCACCGATAATTACAATGGCAACTGTGGCACCAGTTGGTGTCGGCATATTCTTCGGGTAGAACGGGAGTAGTCCCAGAATCACTGCTGCACCTGGTATGAAGATACTGAAGAAATCATAGAGATCAAACCGCCGTGTCCCCGCATTCAACATACACTATATGTCAATCAGTCTTTCAAAATAAAATCGCCGGTAGTTATATGTCATTCACGTAACGATAGTATGATAGTTGCAGAATCAAAACTGTTGATAGCGATCACAGGAACGGGATCCACATGTCCACTGATGAAGCTCAAGGCGGGGTGTCGAACATTGAGTCGTTAGCAAAAGGTATCGATGATGCGTTCATGCGACTCGTGTATCTGAGCCCATTCGCCCTCGCCGCCCTCCTCTTGTGGGAGGACGCTCAGGGCTACGGAGTCTGGGCGATGGTTGGTGGAGTCGTCATCGCAGTCGTCTGGGCGCTTCTGGATTAACCGCCGAAAAGTGAATTTTTACGCAGCCCACCCCAACTACTGTTGAGCCGGCTGCGGTCCACGTCGTCGGATCTGAATGGCAAACCAGGCGATGACGTAGATGATCGTGGCCGTTGCTGCTGCTGTTTGAATCGCAGGTACAATTCCCATAGCGAGCGGCCGCCTTCCGACGACATTTCTCCGTAACATGCGTCAGTGATTAAGGGCTTCGTCGTTGGGGGGAACGCCACCGCGAAGATGAGGCCCGCTAACGCCCGGGATTTTTTGATTCGCATTCATGGGTTCGAGGGTGTTTGGTCGGTCCGCGACGGCCCCTCTCGACGTCGCGGGCCCGGTAGAGTTGGTAGTGCTCGCCCCGTAATTGGTGGAGGTCATCGCACAGAGGTCCTGATTTATCTGTGTGTCGTGCTTACCTGTTGGCTAAGATGACTTTCCCAAGTGGCCTGGCTCCCGAACTTACTGATGGCGTGATGAAATCAATCGACTACTGGAAAGAATATCGAGGGCAAGTCGTGAGGATTGAGCAAACAGAATTCGAGGTCCGCGATGGCGACCCACAAAAAACGACGAGGATAACGCACGGCGTGGAAGGAACAGTAGCCAAAGTGATGACTCTGCCACCAGGGTTCCTGTTGGAAGATGCAGTATACTTCTCTAACCCCGAGAAACAGTCGTTAGAAAATGTCCCCACCGGTGCGTCGTACCGGGACGACGCAGGTGAAATGTTCGTCTCCTTCGACAGCATCGAGCGGATGGTTTTCCCGAACCGGTGACGGAGAGAATCCTCGCTGGGCGGGAACGCTTATCAAGAATGCTCACGATGTAGTGACAACACCATGCCAGAACTGCTCTATTTCATGTGGTTGCTCTCCAGCGGCGACTACCTAACGCAGTTGCTCACTGGGTTGTCTACCGGAGCGCTGGCCGTTGTGATCTCTCCGGTGGTGTTCATCGTTGGAGCGATTATCACGTACGTCTGGGCCAAGCAGAAAAGACCGGGCCGGACTCGACCGGTCACCAGACGGTAGGTGTTGCGGGACCCTTTCCTTGGGAGCGTAACGGCGCCTTACCACAGGAAGCTGAGTAGTCGGCGTCATGGACGTGCTCGAACTCATTCGAACCGCCGCAGCAGTCCTGAACAGCCTCCTCGACCTCTACCGAACCATCCGGTCCGACGACGAAGAAGAGTGATCAGAACTGGTCGACGACGTGCCGACGCTTCCGCAGCTCCGTCGTAGGTCGTGCCGTCGACGCCGACGTGCCAGCCCCTTCGGCGATGCTCTCTGGCGAAGCCCATCATGAGGGTGGTAAATTAATAGCCAACACCTATTCGTCAATCATCTCACGGAGACGTATCGTGCGTTCGTTCAGCGTCTCCAACGCTTGGGAATGGCTCTCAACTTCAGACTCTAACGCCGATGTCCTCTCCTCCAAAGTTGAAAGCCGGGACACCGCCTCATCGAGGTCCTCAACAACCATTGATAGCTGGTCCCCACCGTCGCTGTCCTGCTCGTCCGCGAGGTGGTCGACGCGGCCGTGCAGGTGACTGAGCGCCGTCGACAAGTCCGACACCTCATGCCGTAGGTCAGCCACATCCTCCTCGGAGACGCCTACTCGCACTTCGGTCTGATCGTCGAGGTCGCGGGCAACCCGCTCGCCCTCCTCAGTCAGCGCATACACGTTCGCCGGGATTGGTGCGCCGACGTGTTCCTCACCGACCTTCTCAATCAGTCCTAGCTCCGCCAACGACCGCGCCTGCTTGCCGAGGTTCGAGGTCGTCATCTCACCTATCATGCTCTTGATGTCTGACGTATTCCCTCGCCCACCACGGTCGTCGAGTGCCGACAGAATCTCCCGCTGGGTATCGTTCAACTGCTCCATATCCAACACGAAACACGCCCCCTACAAAGCCATGTTCCCTACGGAACGCCTTACGGAACGATCGGCGCGAGGAAACAATGGCCTATGCGAACCAAACCACGCCAAGCGACGACCGGTGGGGCAGGCAGGCCGAGCGTACGAGAACAACCAGGGAACGAGCGACGACGAGAGGCGACACCAGTCATATCACAAAGCAGAGAAGACACCCGACAGAGCGACGATGAAGACACCGGGGGAACGTCACGAACCCCCCGGCGGTGACGCGGTCAGCGTCACCATGACACCGGGCACGGCGACGAGACTGGGACGTCGCAGTGAGAGAGGGACAACAGCCACAGCAGGAGCGACCACGTCGAAAACGACGCACGACCGTGGCGGCGAAGAGAGCGACGACCAGGACGGCAACGACGACGAACAGATACCAGACAAGCGAAACACGACCCGAGGGCCGACGTAATAGTGACCAGCGAGAAGCGACCGGATAGCTCACGAGATTGCGAACGACGGTAACGACGACGACATCAACCACGTCGACGACGACTCACAAAGCATGCCAGTGACCGACAACCGATGACGGTGACGACGCTGAGCGCTGATATGGCGCCACATGAGGGGCGTGGACTGTGGTTCCGGCGGTGGAACCCCAGGGCGACAGGAGTACAACCGACCTCCAGGCGATGGAGACGACGACCGTGGGGACACCGGCCTGCAAACGTGATTCTGAGCTCCCAGTGGTAGTGACGAGCAGACTGCGACGGAAACCGGCCCTCAGTGCCATCAGTCACCTCCAGAGATGAGGAACGATGTGGAGGCCTGCCAGCAAGGCAAATGCACCAGGGACCGACTGTGAGCGATTACGAGTGGACCCCTGACCCGTCGAGGCCGATGCCCACCGACCCCGTGCGTGACCCACCCGCCTACCATGTCTACGAGCGCGATGCACTCCCGGGACATCTCGCGCTTATCGCGAACGTTCTCGCCGATATCGGTCAGTCTGAGGGGATCTCTGACGTGACCCTCTCACATCATGCCGTCCAGTCGTACTTCTGCAAACTCACGGGCGACGAATGGACGGTTGCGACGGGTGAGATTCGACAGCACGTCGACGACGCCGACGGGTACCGGCTAGCCAAACAGTCACTTATCGATGGTTACGAGACGCGTGACGTATTGGTCGCGACGACGGCTCTGGACCGTCAGCGCATCAAGGCACTCGTCGATGCGTTCCATAGCGACACCATCCCCCAGACGGCCTACGACGAACTCGCTGACTGTTCGGAACTTCGCGTCTCACTTCCGGCAGAGGTGGTGCAGGACACGCCTCGGGTCGAACGACTCGATGGACGGGAGGACGAAGCAAATGGGACACAGGTCTACTGGTACACAGGAGAGGAGGGGTTGGTTTACGACCTTACAGGAGGTGGGCTTCGCAGGATGGACGACCAGTCTGGAGACAGCTCTCTTTGATCTATCTTTTTTCAAGGCGAGAATCCCGCCCTTTAGGGCGGGCGTGAAGCGGACAACTCCTACGTGAACCACCGTCGGTTGCAGGCCGAATACCCCACGACTGCAAACCTTTCTTAGAATTGGGTGTGTAGAAATTAGTACGGCCAAATGAAGTACAACCTCGAAACCGGGCCGCACACGGTCTACGCGCTTCAATATCACTTCGTGACCGTCACGAAGTACCGCGCAGACCTACTCACCGACGAGATAGCCGAACGCATCGGTGGGATTGTCAGCGACATCTCCGAGGACTTCGGCGTGAACATCCAGAACGTCAACGGCGTTCCGACCACGTTCACATTCTGTTCACGGCGAAGCCAACGACCGACCTCACCAAGTTCATCAACTCGCTCAAGGGCGTTACGTCCCGCCAAATCCGTGACGAGAATCCCGAGGTTCGGCAGGCGCTCGACAAAGCGTTCTGGCAACCGGGATACTTCCTCGCCACCACCGGCCAAGTGAGCATCGACGTACTCATGAACTACGTCGAGGAGCAGTAGCGTGTCTCCGACCGTCACGAAGACGTTGCAGGCGACGTTCGCGCCACCCACCGCGCACAAGCAGTCGAAACTGAACGACCTGCTCGAAACCTACCGTGACGGTCTGCAAGAGGCGTTCGACGCCGGGGCGAGTACCATGTCGGCGGTGAGCGACATCGTGACGCCCTACGACCTCCCGTATCAGGCGAAAGCCGCACTCTGCAACTATACCCGAAACTCCACAAGACGTACAATGCCAAGGAGTTGGACGACGGTCACCCGATACGGCTCACGAACCAAGCCGCGAAATTCGACCACTCCGAAGAACGCGAGTACGAGTTCACGTGGTGGGTCCCCCGTCCCGGTCGGGGAACGAACTTCTGGATACCGCTCCGCATCAATCCCGAACAGGAAGGCCTCTGCACGACCTCGTATCGGAGGACGCGAAGGCGGGCGAGATATGGCTTTAACAGCACCGGAAGAACTGGGTACTGCACGTCACCGTCGAGTACCCGGTCGAAGAACCAGCGACGGACGGTGACGCCACGCACATCGGCTTAGACATCGGAGAAACCGCCCTCATCACGGGCTGTGCCCTCAAGGACGGTTCTCCGACTGACCCGTTCGTGTGTAGCGGAAGCAGAGCGAAGCATCTCCGCAAAGAGATGCACACGACCCTGAAACGACTCCAAGAGCGTGACGTATCCGAGTGGCGTATTGAAGACCGATTCAACCACTACCAGAACGCTCTCACCGACATCGTGGAAAAGGCGTCTCGACAGGCTGTTGAGTACGCCACACAGTTCGAGAACCCGGTGTTAGTGATGGAGGATTTGACGTACATCCGCGAGCGTCTCGACTACGGGAAGTACATGAATCGTCGGCTTCACTCGTGGGCGTTCGCCCGACTCCAAGGGCGAATCGAGGACAAGGCGACGGAAGCAGTCATCCCGGTCGTGTACGTAAATCCGGCGTACACGTCGCAGACGTGCCACTTGTACCACCGCATCGGTCGGCGGGCCTCTCGGGTCGAGTTCCGGTGTCCGAACGAGAATTGCCACGTTTCGACGTTTCAGGCCGAGATCAACGCTTCCGCGAATATCGCACGACGGGTTGACCCGTGGGGAGAGAGCATCCCGCTTGACAAGGCGGAACGCGATGGCTCGCTTCGGGATGGGAGCGGTTGTGACACCGCCACGACTCACCGTGAGAAGAGCGTACCAGCGCAGATGACGCTCACGGCCTACGAAGAGTCGGAACCCTCTGCCAGCGACGACTAACTGGTATTCCCCATGCGTGGGAAGCCTCGCCGTAAACGGCGAGGAGGATGGCACACGAACTCGCGTCGGAGACACGAGTACGTCGTCAATCAGTACTCTACACCTGGAGGGATGTCTCTTGACTGCCTGACTGCTTTCCGAATAATTGGCATTACATCACCTGACCAGTTGTCCATTTCTAAGAGATGTTTGACCCGAATCCACCGTGCGAGCCCCAAGTCACAAAATCTTGACATAAGTACTGGACTAAACATTGGTGGGTAGTGTCCGTCTCCATTAGGCGAAAAATCGACAACAGTCATCGAAGATGCGTCAATGCTGAGAATTCCATTTGATTCATTCAGATGAACCATTACAAGTGCTTCGTCAAATCCTTCGGTTGATGGGTCTATCTTTTCGATATTGCAGTTTTGACAGCGTACCGCATCAGGTAACCACTCGGTGGGTGGAGTAAATATCCGCTCAATGTTTGGCATATCGGCGACTCGAACCACGTCGTACTGCACAGGCTGATCAATTTTGACGTCGCCTCCGCAGTATCACACACATGCGCCCCTGCGACGCGTTCGCCGTGGATATGGCTTTTCAGTTGAGTAGTATCCAGCTCCGGTGGTGTTTCTGCCATCTTGTTCTTGACTTCGACCGGCGTTCTATAGACCACTACCGTTGTGGGCCTCAAAAGTCCGATCTGTTGGAGCCATTCAACTGACGCGGTAATGCGGGATCTCTTTCCTCAAGGAACCACTCGTCTTGCGGTTCCCAACGAATAGCGCGACCCCTTCGAAGACACAATCTCCGAGTGGCAGCATGGTTGCCAAATCGCTATCGAATGGCGTAAGCAAGTGCTCAGCGCTTTTTACGGGATCAAGTGCCGCCATGATTCGCAACTCATTTTCCTCTAGCAAAGCCCACCGAGAGCCCCCGACCTCAGTCGGCCGGTTGCGGCGCGTCTTCGGCTTCCGCCACACTCGCAGTTCCGCGCTCGCCTTCGCGGTCGATGTACTTGCGGACCCAGAGTTCGCCGGTGATGATGCCGGAGATGGCGCTCATGTGTTCGGCTTCGCCCGTGAGCTCCTCGCGCTGGAGGCAGCGAATCTCGTCGGCGTCGAAGTACGGGCGCTCGCACGCGGAGTCGAGCAGGTCGTCGACCCGCTCGCGGAGCGCGCGGTTCGTCCGGTACCAGTCGCCGATGGTGGAGCGGCCGCCGTAGGTGTGGACGTCGCCGACGAGGCGCTCGCGGATACGGTCGACGGAGGTGCCGACGACGAAGCCGGCGGCGTGTTGCCACATCGGGCGCGCCGGGGGGACTTTCGTCCGCTCGTAGGGGATGGCCGCGAGTCGGCTGTCGAGGCGGCGGACCAGTTCGACCTTCGGGTAGGCCGTCCCGGCGGGAATCTTCCCGTCGGTGAACGGAATCGAGCCGACGCGGTGCGAAAGCGGCATCCGCGTCACGGCCCGGAGGAACTCGGTGTCGCTGAAGGGGACGCGGGTGCCGGCTTGGCTCTCGGCGATGGGGTTGCTGGCGAAGTCGCACCGCGGGAAGTAGTTGCGGTAGTAGCAGTCCATCGCGGTGCTGTAGAGGTCCGGCTGGTCGCTCTTGCGCACCTCCTCGCGGTAGGTCGTCATCGGGTCGAAGTCGGTCCGCAGGAGCCGGCGGGCGTCGTCGACGTCGATGCGGTGTTTCGCGCGGTAGAGCGCGGCCTCGGGTGATTTGCTGCCTTCGACGGCGGCCCGGCCGATACCGTCGCCCATCATCCCGCCCTGTCCGCAGCCCTCGATGAGCACGTCGGGCATGTCCTCGATGTTGAACACGTTCGCGAGGTTGACGAACGTCGAGAGGCCGACCATCCCGCTGGTCAGCTGGACCGACGTGTCGAGGGTGTCGACGAGCGCGTCAGACGTGACGGGCACGCGCCTGTTTTCGAGACCGAGCACCGCCGAGACCTTCGCGGCGAGTTCGAGGTTGCTCCCGTTGGCGGGGTTCGAGTCGTAGGTGTAGGTCGTGAGGTCGTGGTAGCGGCTGAGTTCGCCCGCCATCGAGCGGCTGTCGAGGCCGCCGGAGAGCCACAGGCCGATATCGCCGTCTATCGTGTCGGCCATGTCGGCGATGACGTCCTGATAGGCCGCGGTGAGGTCGTCGAGGTAGGAGTCGTCCGGGCTCTGTTCGAACGTGTGGTGCCAGTACGACTCGATTTCGGGCCCCGAGTCGGCCCGGTAGTCGAGAATCGCCCCGGAGGGGAGAAACTTCACGCCCTGGACGAGCGTCTTGTCGCCCCAGACGTGCCCGATCATGAGCAGGTCGCTGATGGCGCGTTCGTCGACCTGCGGGTCGTCGAGGAGGGTCGTCAGCGCGCCGACCTCGGTCCCGAAGGCGAACGGTTCGCCGTCGACGTAGAAACACTGTCGCGTCCCGAGTTTGTCGCTGGCGAGCACGACGCGCTCGTCGTCGCCGTCGACGCCGACGACGAGGAACGAGCCGTCGAGTTCGGGAAGGAGGGCGTGCGGGTCCTCGAACAGTCGGGCGAACAGCCCATCGGCGTCGAGGTCGAGTTCGTCGAGGTTCGTCACCGCGCCGTATATCGCTCCCACGCGCGGCCCGTCTTCCCAGACGGTACAGCCGTGGGGGTCTCGCGCGCCGTGGTGGAGGACCGAGACGCCGAACCGGCCGGTCGACCGCGTCGCCGACTCGTACCAGTCTTCGCGGTGGAGTTCGGCCGCGCAGGCGTCGAGCGTCGCCGGGTCGACCGCGCCGCCGACGAAGCCGGTCATCGGCGGCCCTCGCTTCCGGTTCGCTTCGCGGGCTGTGGCGTGACTACTGTGAGTGACATCGTTGCCCGATATCCGTGTCCGTCGGGTTTTGTTATCACGCACCTATACGTCTCGGAGACGGCGTCGAGCGCCGCCGAACCGACCGGAATCGCGGTTCGAACGGCTCCAGATGCCGGGGAGACCCCTCGACGAGCGGTTCTGCGACGGCTGTCGGTCCGAAACGGAGGAAGAACGGCTATACCGACCGCAGAGGCCGATTACACGCTCAATAACAAACTACGCTACTCGCCTCTTCTCACGCGATGATGCAACGTGATTCGCGGCTCACGAGAACGCTCCTCCTCGTCGGATTTCTCGCGATAGCCGTCGGTATCCTCGTCGCTCGCGAGTCGCCGGCGCGCGCGTACGAGGTCTCAATTTATCAGTCGACCCCGGCGATGTTCTGGGTCGGTGTGGCGGTGGCAGTGCTGACCGCGCTGGTCGTGGTCGTCCGTGAACCCGACAGCCGATACGCGTTCGGCGGAGTGGCGCTGGGGGCGCTCGCGATAGCCGCGGTCTCCGCTCTCCCGCTCGTCAGGGAGTACTACTTCTACGGCTTCAACGACTCGCTGACGCACCTCGGGTGGGCGAGGTCCCTCGTCTCCGAGTCGCTGACTCCGCTGGACATCGTCTACCCGAGCGGCCACGTGTCGGCGGGGATGTTCAGCGCCGCCCTCGGCGTCGAACTCACCACCGCGATGATGCTCGTGGTGTTTTTCGTCTCGGTCGTCTACCTCGTGTTCGTCCCGCTTCTCGTCTCGCTCGTCGTCCCCGACCGGCGGGCGGTCCTCGTCGCCGTGTTCTCCGCACTGTTGTTCCTGCCGGTGAACCTCAACGGGTTCAAGCTCATGTTCTTCCCCTACTCGCTGGCGTCGTTCCTCGGACTGGTGCTTCTGTACCTCTTTTTCAGACACCAGTTTTCCGGCACCGACGCCGTCGAGAGCCGGTGGCGCGGCCACGTCACGCCCGTCTCCGCCCTGTTCGCCATCGGGACGGTCGCGCTGGTGTCGTACCACCTGCAAGTGGCCGTCAACTACCTCGTGTTGTTCGCCGTCGCCGCGGCCATCCAACTCGTCCAGCGCTGGCGGACCCCGGACGCCGTCGCCGACCAGCGTCCGGTGTACGGCCTGACTATCGTCTTCGCCGCGGCGTTCGCCTACTGGCTGACCCAGTACACCGTCGGCTTCTCGACGGGCGGCCTGTTCGTCGAGGGCGTGCTCGGTATCCTTTCGGGCGGTTCCGCGGCCGGCGCGGCCATCTCTCAGCGCACCGGCTCCGTCACCGCCGTCGGCGGCGGTATCTTCGACGTGTTCGTGAAGCTGTTCCTCGTGAACGCGGTGTACGCCCTGATAACCCTCGGCGTCTTCCTCGGCGTCCTGTTCGGGCGGCTCCCACAGCTCTCCGCCCAGGGCCGGTCCATCCTGCGGACGCTGACGTTCAGCCTCGTCGTGTTGGTGCCGTACTTCTTCGCGCACCTCCTCGGCGTCATCTCGGAGACGAACTTCTTCTTCCGCCACGTCGGCTTCGCGATGATTCTCTCGACCGTCGTCGGGAGCGTCGGGCTGTTCTACGCCTTCGAGTGGCTCTCGGGGACGGCGTACTGGTCGAAGTACGGGTCGGCCGTCAAGGCCGGCGCGCCCGTCGCGACGGCGCTCGTCATCGGGCTCACGCTCATGGTGATGTTCCCGTCGCCGTACATCTACCTCCCGTCGAACCACGTCCCCGCCCAGCAGATGGGGGCGTACGACACCGCCTTCGGGATGTCGGACGAGGACGTTCGGTACGTGGGCATTCGCGGGAACCCCGACCGCTTCGTCGACGCGCTGCCCGGCAGTCCCACGCCGGCGCTCGGCTTCACGACGCCCGACGAGGCACTCACCGACTTGCCGGACTACTACGACGGCCCGCGGTATCTGATGGTCTCGAAGACCGACCACGACCGCGAGGTAATCGCCTACCGCGAACTCCGGTACTCCGAGGCGAACATCACGGCCGTCCGGGACCAACCGAACGTGAACCGCGTCATGTCGAACGGCGCGGCCGACCTCTACTACGTGTCCGGGTAGCCGCCCCGACTCCGGGTTTCGTTTCGCGTCGGCTTCGAACTCGCCGGTGTCCCTCGCTCGCCGGCGTCAAAGAGCGCCTAATTCCCGCGCCCGCGGGGGCCGTTTCCCCCGCTGAAGCCAGTAGCGAGTCAATAATTAATCGCCTCCTGAGCCGATGTGTAGCCGAGTGTTACCGTTCGTGAATACGCCGAGTCGCCGCCGAGACGGCGGCCCGAGAGGTGCCTTCGATGAGAGATAAGATTCGCTCGGTCGTCCGGACGATTCGCCGCCGGTTCGTCCCCGGCGACGACGACGGCGACCTCGCAGAGCGGACGGTGAAAAGCGGGATGTGGGTGTCGGCGATGAACGTCCTCGACCGGGTGCTGAAGGTCGTGATGTTCATCGTCCTCGCGCGGCTGCTCGGCCCCGAGGCCATCGGGCTGATGGGCATCGCGCTGCTCACCATCTCGGCGCTTCTGAGCCTGACGAACCTCGGCATCGACGCCGCGCTCATCCAGCGCGTCGACGACGACGTCGACGAGTACCTGAACACGACGTTCACGCTCGAACTCCTCCGCGGCCTGCTGATGAGTTCGATTCTCTACGTCGCGGCCCCGTCGCTCGCCTCGCTGTTCGGCGAGCCCGCCGCGCGCGACCTCATCCGCGCCATCGCCTTGGTCCCGATATTCCTCGCGGTTCGGAACCCCGCGATGGTCTACTTCAAGAAGGACCTCGCGTTCCACAAGGAGTTCGCCTACCGGGTCAGCGGGACGACCGCTTACGTCGTGGTCGCGCTCGGCTACGCCGCGGTCAGCCCGACGGTCTGGGCGCTCGTCTTCGGCTACCTCGCCGACGCGGGCGTCCGGTCGGTCGTGACTTACTTCCTGCACCCGTACCGGCCGCGCCCCGCGCTGAACCGCGCGTACGCCGCCGAACTCATCGGCTACGGGAAGTGGGTCACGGGGTCGTCCATCGTCGAGTTCCTCTACGGACAGGGCGACGACGCGGTCGTCGGCTGGCTCCTGACGGCGACCTCGCTCGGCTACTACCAGCTCGCCTACCGCATCTCCAACGCGCCGGCGACCGAAATCGCCGTCGTCGTCTCCAGCGTGATGTTCTCGACGTACTCGAAGCTCCAGGAGGACCAGCGCGCCCTCCGCGAGGCGTTCTTCAGCACCTTCCGGCTCACCGCCTTCGTCGCCCTGCCGATGTCGGTCGGCATCTACCTCGTCGCGCCCGCGTTCGTCGGCGCGTTCCTCGGCGAGGACTGGCTCCCGATGGTGCTCGCCATGCAGATTCTCGTCGCCTACGGGCTCTTTCGGACGCTCTTCGCGACGTTCAACCCCGTCTGGCGCGCCGTCGGCCGTCCCGACGTACAGACCAAACTCGGCTTCCTCAGGGTCGCCCTGCTCGCGATAGCCATCGTTCCCGCGACGAGCGCCTACGGCATCGAGGGGACGGCGCTCGCGGTCACCGGCATCCTCGCGTTCCCCATGGTCCCGCTCTACGCGCGGGAGATGAAACGGACGCTCGACACCACCTACTTGCGGTTCCTCCGGGAACTCTCGTACCCCGTCGCGGCCAGCGGCGCGATGGCGCTGGCGGTCCTCGCGGCGCAGAACCGCGTCGGGTCGCCGCTCGTCGAGTTCGCACTGCTCGTCGCGGTCGGCGTCGTCGCCTACGTCCTCAGCGCGGCGTCGCTCATGACGCTCTTCGACTGGCGGGTCAAACACACCCTCCGGGAGCTCGTCTCGGTGATGTCGAAGTGACGCGGTGACGCCGGCGCTCGGCCGCCCCCGACGAGTCCGACGAGGGGTCGATTCGACTGACTCTCATTGCTAGCTGAACCTCGACGGTGAATCAAACCTATCAGAACCTCGTCAGTAAATGTGGGAGCGGTGAAACGAACGCCCTCGCAAGATTCGGTGGGCGATTAATTACCAGTTCACAGTCGATTATCTGCGAGGTAGCGCCGATTCACGGCTCGAACGCGGTTCGACCCCGGGATTGCGATTTTTCTCGAACACAACCGATTAAGCGGTTGTTTCGTGGGGTCGGACCGAGGTATATTCAATTTTAGTTGAGACTATCGATCCTGAATTTATGGTGTGACTTTGGAATGCAACTGGTAATAATTTGGCCGCTATCCGAAGCAATCACGTAAGTAATCGAATCCAACTAGAGTATACCTCGCAATAATGATTATCACCTTAACGAGGGCTTTCCTCGGGTATGGTACGACTAACCGATGGAGACGACGACGAATCTGCGGCGGATTCGGACTCCATCCTCGAATCGCAACTCAACAGGCGGAACTACCTCAAACTCGGTGCGATGGCCGCATCGACTGCCCTCTCTGCCGGCGTCGCGTCGGCTGCGTCTGGACCAGAGGAGCGCTTCGGTATCCAATGGGACCGCGTCGTCAACGCGGTGGACGACCTTGGAATGGACCCCAACGGAAACGAACCGATAGACAGCCAACTCGATTCCGCGTACGAAAGCGGGACGCTCATCGAATTCCCTCCGGGTGAGTACCTCGCCACCGAGACGCAGTACTGGAACGACGACGTGTCCCGCTTCGGGATGGTCGGCACCGGAAGCTCTCACAAGGACGTGCAGTTCGTCTTCCCGTCGGGCAACAACGGCGAGAAGTACCGGTTCCTCGAAATCACCAGCGGGGACCACCACGTCCTGAAGAACTTCTCCATCCAGCAGACCGACGACGCCACCACCACGGCGGACATCTGGATGATAAACGACGACGGCGGCCTCATCGAGGACGTCGAGTGGCTCGGTCGCACCCCCACCGACAACGACGCTCGCCGCCAGCTCCTCGCGTACGACTGTTCGTCCGTCGACGGCGTCAACGTCGCCCGTCGCGTCTACATGCGCGAGGGTGCCGAGCTTCCGGGCTACCCCGACGGCGTCGCGGGCATCCGCGTGCAGGGCGGCTCCGTCGGCGAGATTCGCCTCGTCGACTGCCACATCGAACAGCGCGGTTCGTCGTCGTTCCGCGCGACCCACACCCGCGGCGTCCTCCGCGTCGAGGGCGGGCTGTTCAAGAACAACGACAACACGAACATGCGCATCTCCGCGGGCGACCACCCCGAAAAGACCTCGTGGATCAAGGGCGCGACCGTCATCATGGACGCGGACAACCTCAACGAGCACGCCCACGACGGCGACAGCCTCGACAGCCCCGAGGGCCTCCGCATCGACTCCACCGGCAACGGGTACGCGGGCGTCCTCATCGAGGACTGTGACTTCATCTTCAAGTCCTGTCCCACCTCGCGCGGCGTCGTCTCGTCGCCGACGTGGGGCGGCCACGGCGGCTTCACCCTGCGCAACTGCCGCATCCAGAACGACACGTCGGTCCAGACGATTCACGCCGACTCCGTCGACACCGACACCGCGGACAAGCCGTGGGGCGTGAACCTCGAAAACGTCTCCATCACGGGCAGCGCGCGGTCCCAGCCGTCCGGCGCGGCGGTCTGCATCGACAACGACCGCAACGGCTCGACCGTCCAGAACAGCTGTATCCACTTCCCGAACGGCGACGTGGACGGCGTCCTCGTCAACGACGCCACGAGCTGTGAGATTGTGGACTCGAACATCAACGTCTCCGGGCAGGCGACGGTGTTCAGCGGGGCCGACGTGGACACGAGCAACGTCACGAGCGGCGACTCCTGTCCGCTCCCGAGCGCCGACAGCAGTACCGGCGGCGACTCGTCGAGCACGGACTCGACGACCGACTCCACGACGGATTCGACGACGGATTCGACGACCGACTCCACGACAGACTCGACGACGGACTCGACGACCGAACCCCTCCCGAACGAGATTCGCCTCGTCGGTTCGGGCACGACGACGCAGTACGAGTTCACGGTGACGGACTCGCTGCAGGCGTCGGACGGAACCATCGAGGAGTGGGACGACATCGAAAGCGGCACCGCGACCGGCTGGATTACGACCGAGGGCGTCGAGGACGCGTACACGTTCTCCGGCGACGTCGACTCGTTCTCGTTCCTCGAAGGCGAGTCCGAGGTTTACGTCAACGGCGAGCAGGTATCCGAGAGCACGGTCACGGACGCGACGACCGATTCGAGCACGGACGGCTCGACGGACTCGACGACCGACTCTCCCGACCTCTCGCACGAGCTGCGCCTCGTCGGCACGGGTACCCAGACGCAGTACGAGTTCACCGTCAGCGACGCGCTCGAAGCCTCGGGTGACACCATCGAGTCGTGGGACACCATCGACGGCACCTCCGCGGCGGGCTGGATCACGACCGAGGGCGTCGAGGACGTGTTCAACTTCGCGGGGAGCGTCACCTCCTTCGGCTTCGTCGAGGGCGAGGCCGAGATCTACGTCGACGGCGAGCAGGTGACCGAGAACACGGTCACCGATGCCGCGACGGACTCGACGACCGATTCGACCGACGACGCCACCGACAGCCAGAACGAACTGCGCCTCGTCGGCACCGGCGTCGAGACGCAGTACGAAGTCGCCGTCAGCGGTACGCTCGAAGCCTCGGGCGACACCATCGAGGAGTGGGACGACGTGTCCGAAAGCTCCGCGGCGGGCTGGGTGACCACCGAGGGCGTCGAGGACGTGTACGCCTTCACGGGCACGATCACGTCGCTGTCGTTCCTCCAGGGCGAGGCCGAGGTCTACGTCAACGGCACGCGGGTCGACCCCGCCGTGTTCTCCCTGCCGAACACCCTCGTCGTCGAGGGCGACGGCTCGGAGACGACGTACGACTTCATGGTCTCCGGCGACATCCTGAACGACCCGCTCGTCGGGCCGACCGAGAGCGCCGACAGCGTCACCAGCGGCAAGGCGAAGGGTTCGGTCACCGACGACGTCGACGCCTTCCGGTTCTCGGGCGACATCACGAAGATGAACCTGACCGGCGACGCGGCGCTGACGTTCGAGGACAACGACGGCTGAGGCGACGGCGGGAAAACGACACGACAGCACAGCACGCGGCGCGCCGCCCGCGCGGTGACGCCGCAGACGACAGAGGCACCCACGTTCGCATTTCGACGCGGCTTTTTCGTTCTCCACCCGACAGCCGAGCGACCGCCACACTTCGTGACGGAGCACTCAGCGACGAAGCGACGCCCGCGTGCCCCCGAGTTACGCCGCGTCGTCGCCGGCGTCCGCGCCGTCGGTCGACTCCTCGGTCACGGTGACCCAGACGTACGCCGAGCGGTACGCCGTGTCGGTGCTCGGCTCCGACGGCGCGTCGCCCTCGTACAGGTAGTACGTGAGTCGGAGGTCCTCGCCGGTCAGCGTCGGGGCGAAGCCGTGGCGGGTCCGCCACGTCTCGCCGTCTTCGACGGTCTCCGTCCGCGAGCCGAGCGCCTGTCGCTCGACGACCGTCGTCTCGCCGTTCGCCCGCTCGACGCGCTGGAGTTCGGCCACGAGCGTGTAGCTCGTCGCCTCCCCCTCGACGTTTTCGACGGAGACGAACAGGGCGGTCTGTTCGCCGACCGTCAGCGCCTCGGGGTAGTCGGCGGCGACGAACTCGCCGCCGGCGTCCTGCGTGAGAAGCGACAGGCTCGAATACGACTCGCCCGTTCCCGGCGCGACGAGCGCGTAACTCAGGCTCGCGACGGCCAAGAGGACGGCGGCGGCGAGCGCGACGTTCAGGAGCGAATCGACCCGCGAGGGCCGGTCGAACGACCGGACCACGTCGGCCCACCAGCGTCGAATCGGAACGTGGAACCGCTCCGTCTCGGGGAGTCGCCGCCGCCGGACTTCGCCGACGGCGAGGCCGACGACGACGACCGCCGACAGCGCGGCGATGACGGGCGCGGCGTCCAGACCGACGCCGGTCCAGAGGAGCGCCAGTCCGACGATCGGCAGCAGCGCGACGCTCATCCCGAAGGCGAGCGCGAAACGCTCTCCGAGGCCGAGGTCGGGTTGCCACTCGAACCGACCGAACGACGGGCCCTCGGCGGTCGCGCCCGCCGACCCTGCGGGGAACAGCGCGAGCAACAGCGCGTAGCCGGGCAGAAACAGCAGTACGGGGAGTCCGACGAGGGCTTGGGCGATCGGAACCACGTCGAGAATCGCGACGAGACTACTCGAAACGACGACGGCCAGCGCGAGGGGCACGTCGAGCGAGAGTTCGCCGAGTGCCCGATTCAACCGCCCGTTGCTGTGTGATGTTGACCCCATTACTGGATAGATGACGCGTCTAGGGTGTTGTTATTGAGCGCCTCACACCTCCGTTTTCGCGGGTACAAGGTGACTAACTCCCGGGTATCTCGCGCTCTGTGACCTCGTCGGACGCATGTTCGTCTCTCTCGTCGTTCTCGTCGGCACCGCCGCCGCCGCGAGCCGGCCGCGGGTCGGTCCGTGCGCCCCGCTCGAACGACGCCGACGGCTCCGCCGCGACCCGTAACCGTTCGTTTTCGCGGCTGTCGAGGAGCATCGCACCCCCGAGCGACCCCAGACCGCCGAGGATTCCGGCGAGGGACCGCCGGTTCGCGCGGTTCCTCGACGCGACCCCGGTCGCCAGCCGGAACGCACCGGCGAGGAGGCTCACGACGCCGAGCGCGTAGAGGGCGGCCACCGGATGGACGCCGCCGCCGAGGTACCGCACGCGGAGCCGCCAGAGGAAGTCCCTGAGCAGGAGGAACGACAGCCCGGGGACGAACGTCGAGTACCTGATGCCGCTTTCCTCGTCGCCGTAGCGCGCGCGCATCGGCACGGTCGCCACCCGCTTTTCGGCGACGTTCAGGTTCACGAGCAGGTCGTTCAGGAACCCGTACTGGTCGTACAGCCGGTCGAACTCCAGCTCCGCGAGCGCGTCCGCCGAGACGGCCGTGTAGCCGTTCTGCGGGTCGCGGATGTGCCAGTAGCCGCTGGCGATGCGCGTCAGCCCTGACAACAGGAGGTTGCCGAACAGCCGCCACGGCGGCATCCCCCGGCGGGTGTCCCGCGCGGCGAGTCGGTCGCCGACGGCGTAGTCGGCGTCGCCGTCGACGACGGGGTCGATGATGGCGGGCATGATGTCCGGGTCCATCTGGCCGTCGCCGTCCATCACGACGACCACGTCCATTCCGTCGGCGAGCGCGCGCTCGTAGCCGGTCTTGACGGCCGCGCCGCGCCCGCGGTTGACCGGGTGTCGAATCGGAACGACGCGCCTGTCGAGCGACGCGCCGCCGTCGGCCGCGGCGACGACGGGCGCGGCCACTCGCTCGTTCGCGCGGGCGGCGTGCCGTCGAATCACCTCCCACGTCCCGTCTGTCGAGCAGTCGTCGACGACGTACGCGCGGTCGACGAACGCGGGGAGCGTGTCGATGACGCCGCCGACGAACCGCGCCTCGTCGTACGCGGGCACGACGACGCCCACGGCGTTACCGCGATACATCGCCCCTCGCGTGCGACCCCTGTGTTGCCCGCCGAGCGCCGGCCGGTCCGCCGCCGTGAGACGGCGCTCCCGGCGGCGACGAATCGAGTCGGAGAGTGCGTAGGAACATTGATACTTCGACCCGCTGATTGGGCCGTTCGGGTCTTTGTTAGTCGTCAGCAACACGTACGAAAACACGAATTTCAGGCGTTTCGGACGGTTGGAACGGGTGTCTAACGTTCTCGGACACGTGACTGACAGTCTCCGAATCACGTTCGGAACGACTGTCCGGAAAATCAGTATATCGGCGCGCTCGGGTCGGCGTGCCGACCGCGTTTCTGTGCGACCGCGTTTCTGTGCGACCGCGTTTCTGTGCGACCGCGTTTCTGTGCGACCGCGTTTCTGTGCGACCGCGTTTCCGTTCCGAGCGAGTCGCCGCCTCAGACGGAATCTCGAATCGAGTCCCAGTAGCTCGACGCCGTGACCACGTCCAACCCGAGTTCGTCTACGTAGTCCATCGTCTCGGCGAACGCCGCCGGGCTGATGGAGCGTCCCTTCCCGGTCACGTCGTGGTACATGAGCACCGCGAGCTGGTTGTACTGCGCGGCGAAATCGAGCGCCCGCTTCGCCTTCTGCACGTCGTCGCCGTCGGTTCGGCCGACGATTTGCGGGTCGGACACCGGGCCCGTCGGCCCCCCGACCGTCACGAATCCGAGGTAGTGGTAGTCGCTCGCGGCGTCGAGCGCCGATTCGTCGTACCGGCCGTACGGCCAGATGATGAAGTCGGCCCCGCGTTCGAACCCGTTTTCGACGAGCCACGCCTTCGACTCCCTGATACTCGCGCGTTGGTCGGCCGGCGAGAGGTCGCGGAACGAGTCCGACCGCTGGGGGTGGCTCACCATGTCCCAGCCGGCGTCGACCATCTCGTCCATCCCCGACCGCGGGATGCGGTGGCTCGACCCCACGGTCCACGGGATGACGCCGACGACGCCGGGGAAGCCGTGCGACTCCAGTATCGGATACGCCGTGTCGTACTGGCTCCGGGTGTTGTCGTCGAACGTAATCATCACCTCGCCCGCGTCGGCGCGCGGTTTGGCCCGGAGGGAGTCGACGTAGAACCGCGCCGTCGTGCCGCCGCCGGTGTACAGTTGGATGCTTATCTCGGTGACGTTGGACAGGTCCGGCGACCCGGTGACGCGCCGCGGCCCGAGGTCGAGGCGCTGCCAGCCGGCCGCCCAGACGTGGCGGCCGAGAAGCAGCGTGTTGTCGTAGTCGGGCGCGGCGAGGCGAACGGTGATGCCCTCGGTGTCGGGCGTTACGAGATTGACGGCCAGCGAGAGGTCCGCATCGGAGAGGTCGATGCCGCCGTCGAACGTCCGGTAAATCCACACCCGTTCGTCGGCGGGCGTCGCGTCGAGGCGGAGCGACTGCGACCCGCAGTAGACGACGTCTTCTTCGACGGCGTACCGCCCCGCGAACGTCCCCCAGAGGCGCTCGTCTTCGAAGTCGTCGACGAGCCACCCCACGTCTCTGAACCGCTCTCGGCTGTTGAACGCGACCGCCAGCGGGTCGCCCGCCGCGTCGACGCTGGGGTCGTCGTAGCTGAATCGCGGGGTCGGAGTCGGCGTCGGCGTCGGCGGCTCGGTCGTCGCGGTCGGCTCGGTCGCGCCGGCCGGTTCCCCGCCCCTCGCGACGCACCCGCTGAGCACGGCGGCGCTCAGTCCAAGATATGAACGCCGTGACAGATTCATACGGATAACTGTCGTCACGAGTGGATAGTAATGCGACTCGTAATTTCAGTAGTCTCGGACTGAAACGTCGAGAACGGCGGATACGCCGATTTTGACCGGCCTTTTCGAACGTCTCCTCCCTCTCGTTTCGCCGCCGCCAGCGAGCCTCGATTCCGCGTCCCTCGCGCCGTCAGCCGCGGTTACACACCGTTTACCAATCACCTTCCCCGTCCAACTGACTGGAAACATGTTCAACCGACGTTGGTCCCTCTCTCTCCCGCTTTCATCTCGCCCTTTGCGGCGACTCGATGCCGCCGCGCGACGGACGCTGGACAGCCACCCGGAACGCCCCGAGCGCGCGGAGGTCTCCCGCCGGTGAAGCGCAGAACCTACCTGAAGACGCTCGGCGCGGTCGGCGTCGGTACCGCGCTCGCCGGGTGCAACACGCCGGACGAGGAATCGCCGACCGAGACGGCGACCGGGACGCCGCCAACCGAGTCGACGCCCACGCCCGAACCGGACCTCACCGTCCTCGACGCGGTCGAAGACCTCGGGATGGACCCGACGGGACAAGAGCCGGTCGACGACATCCTCGACGGGACGTACGGCGACGACACGGCCATCGAGTTCCCGCCGGGCGACTACCTCATCACCCGCGAGCACGACTGGGACCGCGGCGTCTCGAACTTCCGGCTCGTCGGCCTCGGGGACTCGCACACGGACGTACAGTTCGTCTTCCCCCCGGCGGACCCCGGCGAGCGGTTCCGGATGCTCCGCATCACGAGCGGGACAGACCACGTCCTGCGGAACTTCTCTATCCAGCAGACCGACGACGACACCACGAGCGCCGACATCTGGCTCGCCAACGACGACGGCGCGCTCATCGAGGACGTCGAGTGGCTCGGTCGCACCCCCACCGACAGCCACGCGCGCGACCAACTGCTGTTGTTCGACTGTACCTCGGTCGAGGGGGTCAACGTCATCCGCCGCGTCTACATGCGCGAGGGCGCGGCGCTCCCCGGCTATCCGAACGGCGTCGCCGGGATTCGCATCACCGAGCGGTCCGTCGGCGAGGTCAGGATGATAGACTGCCACATCGAACAGCTCGGGTCGTCGTCGTTCCGCGCGACCCACACCCGCGGCGTCCTCCGCGTCGAGGGCGGGCTGTTCAAGAACAACGACAACACGAACATGCGCATCTCCGCGGGCGACCACCCCACGAAGACCTCGTGGATCAAGGGTGCGACCGTCATCGTCGACGCGGACAACCTCAACGAGCACGCGCGCGAGGGGGACCGACTCGACAGCCCCGAGGGCCTCCGCATCGACTCGACGGGCCACGGGTACACGGGCGTCCTCATCGAGAACTGCGACTTCATCTTCCGGTCGAGTCCCTCCTCGCCGGGCATCATCACCGTTCCGACCTACGGGAGCCACGGCGGCTTCACGATGCGTAACTGCCGCATCGTCAACGACACCGGCGTCCAGACCATCCACGCGGGGCCGGTCGACACCGACATCGCGCGCGAGCCGTGGGGGATGGTCCTCGAAAACGTCACCATCTCGGGGGCGTGCGAGAGTCAGCCCTACGGCTCTGCGGTCGTCGTCGACAAGAACCGAAACGGCTCCCGCATCGTCGATAGCTGCATCTACCTGCCGAACGGTCGAGTCGGCGGCGTGCTCGTCGACCGCGCGTCGGGCTGCTCCATCGAAAACACCAGCATCAACGTCAGCGGCCCGCCGACCCGGACCCGCGGCGTCGAACTCGCCCTCGACGACGTGTCCTACACCGCGACCTGTGCGTTCCGCGACGTGAGCCCGCGCGTCGGCGAAGGGCCTCTCGGAACTCCCACTCGTCGGTAGTTCGCCGCGGCCGGGTGTCCCAGCTCTCGCCGAGGGTGCGTGCAAGACGTAGCGGACGCGTTCAGCAACTCCCCGTCTCACCGGTCAGAACAGTAGCAAACCTTACCCAGTAGTATGTTCTACCAGCGAACATGGCCACGTCGGTAAAGATGGACGACGACACGAAATCCCGTCTCGAACGGTTACAGGCCGAGATTCGGCTCAAGACCGGGACGCGAGTGACGCAGCAGGAAGTCTTGGCACGGCTCGTCGAGAACGCCGTCGAGTCCAAGGCTGACCTCATCGACTCGTTCCGCGAGAAGCGCGTCCCGCTTTCGGAATCCGAGCGCGAGCGGTTCCACGACGGGATGGTCTCGTCCGGCGTCACGACGACGGAAGAGGACATCGACGACGTGCTGTACGGATGAGCGTCTTCGTCGACACCGGCGTGTTCTTTGCGCACCACGATACGGATGCCGACCGGCACGACCAGGCGGTTAGCGCATTCGACGAACTGTTCGACGGGGAGTTCGGACAACCGTACACGAACGACTACGTCCTCGACGAGACGGTGACGCTCACGCGCGCTCGAACGGGTTCGTTCGAGGCAGCGGATACCGTCGCCGGTCGTATTCTCGGCGAGGAACCGTTTCCGAACGTGTTCGAGATGGTTCACGTCGAACCGGACGACGTCCGGGCGTCGCTGGAGACGCTCCGTCGATACGAGGACCACGACCTCAGCTTCACCGATGCGACCATCGTCTCTCTGTGTGAGTCGCGTGGCATCGACGCCGTGTTGAGTTTCGACACGGATTTCGATGGGCTCGTCGACCGCATCGAACCGGGGTACCGGTAGGTTTCAACAGCGCCACGACGAGCGCCGACCGAAAAAAGAGCGGTCCGCTCAGCGACCCCTGAAGTTGAGTCCCGGCGTCAGCGTGATACCGGTCCTCGGCTCTTCCGATTCGTCGCCGCCGCGGTCGTGGTCGTCGGTCGATTCCTCGGCCTCGTCGCCGCGGTTGAACAGCGCGTGGTGCACGTAGCGGGCGAAGGGGACCGGGTCGTCGAGGCGCGCGAGGTCGAATCTCGGCTCGCGGTAGATGGACGACGCGACCTCCCAGACGGTCTTGACGAGCGACGGGCGCTCGACGAGCGGCGAGTCGTCGCGGCGGACGCTCATCACGTAACCGAGTTCGCCCCAGAGGTAGTGGGTGCCGACGCCGAGTTCGTACCCCGGTTCGATGCGGTGTTTCTGCCCGGTCGCCTGCAGCCAGTAGTAGTACGGGAAGTCGGCCCCGGCGCGGACGGTCGAGGGCAGCGACTGCCACATCCGGGGGTTGATTTCGATGAGTTTGAACTCGCCCGTCTCGGCGTCCTTGAGGTACTCGATGCACGCGAGGCCGTGCCACTCGATGTGGCCGAGGAGCGTCCGCGCGACGGATTCGAGTTCCGGGTCGTACACCGAGGTCCGGTAGACGCCGCCGCCGCCGGTGTAGGAGTTCCCGCGAATCTGGAGGTGCTGGAACGTCGCGAGGGGTTCGCCGTGGTCGTACAGCGCCGCGAACATGAACTTGTCCTCGGTCGGGACGTAGTCCTGGACGATGGGGTCGTGTTTCATCTCGGCGAATATCTCGTCTCTGTCCGGGCGGTCGCCGGGCCGGACGTGGTGGACGCTCTTGACGATGTCGTACTCGTGGGGGTCGTAGCCGTCGACGTACTCGCCGGCGACGACGTTGTACCGCGGCTTGATAATCGAGGGCTCGTCGAACGACTCGACCTCGCTGAACAGACGGGTCCGCGGCATGGGGACGCCGGCCTCGACGGCGGCCTCGTAGAGGAGCTTTCGGTCGTGGACCCGGCGGAGCGTCTCGAAGTCGGGGACGACGAGGTCGACGTACCGCTCGAACTCGTCGCGGTACTTCGAGAAGACGTAGCCGTCTTCGGGCCGCGTCGGGATGACGGTCTTCACGTCCGGTCGGGCGGCGATGCCGACGAGGGCGTCCTTGTAGGCCACGAGGTCGTCTTTCGGGGCGGGGATGCGGACGAGTTCGTCGCAGAATCGGGACGAGGCCGCCGGCGTGTCGTCGTGTTCGGAGGCCATGACCGTGTGGATGCCCCGTTCGCCGAGCGACCGGACGCAGGTGTAGTTGCCCGACGGAACGAGTACCGAACCCCGGGCGTGCGCGCGCTTGGACATGCTTGAACCGTCGCGCGATGACCGAATTAGTATGGGTCCGCTAACGGATTCGGGGTCGAAGACGGGGACGGGTTCGTCACGCTCGACTCGGTGGCCGGCGCGCCGGCGTCCGCCCGAGACGGGGCCGGACCGCGCCGCCGCGTGAACGTCGCGCCGGTGACCGACCTGTGGGTTCGAACGCGACGGACCGGATTCGATTCCTGATAGTCGAGGAATTCGACGGTTTCGAGTCGGTTATCCACAGCATACCGGGGTGTTGGCGAGACCGCCGCTCCGGTCGACGGACCTGCCGAGTCGGCGAGGCGGACGCTCTCGACAGAAGAACAGTTCGGCGCGGTGCCGAGCGAGGCGACGCCTCAGGCGGCGGGCGGCCTCAGAGCACGTCGTCGTCGAGGCCGCCGGGGTCGCCCGCGGTGTCGAAGAGGTTGTTCTGGGCGCTCTGGACGAAGTCCGACTGGACGCCGCCCTCGTCGTCGACGGGGGCACCGTAGGCGTCCATTCCCATCGAGAGGAGCTCCTCGACGGCCTGTTCTTCGCTGATGAACTCTTCGTCGACGAGCTGTTCGAACTCGACGAGCAGTTCGTCCGGGAGATTGACTTCTACGACGGGCATAGAATCGCGTTCGTGCTCGACATACTTGAGCAACCGGGTGTGAGTAATCGCGTGTTGTGGCCGCAATCGGTCGCCGCGGCTGACACTCCGGGTCGAACGGCAGTCGCAACCGCGTGAATTATCAGCGCCCGCTCGGACCCTCCACGCGACGACCGGCGTCGATTCCGCGACGCCGGTGACCGAGAACATCGACGTGACCCGCGACACAGACCCGGCGACCGACGACGACGCCCCCTCAGAGAGCGACGAGCTCGGCTGGCTTCCGGAGCGCGTCGAGCTGCCGAGCGACGAGTGGGTCATCTACCCGCCCGGCGAGCCGCGGCCGGCGAACTTCGCGCTCCGCTTCGAGAAGGCCGTCCCCGCGGTGCTCGTCGGCATCGACCCCGGCGACTCGCTGGGCGTGCACGTCCTCCCGCATCCGGGTGGCCTCTCCGTCTCCGCCCGGTTCGGCGGCCTCGTCGACGACTCGCTCCGCGAGTTCGAGCCGCCGGCGTCGGACGACGAGCGCGAGGCGGTCGCCGCGTGGGCCCAGACGTGGGTCGAGCGCGTGGACGACCGGGCCGAGCGGGCGCGCATCCGGGCGGCCTGCGCGCCGGTCCCGAACGCCGGCGACCGCGTCTCGCGGGCGCTGTTCGACCACTTCGGGAGCGCGGACGCCGTCGCGGCCGCGGTGCTCGAACGCGACACCGCCGCGCTCAGGCGCGCGTCGGGCGTCGCCGAGCAGACGGCGACCGACTTGGTCGTCCACTACGGCACCGACGCGGAGTGGGAGCACTACCGCCGCCACCGCGACGCCGCCCCGTGACTCAAATCGCGATTTGACTCTCGCGTAGGGTTATTCCCGTCCGCGACGATTACCGAGTATGTCCCTGACACGACGCACCGTCCTCGGTTCGACCGCCCTCCTCTCGTTCGGCCTCCTCGCAGGCTGTGTCGGCGACGGTGGGTCGGACGACGGAACGACGACCGACGACGAGACGACGACTGACGACGAGACGACGACCGACGACGAGACGACGACCGACGAGCCGACGGACACGACGGACGACCTCCCGGACGGAAACGGCACCGACGACGGGACCGGCGGCACCCGCCCGTCCGGCGGCCCCGGAATCTCGCTGGTCGGCGTCGACGACGCGCCCGACGTGCCCGTCGAACACGACGTCGAGATAACGGAGGACCTCGCGACCGACGAGCACCCGCCGCAGGTCCGCATCACGCTGACGAACACCGGCGACGAGACGGTCGAGGTCGGCGAGGGGAGAACCGTCTTCTTCCAGTACGTCTCGGACACGACGAACGACCTCATCTTCCTCCCCGCGGACGGCGAGTACCCCGCCGAGGCGGGCTGTTGGCGGCTCGAAGACCACATCGCCGTGACCGATGAGTACCGGGTTCTCTCGCTCGAACCCGGCGAGTCCCGGTCGGAACTGGTGGACCTCTACGGCGTCGCCCAATCCGAAGACGAAGAAGCGAGCTGTCTCCCGGTCGGCGAGTTCCGCTTCGAGGCGGACTTCGCCACCGGCGGGCTCTCGGGGTCTGACGACGAGCGGCAAGAAGCGACGTGGGGGTTCTCGCTCGCGCTGGAGTGAGGACCGCGGGTACCGAACACGCCCCAACGCCGTCGAATCGGGGGCTACTCGGCTCCCTTTGCGGCGGCCGAGTCCGAGACGACCGACCAGTCCGAGGGGTCGATGTCGCGGCCCTCGACGGCGCTGTGTTCGGGATACGCCGTCATGACGAGATACGTCGCTCTCCCGGAGAGGTAGTCGGTCAGTCGCCCGAGGTTCTCGTCGGCGATGCCGCCGAGGCGGTCCACGAGCATGACCGGCACGCGCTCCCCCACGTCGAACGCCTCGTAGCCCGCGAGCGCCGTCGCCAGTCCGAGGAGTTCGACCTCGCCCTCGCTGAGCGCACCGAGCGACGCCTCACGGCCGTCGCGGGCGACGACCAGTTCGAACTCGCTCGTCAGTCGCGCGCTCTCGAACCCCGTCTCGAACAGCGGGACGATATCCCGAATCGCGGCGTCGAACGCGTCTCGTGTCTCTTTCTTTACCTCTTGTTTCCGCCGCCGGAGACGGGTTATCTCCTCGGTCAGCGACTGTCGCTGCGAACGCAGTGATTCGAGCTTTTCGGCCTCTGATTCGGAAGATTCGAGTTCAGACCTCGCGTCGTCGAGCCGCGCTTTCGCGTACTTCAGGTCGCTTTCGATATCGGTCACCTGTCCGACGTCTGATTCGATTCGCTCGCGGAGGTCGTCGATGCGCTCGGCGAGTTCGGCGTCGCGTTCGCGCGCGTCGTCGAGGCGGCGTTCGAGGTCCGACCGGCGCTCGCGTAGCTCCCGAACTTCGGTCCGAAGCTCCCGTTCGCGCCGGCGTCGCTTCTCGCGCGTCTCGACGCGCTCGGTGAGTTCCTCGACGCGCTCTCGGCTGGCTTCGGCCGCCGTGGTTCGGCGTTCGATACGCTCGGCGAGTTCGTCGAGCCGCTCGGTCACCGACGAGGCGTCCGTCTCGGCACCGCAGACCCAACACGCGAGTTCGTCGTCGACGAGGCCGTGTGTCACGTCGGTCAGCAGTTCGGTCCGGTCTTCGGCCACGACGCGGCGGTTCGCGTCGTAGACGCCACGCAGGAGTTCGATATCGCGTTCCTGCCGGTGGAGTTCCCGCTTCGCCGCGTCGAGTTCGCGCGCCAGTTCCTCGTCGTCTTCCACGTCGAGTCCGTCGAGTTCCTCGCGGCTCGATTCGAGTTGTTCTCGCACCCGCTCGGCGGTCGATTCGAGCCGGTCGATGCGGCTCTGGACGCGGGAGCGCTCCGCGCGGGCGTCGCTGAGCGCCTCGCGCGTCTCGTCCCCGCCGGCGGCGTCCGCGGACGCCGCGCGCTTCGCCTCCAACTCCTCGACCTCGGCTTCGAGTTCCGACACCCGAGCGGCCAGCGTCGGCAGGCGGTCGGCGGCGTCTTCGGCCTCGGCGAGCGCCTCGTCGACCCGGTCGCGCTCGCGGCGCGCCGCGGCGATGTTCGCGTCGATGTCCTCGAAGTCGAGCGGTCGCGTCAGGAGGGGTTCGAGGTCGTCGCCCTCGCGGACGGCCCGCCGAATCTCGTTTTCCTCGCCGAGGAACGCGAACAGATCGGCGCAGACGCGGTCGGCCTCGTCTGACAGATACGGCTTCCCGGTCGTCCGGACGCGCCCCCCGTCTCGGGTCAACTCGACCGCGTACTCCCGTTCGTCGGTCGAAAGCGAGACGCGCCCCTCGGTCGCGCCCTCGGTCAGCGGCGAGGCCGTCCCGAGGGCGGTCGCTACCGCGGCGAGGAAGCTCGATTTCCCCTGCCAGTTGCTCGCGCGGACGGCGTTCAACCCCGGTTCGAGCGTCGCGCTCCCGCGCCGAATCCCGGCGACGTTCTCCACGTCGAGCCGCCAGCTCATGCCATTCCGACAGCCGCGACGAGTTCGAGCGCCGCCCCGGAGAACTCGCCGAGCGCGAGGCCGGCGCTGGAGAGCGCGCCGATGGGGAGCACCGCCCGGAGCCGCCCGCCCGAGTCGGCCCCGCCGTCGGGCGCGACGCCGGTCTCGCGGACGGCCTCCTCGGCCATCTCGTCGGCACCGACGTGGTGCTCCTGACAGACGAACCCGCGGTCGAGCGCGTCTTCGAGCGGGACCCGCGTCGGGCACTCCGCGCAGGACACCTTCACCTGCACGTCGACGCCGGCGTCTCCGGCTCCGGCGAGTCGCCCTTTCTTTCCCAGGGACGCGAGCGCCGACTCGGCCTTCTGTCTGACCGTCTCGCGCGCGATGTCGACGCTGTTTCGCTCCCAGTCCGAGGACGCCTCGACGGTCGGCTTCTCGCCGTCGAGACAGTCGTTGAGGTGGCGTCGCATCGTGCTCCACGACGCCATCGCGCCCGTCAGCTCGTCGGCGTCGATGCCGTCGGTGGCGAGGTCGGCGGCCACGTCGCCGTAGTCGAGGTCGTCGTCGCCGACGAGGGCCTCGTACTCCGCGTCGAGGCGCACGTCGGTCACGTCGCGACCGTTCCGCTCGTAGACGCGCGCGAGCAGTCGCTTGTTGAACCACGTCGTGAGCGACTTGTACCCCTCGCTTTCGCCGCCGTCAGCCCCGGTCCACCGCGCCAGCAGATAGTCGTCGATGGAGTCGTACCTGCCGGTCGGCGCGGCGAGCCCGTACCGTTCGATTGCCACGTCGACTTTGCACATTGTCTCGTTGCACGAAACTGGTGGCGCGACGGTAATAAGACTACGCTTGGCGGACGGATGGCCCCGTTTCAGTCATCGCGGCCGCGTTCGTCTCGTCGTCGCGTCTCCGGTCCTCGCTCGTCTCCCTGCCGCTCCGCCTCTCGCCGTTCTGCTTCCCGTCGCTCGTTGCGCCGTTTGGTCCGGAACTGTCGGAAGCGCTCTTCCTGTTCGCGCTCGTCGAGATACTGCCGGATGTACTTCCGTTCGGCCTCCAACTCCGGGATGAGCCGCTGGGTGAGGTAGTTGACGCGGAGCCGAAGCCGCCGAATCTCCGCGAGGAGCCGCAGGAGGACCGCCCGCATCTCGGCCAGTCTGACGACGTCCTCCACGACCGACTCGTAGGACCCGACGAGTTCGTCGTCGAGCGCGCTCGTGCCGAGGACGCCGTACCCCCGCCCGTCGAGCGACCGCCGCGCCGACGTGCTCATGAAAAACGGGACGGTCAGCCCGACGAGCTTCGTCTCGGAGACGATGAGCTCCGTGTGGGAGTCCCGCGCCTCCGACAGCGCGCGAAGCGCGATTTCGCCCTCCCGCTCAGCGCCCTGCACGTGGAGTTCCGCCGCGTCCCGGAACGCCTCGTCGGTCTCGCGGCGCAGTTCGGTCCACCGGTCCAAGAGGTCGAGGAGGACGAAGACGAGACTGTCGCGTCGGCGTTCGAGGATGTGTTCCCCCTTCCGCGCGAGCGCTAACTCGTCGGTCACCGAGAGTAACTCCCGGCGCGTCGGGGCCGTCCGTCGGTGTCGCCGATTTGGCATTGTCTACGCTATGGTCGTTCTGACGGTTGATATACTTGTGTCACCGACACGTACCCGGCCGATTTGGCAAGGACTAAGCCTTTGTCACGACCGACTCGAACACGAGTATGTCCAGACACGCGGCCGCCGAGTCGACGCGCCCGGCGGTCACGGCGACGGCCGTGAGGAAACAGTACGGCGACACCGTCGCGGTTCGGGACGTGTCGCTCGACGTTCGCAAGGGGGAGGTGTTCGGTCTCATCGGCCCGAACGGGGCCGGGAAATCGACGCTTATCGGCCTGCTGACGGGGACGCGAGTCCCGACCGAGGGCTCGGTTCGGGTGTTCGGCGAGTCGCCGACCGCGGTCGACCGTTCGCGGATGAGCGTGCTCCCCCAGGAGTTCTCGCCCCACCGGCGACTCACGGGCCGCGAACTCGTCTCCTACTACGCCGGGCTCTACCCGGACCCGCGACCGGTCGACGAGGTGCTCGACCGCGTCGGCCTCGACGCCGGGGACGCGGCGACCGCCTACACCGACCTCTCGGGGGGCCAACAGCGTCGCGTCTGCGTCGGCGCGGCGCTCGTCAACGACCCCGAACTCCTGTTTCTCGACGAGCCGACCACCGGCATCGACCCCGCGGGCCGCCGCGACGTGTGGGACCTCGTCGACTCGCTGGCCGACGGCGGGACCGCCGTCGTGCTCACCACGCACTACATGGCCGAAGCCGAACACCTCGCCGACCGCGTCGGACTCCTCACGGACGGCGAACTCGTCCGCGTCGGTTCGCCCCGGGACCTCGTCCAGCGCTTCGGCGGCGAGACCCGACTCGCGGTCCGGACCGAGCGCCCGCGAGCGCTCGACCTCGACGCGACGCCCCTCGACGGCCGCCGGTACGGCGACTACGAGTACCGCTTTTTCGACGCCGGTCCCGACGACCTGACCGCGATGCTCGACCACCTCGACGCGGCCGACATCGCCTACGAGGAGGTGAGTCTCGTCCGCCCGACGCTGGAGGACGTGTACCTCAACCTCGCCAGCGAGCGCGGCCACGACTGCATCGCCAGCGCCGGTCCGGCGGGCCTCGCCGGGAACGCCGAGGTGACGCGATGACGGCGACCGAGACGGGCGGAACGGACGAGACGGCCGCGGCGGCCGAGACGAGAGAGGCGGCCGACGGCAGTCAGGCTCGCGGGTTCGCCGAGGCGACCCGCCGGGTCCGCGCGGAGGCCGTCGCCGAGACGCGCGCGTTCCTCCGGCGGCGGACGGCCGTCTTCTTCACGTTCTTCTTTCCCGTCTTCATCGTCCTCATCTTCGGCGTCCTCGTCAAGACCGGCGCGACCGGCGGCCTGTTCTCCCGCCCGGACGCGTACTACCTGCCCGCGTACCTCGGTGTCGTCGTCGTGTTGACGCCCCTGTCGCGGGTCGGGAGCACCGTCGCGCGAAACCGGGCGTCCCGCCGCTTCGAGAAGTTGGCGACGACGCCGCTGTCGCGTCTGGAGTGGCTCACCGCCCACGCGGCCGTGAACGTCGCGCTCATCGGGCTCGCGGGCGTCCTGCTCGTCGGCGTCCTCGCCGCCGTCGGCGACCTCGGCGCGGCCCCCTCGCTCGGCGGCGACGCGCTGGTCGTCGCCTTCCTCGTCGTCGGCATCGCCCTGTTCTGCGGGCTCGGCTCGCTCATCGGCTCGCTCGCGGACTCCGAGGACGGCGTCATCGCCGCCAGCAACGCCGTCGGCATCCCGATGGTCCTCCTCGCGGACACGTTCGTCCCCGCGTCCAGACTCCCGGCGGCGCTCCGCCCCGTAGTCGACGCGCTCCCGCTCACCTACTTCGCACGCGGCGTGCGCGCCGCCGTCGCCGGCGGCGAGCTCCCGACCGCGCTCTCCGACCTCGCTATCCTCTGCGGCTTCGCCGTCGCGCTGTTCGCGCTCTCGGCGCGACTGCTCCCGTGGCGCGAGTGAGACCGCTCACTCGCCGTCACCGTTCCGGACGTGGTAGTCGTCGCGGCGGCGCTTGAACCACCGCGTCGCCCACGAGATGACGCCGAGGTCGCGCTTCGCCATGATGACCGTGCTCGCGGCGTCGCGGCCGACCGTCTCCGGAATCGCGCCGAAGACGAGCTGCTGGAGCAGTCCCTCTCTCGTCGCCCCGATGACAGTCAGGTCGAACTCCTCGGTCGCGGCGACGATGGTCGCCGCCACGTCGTCGCCCTCGCGGACCGAGGTCGTCACCCTGACCTCGTCGTCGCCGACCGCCGCGGCCGTCGAGTCCACCCGGCGCTGGGCGTCCTCGCGGTCGCTCTCGTCGGCGTCGGGTGCGACGACGTTCATGACGTGTATCTCGGCGTCGTTGGTCCGCGCGATAGCGCGGCACACCTCCGCGGCGAGTTCGGCGTGCGGGCCGCCCGCGGTCGGCAGGAGAATCGAGTCCACCTCGCCGTCCGTCGGACCGATGCGCTCGACGAGCACGTCGCAGGGGGCCTTGGTCACGACCTCGTCGACGTTGCTCCCGAGGATGTAGTCGCGGCGGCGACCCCGGCCGCGCCAGCCCATCAACACCGCGTCGCTGTCGTGTTCCTCGATGGTGTTGAGAATGGCCGTCCCGGCGTCGTGGCCCAGTCTGACCGTCCCGCTGACGGGCACGTCGGCGTCGGTCGCTAGCTCCATGACCGACGAGATGGTCTCGCGCTTCTCGTCGACGAACCGCCGCCCCTCAGAAATCGGCGTCTGCGACGGCACCTCGACGGCGCTCATCACGAGAATCTCTGCGTCGCGGTCGCGGGCCACGTCGATGGCGGTCCGCATCAACTGCGCCGCGTTGTCGGGGTTGGCAATCGGGACGAGCACCTGCGACTCGCGCCGCTCGGGGGCGCGTTCGGTCACGACGGTCGGGGTCTCTTCTTCGAGCTTCTCGGCCTCCTTGCCCTCGGAGTAGCCGTAGTACACGACGAGCCCGAGCGCCATCCAGACGGCCGTGGTCACGAGCGCGACGAAGCCCTCAGACCCCGCGCCGAGCCCCGGCGTCAGCCCGAGTTCGAGGAGCAAAAACGGCGTCAGGATGAACTGGAGGACGATGCCGATGAGCGGGGGCCACGGCATGTACGGAATCTCGTACGTCCGCGGGAGGTCGGGGTGGGTCGCCCGCATCTTGACGACGGTCCAGTTCACCTGAATGAACAGGAAGATGAACATGATGTCGGCGGCGGCCGCGACGCTCTCGATGGGGAGCAACACGGCCATGAGACCGATGAGGACCGCCGAGAGACCGATTGCCCAGTGGGGCGTCCGCTTGTCGCCGTGGATGCGCCCGAAGAAGCCCGGGAGGACGCGGTCGCGGCCCATGGCGAACGACACCCGCGACGAGGAGTAGATGGTCGCGTTGAGCGCGCTCATCGTCGCCGCGAGCCCGGCGAACAGGAGCAGCGGGACGCCGTACGGGACGAACTGCCCGGCGGCCTCGATGATGCCGAGTTCGCCGAGGTTCCCGAGGACCTGCCACGTCGGCGCGGCGGTCGTGAGTCCCGCGCGACTCGCCAGTTCGGCGGTCACGTCGATGCCGCCGATGGCCGCGAAGGCGACGAGGACGTAGATGGGGACCACGATTGCCATCGAGTAGAACACCGCCTTCGGGACGTTGGTGCCGGGGTCGACGACCTCCTCGCCCGACTGGACGATAATCTCGTAGCCCTCGAAGGCGATGTACGTGAAGCCCATCGCGCCGATGACGCCGACGAGGCCGTTCGGCGCGAACGACGGACTGTCGAGGAACGTCGCCGTCCAGTTCGGCTCGCGTACCGTCGCCAGGATGCCGAACGCCACGAAGACGCCGAGGATGAGAATCTTGATAGTCGTGACGACGACGCCCGCCTTGCCCGTCTCCTCGGCCCCGCGGTAGTTGATGTACGCGAACGCGAGCACCATCACGACCGCGAGCAGTTTTTCGACGAGCAGGCGGTCGAGCAATCCGAACAGGGCGAACCCGTCGGGCAGGCCGGCGAACACCACGAAGAACTCGGTCAGGAAGACGCCGAAGGTGACCGCGTAGAGCGCACAGGCGACGGCGTGGGCGAACCAGCTCATCCACCCGGCGTAGAAGCCGTTGGGGTCGGCCAGCGCCTCTTTCACCCAGAGGTAGCCGCCGCCCGCCTCGGGGAACGCCGCCCCGAGCTCGGCGTAGGAGACGGCGGTGAACATCGCCACCAGCCCGTTGAGTATGAACGCCACCGTGAGCGCCGGGCCGGCCAGCCCCGCCGCGAATCCGGTCAGCGCGAAGACGCCCGCGCCGATCATCGCGCCGACGCCGATGAACGTGATGTCGGCGAGGCTCATGTCGCGCGAGAGTTCCGTTTCCACCGACTCCTCTCCGGGGGCGTCGCCGCCCCCTGCGGTCGATTGCGTGTCGGCCATCAGGTGGACTCTCGAAGGGCGGACAGAAAAACCCCGATGGGTGACGGCTCGGATTCGAGCCGTCGTCGCCGGGTTCTCACCTGCAGAATACGGGTCTCTTTCGACCGGGTGCGACTCGGCGCGCTAGCCGCCGAACATCGTCCGCATCATCGGGTGCATCTCCATGAGCTGTTCCTCGGCGATTTCCTCGTACAGCTTGTACGTGATAGAGACCGTGAGGAGGAGCGAGGTCCCCGAGACGCCGCCGATGGTGCCGAGCATGTTCGCCATGACGGCGAGCAGGCCGACGAGGACGCCGCCGACGACCGTCACCTGCGGGATGTACCGCTCCATGACCCGCTCTATCACCTGCGGGTTGCGGCGGAAGCCGGGAATCTGCATCCCGGAGTTCTGAATCTGCCGCGCGGTCGCCTCCGGCCCCATGTCGGCGGTCTCGACCCAGAAGATGGAGAAGATGGCCCCGCCGACGAGCATCAGCGTCAGGTCGATGGCGACGCGGACGAGAATCTGCCACGGCTCTTGGGACGCCGACCCGAGCCACCACATCCACTGGCTGGGCGCGTGAATCGGGTTCAGGTAGTAGAACAGGCCGCCGGTGACCTGCCCGCTCGTGTACTGGCCGAGCCACGCCGGCATGCCGGCCCACTGGCTGTTGAGGATGCGCCCGAGGAACTGGACGTTCGCCTGCAGCGCGCGGACGAAAATCATCGGCAGGACGCTCGCGTAGATGAGCTTCACGGGGAAGCGGCCGCGAGCGCCCTTCACGCGGGCGTGAGAGAGGGGAATCTCGACGCGGACGCTCTCGGCGTAGACGACGATGCCGAAGATGAGAAGCGTCGTGAGGAGCGGGACGATGCCCCCCACGCCGAACAAGAGCGCCTGTATCCCGCCCGCCGTCGCGAGCGACGGGACCGTCTCGGTCCCGGCGAGCACGTGGACCCACTCGGAGACGATGCCGGTCGTCGACGCGCCGATGGCGGGGTCGGCGAAGAGGCCGCCGACGAGACGCTGGCTGACGCCGGCGATGATAAAGAGGCCGACGCCGGAGCCGACGCCCCACTTGCTGACGACCTCGTCCATGAACAACACGAGCGCGCCGCCGGCGAATATCTGCGCGAAGATGAGCCACTTCACGCCGACCGCTCCGACGCCGAGGGCGCTCGCGACCGCCGGGTCGGCCGGGAGGTAGCCCCCGGCGAAGACGATGGGGAGGCCTTGGAGGGCGATCATCCCGAAGACGAGCAGTTTCTGGAGGCCCTGATAGAGGATCTGGTCGCCCGGGTCGTCCGTGTCGAGGCCGAGCAAGTCCCCGCCCTGTAGCAGTTGGAGGACGATGCTCGCGGTGACGATGGGACCGATACCCAACTGGAGGATGGTCCCCTGTCCCCCGCCGAGGATGGAGCGGAACTGCCCGAAGATGTCCTGACTCCCCGTCCCGACGCCGAAGAGCGTGACGTTCGTCAGGAAGAAGTACAGGACGAGAATGCCGGCGGTCCAGCCGAGCTTTCGGCGGAACGGGACGTGGCCGTCCGGGCGGGCCACGGCGGGCATCCGACTCAGAACCGGTGCTGCGGTGTCTTTCCAACTCATGGTCGAGTGCGAGTGGCTGTTGGCGATTGCATGGTCTGTCGCGCCGACCGGCGTCGTCACTACGCGAGCGGCGTCCGCACGGGACGCCGTCGCTGTGCTCGCGAATCGGCGGTTCAATCAGTCGTGGCCAGTCGTCGCGTATAATTGTATCGATGCGGTGACTATCCGTCCGCCGACGTCGGTGTCGACGGGGACGCCGCGGAACCGGCCGTCGGAACCGACTCGTCGAACGACTCCCGCGGTTCGGCGTCGACGACGCGGAGGGGACGCCGCCGCCCCGCCCGGTCGAACGCGGCCACGCAGTCGTCGTCCCACGGCGGGACCGCGACGAGGACGACCTCGCGGAGCGTGTCGCGCTTCGTCGCCGCCAGCGGCCCCCACGGGTGCGAGACGAACTGCCCCGGCGTCCGCCCCGGCGCGGTCGCGAGGTCGACGCCGAAGACCCCCCGGACCGCCGCGCCGGCGCTCGGGTGGACGAAGTGGCTGAACACCGGTCGGGTCGCGTCGAGCGACTCCGCCCCGTCTAACTCGCCCGCGGCGGTCGTGCCGAGCGAGAGCGATTCGCGGCTCGGTTCGGCGCGCGCCGCGCGGTCCAACAGCGCGTCGAGCAGTCCGCGAGTGACGTAGACCGCGCGGCGCGTCGGGTCGCGTTCCGGGCCGACGCGTCGCCGAGCGCGACGCGGCCCGACGAGTCGGGTGGCGACGGCGACCCACCAGAGGCCGACGCCCAGCACCTCGGCGTCGCTCGCGGCCTGTAGCTCCCACGGGGGATGCGGCAGTCCGAGTCGAAGCGTCGTGACCTGCACGGCGAGTCCGAGGAGGACGAGGACGGCTCCGAGCGCGGTGACGAGGCGAGTGAGGCGGGCGACGGAATCGCGGTTCATCGGTGTGCTGTGGTCGGGCAGTCGCGGTGTCGTTTTCGGTTTGGCAATCGCTTAGTGGTTGTCGGCTGTTTCAGAGTGTCACTCCTTGAAAAAGACTATAAGCGTCCACGCGAAACCCCCGATTGCCGTGTTCCACGGCCACGAAGCGGCCAACCGCTACCCATCGTCTTCGATCCGATAGCACCCCTCGGTGGTTTAGCCTGCCCGGTGTCGCCACCGTTGACCGCTTCGACACGCGACACCCCATCCGACGCAGTCCCCTTGTTTCGGCATCGCGTCGGCGGGTGCGCGCTCGACACCCATGACGAGTACACAGCCCCGATTGCCGGTCGAACGCTCGCTCGCGCGAACGACGCTCGGCGTCGACCTCGCGTCGGCGGCGGCGCTCGCCGCCGCGGCCGTCGTGTTCCGCGGCCCCCCGGCGGAGGTCGGCGACGACGCCGTCGTCAGCGTCCTCCTGTTGGGCGTCGCCTGTACCGGCCTGCTGCAGCTCGCGGCGCGTGGCGGCCTCTCCTACCCCACCAACTCCGCGGGCGTCCTCATCGGTCTGTGGCTCGTCGGCGTGTCGTTCGACCTCGGCGCGGGTCATCTCCTGATGTGGGTCGGCGTCGCCGCGGGCGGCTGCGTCGTCGCGACGCACGCCGCGCTCGCGCGTGCCACCCCCTGACCCGCTTCGCGGCCGCTCGCCAGTCGGTGTTCGAAACGAAACTGACAAACACCCTATCGCGCAAGATTGACTCGGATGCCCCAAGACGTGAGCGACGAGTCTACCCTGCGCGCGCGGGCTCGCAGGGCGATACAGACGGCGGAGGTCGAACCGCGGTACGAAGATATCGCGATGAACGTGCTAGCGGTCGCCATCGGCGTCGTCGCCGGGCTCGGAGCCGTCGTCTTCCGGGTCGGCATCTGGGTCGTTCAGGAACTGCTCTACGGAACCTCGCTCAACCCGGGGAACGTCTCGTTCGCGCTCGTGCCCGTGACCAACGCCTTCGACCTCCTGTCCCCGCTCGGGCCGCTCCGCTACGCGGTCATCCCCGCGCTGGGCGGCCTCCTCGTCGGCGTCGTCGTCCTGCTCACGACCGACGCGGTCAAGGGCCACGGCGTGCCGAGCGTCCTTGACGCGATGCTGAACCGCGGCGGCCGCATCAGCCCGAAAATCGCCCTCTACAAGACGCTCGCGTCGAGCGTCGCCATCGGGAGCGGGGCGTCGCTCGGCCGCGAGGGACCAATCATCCAGATCGGGAGCGCCGCCGGGTCGTTCTTCGGCCGGTTCGTCCGGTCGCGGCACACGCGGACGCTCGTCGCCGCGGGGGCGGCCGCCGGCATCGCGGGCACGTTCAACACGCCCATCGGGGGCATCATGTTCGCGCTCGAAATCCTCCTCGCGGAGTACTACCTCGGCCACGTCATCACGGTCGTTCTCGCCGCGCTGACGGCGACGGCGGTCGCCCGCCCGATTCTGGAGTTCTCGCCGACCCCCGGCATCCGCGAGTTCCTCGTGCCCGCGTCGTACCAGCTGGTGACGCCGGCGGTCGAACTCCCCATCTACCTGCTTTTGGGCGTCGTCGTCGGCCTCGTCGGCGCGGGCCTCGTGAAACTGCTCTACGGCGTCGAGCACTTCTTCGAGCGCCTCGACGCGCCGGGCTATCTCAAGCCCGCGCTGGGCGGACTCCTGCTCGGCGTGAGCGTCCTCGTCGGGACCGTCGTCCTCGGCGTCGCGCCGGGGGAGGCCGCCGGACTCCTCCTCGGGGTCGGCTACGGCGTCGTCCACCGGAGCATCGACGGCGGCTTCCTCTTCGGCGCGCTCGTCGCGCTGGCGGTGCTCAAGGCGGTCGGCTTCTCGCTGTCGGTCGGCAGCGGGAGTTCGGGCGGCGTGTTCTCGCCGTCGCTGTTCGTGGGTGCCACCGTCGGCGGCGCGTTCGGCCTCGCGGTCCACGCGCTCGTCCCCGGGACGGCCCCCTCGGGCGCGTACGCGCTGGTCGGGATGGGCGGCATCTTCGCCGCCACCGCGGGCGCGCCGCTCACCGCCATCATCATCATCTTCGAACTCACCGGCCAGTACACCATCATCCTCCCGCTTCTCATGGTCAGCGTCGTCGGGAGCGAAATCGCGAGCTACCTCCTCAACGGCAGTACCATCTACACGCAGAAGCTCCGCGACCTCGGCTACACGGTCCAAGAGCGCCGCATCGGGAGCATCGAAGACGTGCACGTCGCCGACGTGATGACGACCGCCGTCGACACCGTCCAAGTCGGAACGCCGCTTTCGGAGGCCGTCAACCGGCTCCGCGACACCGACCACGGCGGGCTTCCCATCGTCGAGGCGGACGAGTCGCTCGCCGGTATCGTCGTCCAGAGCGACGCACAGGAGTTCCTGACCGAGAACATCGAGGCCCTCGACGGCGACGACGACCCGGCGGCGGACCCGCCGGTCGAGGACGTCGGCACGCGGACCGTCGTCACGACGACGCCGAACAGCAACCTCCTCCACGTCGTGGACGCGATGGAGGCCGCCGACGTGGGTCGCGTCCCGGTCGTCGACGGCGCGACGGTCGTCGGCATCGTCACCCGGAGCGACGTGCTCGACGCCTACGACGACATCCCCATCGAGTCGGCGGTCGAACCGACGCGCTGTCGCCGAGGCGACGAGGGGACGCAGTCGGAGTCGCGGGCGGCTCCCCCCACCGCGGCGGGCGACCGCTGAGCCGACGGAAAATCAGTTCGCGCCGACCTCGGGACCGATGAGGACCCAGTGGAGCCGGTCCTCTCCACCGGGGTGGCGCTCCCACCGGACGTGGTAGACGGCGGGTCCGTGCGGGCACGACGCGCAGCCCTCGGCGCACGGCGTCCGCTTGTGGATTTCGAGGTAGCCCGCGTGCGGCACGACTCGCGTGAGCACCTCGTCCGGACCGCGGAAGCGCTCTACCGCCGCTTTGCGACCGTCACGGCCGTCGCGCCCGCCCCGCCCGTTTCGGTCCTCGCCGCCGTGTTCCACTCGCTGTCCGCGCGCCCTTCCGCTTTCGACGTACTCGACGAGCGCTTCGATCTCGCTTTCGTCGAGTTCGGGCGTCGCCGCGGGCGAGTCGCTGGGCTCTCGCCGCTCGGGTTCGTCGCGGTCCATGCCGAACTCTCGTCGCGGCGTCGGTTTATACGAACCGGTTTGAAAATCACTAAGGGGTTGTCACAGCCCCCGCGACGCACGCTTCGAGGGGCAGTTCGCGTCGCTCAAGAAGAGGTCGTGGACTCCGAGTCCGACCGAGAGGTCCCGGAGGGGTCGATTCCGAGGAACTTCTGACAGAGCTGTCTGGCGGCGAACGAACAGAGGAAGTACCAGACGATCCACGCCGGCATGGGGCCGAAGACGGCGTCCTGCCAGCCGACCCGACCGACGAGGGGGAGAATCACGTGCGCGGAACCGGCGGCGACGTGGCCGCCGCGGACCTTCCAGCGCATCCAGAGGAACGCCGGGATGGTGACGAGCATTATCCAGACCATCGGCTTGAACTGGGCTTTCATGACGCTCCACTGGTCGCCCATCGCCTCCATCTGCTCCGCCTCGATGCGTTCGAGCGCGTCGTCGTCGCCGCGCTCTTTCGCCGCCTCCCGGCGCGACTTCAGGTCGTCCATCCGGGCTTGGTGGCGTTCGAGGAGTTCCGCGTCCTTCAGCCGGTCCTGCATCACGGTCGAGTAGAGGCCGGTCGCCGCGGCGAGGACGATGACCACGGCGTAGAACGGTATCGAGTGCGCCAGCGCCCCGAGCACGACGTTGTCGATGCCGGCGACCGCGTTCCGGACGCCGGCGTTCCAGTAGCCGGCGAACAGGACGACGACGCCGAGCGCGCCGAACTTGTCCCACCGAGACCACGACGAGTCGGCGTCGTCGCTCCCGTCCTCGGCGCCGGGGTCGCGCGACTGCAGTTTCGAGGCGATTCGGTCCGGGTCGGACAGGACGAAGCCGCCGGCCGCGGCGTCGCTCAGGACGCCCTGTTCGATGAGGCGACCCCACTGACCGCTCGACAGCGCGTCGTTCACGTCGCGCCAGCGGAGTTCTTCGGTTCCCTCCTTCGACCGTTCGACGACGACCGAGAGCGCCTCCCGCATCGCCGGATTGTCCAGTAACGTCTCTAGGGAGTCTGCGGGCATTCACTCGTCCCTATTCGAGCGGTCGTTATCAACGCTTCCCTCCGCCGGAACCCGCCGCGGTGACAGTCGCCGACTCGGCGTCGATTTAGCGGGCCGTGGTCGCGTCAATCAGTCTGTTCTCGGATTTGATACGCGATTTTCCCCCGAAACCGCCGGGCAACCGGGGACTTCTGTCGACGGCGCGGCCTCCCATGGTCGGTTGGATATATACGGAACGGGGTGGTAAGCGTCTCGTATGTCGAACGTTACCGCACCGACTTGCGAACTCACGGGTCCGACCAGACTCACGCTCAAACTCCGGCATCCAGACTGCTGGACGCTGGAGGTGACAGAGAGCGTCGACGCCGGTCTCACCGCTCACACCGTGTACAACACGCCCGAAGACACCGTGAAGGGGCATTTCACGGTCTACGCGGACCGGGTCGAAGATATCGACGACTTCGTCCGCGCGACCGAGCAGTCGCGGCTCACCGACTCCGTCTCCGAGTTGAGCCCCCGACACGAGTTCGACAACGACGCGTCGAACGTCGGCAACGCGACACGGGAGATGATGGTCGAGTACGACCCCGAAAACAGCATGACCGACTCGCTTCTGTCACACGGCTTCGTCCACGACGCCCCCGTCCGCGTCGACGACGGGTGGGAGTACTGGCCGGTCATCGACACCGACGACAGGGCTGACCTCCGCGAACGCCTCGACTCGCTAGAGGAGACGAAGGAGGCCGAAATCATCGTCACCAAGGTCACGTCCGTCGCCGGCGCGAAAAACCACGTCTCGCACCAATTGGACAAGCTCTCGAACCGCCAGCGCGAGGTGTTCGAACTGGCCTGCCGGCGCGACTACTACACGTGGCCGCGGAGGACGACCACGCGGGAACTGGCCGACGAACTCGACATCTCGAAGACGACGCTCCTCGAACACCTTCGGAAGGCGGAGGCGAAACTCCTCAACCAGTACGCGGACGCCAATTCACAGCTGTAGTCATCGCCGCTCGTTATTCGGTTCGATAATCGACGCCCCGATTTACTCCGGACATGGTGGTGTTCGTTCACCGGGCGGCGGCCGTGGCCGCGGCCGTTCGCCTCGCGCGCTAGTCGGCCCCCTGCGGAGCGCGCCAGTCGCAGTCCGAACAGCGTTCGATTCCGTGTCTCATCTGCGTCGCTGAATCGCACTTCGGACACCGTCGGGTCGATAGTCGTTCCGCGGTCGTGTTCGCCATGTCGTGGTTTTCGGCAGCGGGTGAGTTAGACTAGTATCTGTCTATGGGAGGGGGGTCCTCGTCAGGGGGCGGTCCTCCACGCGAATCGTCACTGGCGGTGCTCACCCCGGTCGTGCCCGTCTCGTGCGTATATTCACATCATCGACGATGACGCGGTTTCACCGGGGATTCAGCCCAGAACTATCTCTCTTGGTGATAGTTTCCACCGACCGTTCGGGGTCGCCGAGACCGCTTGAAGCGGGCCGTTTTTCAGTATCCGTCAGCAAATTCGGGCCATCGAACCAGTATCCATACACATCTGGCGTTGACGACACCCGACCATAGTAGCACATCCGTATAACTACCTTCTATTCAAGGAACTGAGTAAGATTATCATGACAGACTCTGAGGCGAGAACGGCGAGAGAAGAGTGGGGAAGCCGGTTCGGCTTCCTCATGGCGATGCTCGGCGCGATGGTGGGCGCGGGCAACATCTGGCGGATGCCGTTTACGACGGGCGAAAACGGCGGCGGTGCCTTCCTCGTGGCGTACATCTTTCTGTTGTATCTCATTGCGGTCCCCGGTCTGATGGCGGAGACGATGATCGGCCGCTACACGAACAACGGGGTCATCGGGGCGTTCAAGCAGGTCCTCGGGAGCAAGCGGGCGCGGGGTCTCGGCCTCGTGGTTCTCATCGTCAACGTGGCGCTGATGTCGTACTACGCGCCCATCATCGGCTGGGCGCTCTACTACGCCGGCCACTCGGTGCTCATGACGTTCACCCAGCCGGGGTTCCAGCCGCAGGCGTTCTGGGAGGGTTTCATCAACAACCCGGCGCTCGTCGTCGGGATGCACACGGTGACGATGGCCGGGTTGGCCGGCGTCCTCGTGTTCGGTATCCGCCGTGGCATCGAGCGCGTCGTGAAGTGGATGATTCCGCTGCTCGTCGTCGCGCTCGTGGCGGTCTCGATTCGCGGCATCACGCTCCCCGGCGGCATGGAGGGCGTCGCGTTCGTCTTCACGCCCGATTGGGGGTACCTCACCCGCGGCAGTACGTGGGTCGCGGCGCTCAGTCAGGCGCTGTTCTCGACGGGCCTCGGGTGGGGCATCGCGCTGACCTACGGGAGCTACCTCAGCCGGTACGACGACGTGCCGCTCGGCGGCGGCCTGTTCACCGCCATCGGGAACACGAGCATCGGCCTGCTCGCGGTGTTCGCCACGTTCCCCGTCGTCTTCGCGTTCGGACTCGAACCGAGCGCCGGGTCGAACCTGCTTTTCATCTCGATGGCGCAGGTGTTCCCCGAACTCCCCGGCGGGAGTCTGTGGGCCATCGTGTTCTTCGTCTCGTTCTTCTTCGCGACGTTCACCTCCGGACTCGGCATCACTGAGGTCGCCGTCACCACCGTCTCGGAGGAGACGCGGCTCTCTCGGACGGGTGCCGTGCTCGCGTCCTGCGGTGCCATTTGGCTGTTCGGTCTCCCGAGCGCCTACTCGTCGGCGTTCCTCGGGCGGATGGACTTCATGTTCGGGAGCTTCGGCCTCCCGCTCGCGACGCTTTCCATCATCGCGCTCGTCGCGTGGAAGTTCGGTCCCGAGCGCGCCCGCGTCCTCGACCTCAACCGTAACGCCGGCATCTACGTCGGCGCGTGGTGGAATCCGGTCGTGAAGTACGTCATCCCCGTCGTGATGGTGTTCATCCTCGGGTACGGCGTCTACTCCAGCATCGGTACGTCGAACCAGCGGTTGATGTTGCTCGGCGTCGCGTTCATGGCCGGACTCGTCGTCGTGAGCACGCTCGTGATGAGCGTCATCGGCGACGAGCCGCCGTCCGGTTCCGCGGCCGTTCCGGGAGGTGACGACTGAGATGGCCCTCTCGACGCTCACGTGGGTCTCGATGCTCGTCTCGCTCCTCCTGTTGCCCGGCGTCGCGGCCGCGGTCCTCGTCAAGTCGCTCCGAACCGAGGAGCGCAAACTCGCGCTCTTACGGGAACAGGACGACGTCGACAGCTACTCGTCGCGGGCGCTTTCCGACCTGCGTGAGTGGATTCGCGCGAACCCCGACGACCCCTACGCGCCGATTGCCCGCCGCCGCTACAACGAGTGCGTGCGGTCGCTCCGAGCGATTGACGAGCCGCACTACGACTGGTCCGACGAGCAAATCGAACGGCTCGAACTGGTGGACGAATGAACCGGGACGCCGCCGACGTCGACGCCGCCGAACTCGCTGACCAGAGTGGGTTCGAGTTCGAGGAACTGACCACGGACGCGTCGTTCACGACCATCGACACGCACACCGAGGGCGAGCCGACCCGCATCGTCGTCGACGGCATCGACCGCACCGCGCTCGCGGGCGACTCGGTCCGGGGGCGCCGCGACTCGTTCGCCGAGACCCACGACTGGGTGCGCGACCTGCTGATGCGGGAGCCCCGCGGCCACGACGGCATGTTCGGGGCCGTCGTCGTCGAGTCTACCCGTTCCGACGCGGACGTGGGCGTTTTCTTCATGGACAGTCGGGGCTATCTCGACATGTGCGGCCACGGGACCATCGGCGTCGTCTCCGCGCTCCTCGAACTGGGTCGACTCGACCGGCGCGAGACCGTCCGCGTCGAGACGCCGGCCGGGCTCGTCGAGGCGACGCCCGAGTACGCGTCCGACGGCGGCGTCGAGCGCGTCACGATAGAGAACGTCCGGTCGTTCGTCTACGACGAGACGACCATCTCGGTCTCGTTTCTCGACTCGCCGCTCCGCGTCGACGTCGTCTACGCGGGCAACTTCTTCGCGCTGGTCGACAGCGACCAACTCGTCCTGCCCGTCGAACCGCGGCACGCATCGACCTTCGTCGATTGGGGCCTCGAAGTCCGCGACGCCGTCAACGAGCGCCTCGACATCGTCCACCCGCTCACCGGCGAGGAGGGAGCGGTCTCGATTACCGAGATATACGGGAGGCCCGACGACGTCGACCGGAGCATCGTCGTCTTCGGCGAGGGACAGGTCGACCGCTCGCCGTGCGGGACCGGGACGTGCGCGAAGATGGCGCTCCTCCACGACGCCGGCGCGCTCGACATCGGCGAGTCGTACCTCCACGAGAGCATCGTCGGCACGCGCTTCGAAGGCAGACTCGTCGCGGCCGACGAACGCGACGGCGTGACGCTGACGACGCCGCTCATCACCGGGTCGGCCCGCATCACGGGAAAACACACGTTCGTCAAGGACGCGAAGGACTCGCTTTCGGGGTTCAGTATCTCGGCGGAGTAGCGGGTTCGGACCGCTCTTTTTCCGGGTCAGTCCAGCCCGCTCGATAGCTCCACGTCGTCGTTCTCCAACTCGCCGCCGGCCGGCGTCCCGCGGACGTCGCCCTCGCGCCAGGTTCCCCGGCGGAACCAGAGCCACGCGATGGCCGCGCCCACGATGTTCGAGACGAAAAAGGCGATCCAGATGCCCCGAACGTCGGTGCTCCCGAGGAACCAGAAGTCGGTCGGGAGGAGCCCCTGCGACGCGACGAAGGCGACCGGAAGCCGGATGCCGGCGAGCGTGACGACCGATATCACCGCGGCGATGAGGGTCTTACCAGCGCCCCGGAAGCCGCCGGTGAACGCCCGCATGATACCGATGAAGCCGAACGACAGCGAGACGTACCGCAGGAACTCCGCGCCCACGTCGAGCACCTCGGCGTCGGTGGTGAACACCGAGACGATTGGCTCCGGAACGAGGAAGATGGCGAGTCCGAGCAGGCCGAGGACGAAGAACAGCCCCTTGGCGGCGACGTAGTTCGCCTGCTCCGCGCGGTCGTACTTCCCCGCGCCGATGTTCTGTCCGGACATCGTCTCGACGCCGCGGGCGACGGCGATGGCCGGGAGGAAGATGACCGAGAACACGCGGGTCCCGATACCGAACGCCGCGACGACGGAGGTCGAAAACAGCCCGACGACGATGAGAAGCGCGTTGATGGAGAGCGCGCGGCCCGTCCCCTCGATGCTGGCGGGAATGCCGATGCGGAGAATCTTCCGCAGGTACCGGAAGTCCGGGCGCATGTCCGTGAGGTGAATCTGGATGCCCCTGCTCCCCGACACCATGATGGCGATGCCGACGACCATCGCGAGGACCCGTGAGATGACGGTTGCGATGGCCGCGCCCTGAATCCCGAGCTGGGGGAACTGAATCGGCCCGAGCGCCCACCCGTTGATGAAAAACGGGTCGAGGACGACGTTGAGGACGACGGTCCCGAACATCACGAGCATCGGCGTGATGGTGTCGCCCGCCCCGCGCATCAGCGAGATGAACACGAAGAAGCCGAACATGAACGGCAGACCGAGCGCGATGACCTGCATGTAGGCCGTCGCGCCCGGCAGCACGTCCGGCGAAGCACCGAGGAAGTCGAGGAACGGCCGGACGAGCGGATAGCCGAGCGCGCCGAGTATCGCGGACCCGAGGAACGCGAACGTGACGGTCTGCGAGGCCGCGTACTCGGCTTCGTCCGTCTCGTCGGCCCCGGTGTGTTGGGCGACGAGGACGCTCCCGGCGACGGACAGTCCCATCCCGAGCGAGATGAGGAGAAACACCATCGGGAAGGCGAACGAGATGGCGGCCAGCGCCTCCGTCGAGTACTGGCCGAGCCAGAACGTGTCCGCGAGGTTGTAGGCGGTCTGCAGGAGGTTCGTGACGACGATGGGAAGCGACAGGTAGAGAAGCGGCTTGACGATGCCGCCCTCGGTGAGGTTGAGTTCCTCTTGTCCCTTGAACAGGCTCATCCGTCCACCTCCTCACCCGGCGTCCAACCGAGGTGGAGTTCCAGCGCGTCCTCGACGACTCGCCGGGTCTCCGCGGGGTGCTCGTCGAGCGCGACGACGCGGGCGTGCGCGCCGTTGCTCATGGTCGTGATTAGCCGCGCAATCTCTTCGGGGTCGCCCTCGTCGAAGTGCCCGGCCTCAACGCCGTCGCGGACGATGTCGGCGACGACTCCGCGCATCACGCCGTCGAAGTCGAGGAAGCGCTCGCGGAACAGTTCGTGGTAGGGCGCTTGCGCCTTCAGTTCCATGATAGCCACGGGAAAGCCGTCCGATTCGGGGTCCTTCGGACTGAACACGGCGTCGAGAACCGCGTCGAGGCGCTTTCGCGGGTCGGCCGCGTCGAACGACAGCTTCGACTCGAACCGCTCGATGAGGTCGTCGAGAAACGCGTTCAGGAGTTCCTCTTTCGTGTCGAAGTGGTAGTGAATCGCGGCGCTCGTCACCGACGACTCGTCCGCGATTCGCTGCACCGTGAGGCCGGCGTATCCGTGTTCGCAGAGCGCCCGATTGGTCGCGTCGAGTATCTCGGCTCTGGTCTCTGCGTCCATTCTGCCCCGACTTACTAACTGGTCAGTTAAGAGGCTTTGGACCGAGGACCGCTCTGTGGGGGCGTCTCACGGCGCTCGACTGCCGGAGTTTCTAAGTGCCCGAATCGGGTACCCGAGTACACGTGTCTCTCTCGCCGTCACCGTACGTGGGTGCGCTCGTCCTCGCCGTCACCGTACGTGGGTGCGCTCGTCCTCGCGACCGTGATATCCGCCGGCGTCGCGAGCTACGGGTGGCGGTACCGAGACGAGTCGAGCGGACGCTGGTTCATCGCTCTCACCGTGAGCGGCGGCTGTTGGTCGCTGTTCGAGGCGTTCTACCTCCTCGCCGGCTCGACGCCCGTCCGCCTCCTGTGGTACGTCCTCGTCTCGGTACCCGCCGAGGCGACGGTCATCTTCACCCTGCTTTTCGCCCTCGAAATCGCGGGCTACGAGCGGTGGGTCTCGTGGCGGACCGCGGCGCTGCTCGCCGCGTGGCCCGCATTGGCCGTCGTGGGAACGACGACGAACGCCCTCGGGGTCCACGCGCTTCTGTGGGAGTCGCTGTCGTTTTCGACCGTCGGGGGAATCACGACGGCCGCAATCGTCTACGGGCCGTTGTTCTTGGTGAACGTGGGCTACAGCTACGTCGTGGTCGGAGCCGCGCTCGTCGTTCTCGGCATCCACTCCCTTCGGAGCCACCAGATATACCGGAAGCAGGCGCTCGTCCTGTTCGTCGCGGTCCTCGTTCCCGCCGTCGTCGGCGCGGTCGACCTCCTGATGCCGTTTTCACCCGTGAACCCCGTCGCCGTCTCGTTCGCCGCCACGTCGTCGCTGTTCGCCGTCGGTCTCTCCCGATACCGCATCCTCGACATCAGCCCCATCGCGCGCGACCTCGTCATCGAGCGGATGGCAGACCCGGTCATCGTCGTCGACCGGAAGGGCAGACTGGCCGACACCAACCCGGCGGCGCGGGCGCTGTTCGACGTCGCACCCTCGTCGCTGGGGACGCCTCTCGCCGACGCGTTCGACGCGGAGACCGCCGAGTCGCTCGAAACCGGTGGGGAGCTTCGCATCGTCGACAACAACGGCGAGGCGCGGCACTTCGAGGTCGACCGGTCGGCCGTGACCGACGGCCGAGACGCGGTCCGCGGCCACCTGCACATCCTCCACGACGTCACCGAGCGCCGCGTCCGCGAGCGGTGGTTCCACGCGCTCACCGAGAACGCCTCGGACCTCATCTTCGTCCTCGACGCCCACGGCTCGGTCACCTACCTGAGCGATTCGGCCGCCCAGACGCTCGGAGCCGACGAGGACCCGAGCGAGTCGCAGACGCTGGCGCGGTTCATCCACCCAGACGACGAGGAAGCCGGCATCGAGACGTTCCGAGAGGCGCTGGAACGTCCCGACGAGGACGCTATCGCCGAACTCCGGTTCCGCAGTTCGACTCGCGGGTGGCGCGTCTTCAGCGTCCGGTGTCGGAACCTCCTCGACGACCCCGTCGTCGGCGGCGTCGTCGTCAACGCTCAGGACGTGACCGACCGCCGGAAGCACGAACAACAGCTCGAAACGTTCGCCAACGTCGTCTCTCACGACCTGCGTAACCCGCTGAACGTGGCGGAGGGCTACCTCGAACTGGTGAAGGAGGCCGACCGACCGGACCCGGACCACGTCGAGCGAATCGAGGCGGCCCACGAGCGCATGGGCGAAATCATCGCCGACGTGCTCGCGCTCGCCCGCGGCGGGACGGTCGACGAGCGCGAGACGGTCTCGCTCGACGCCGTCGCGGCCGAAGCGTGGACGAACGTCGAAACCGGCACCGCCACGCTCGATATCGAAGCGAGCGCGTCGTTCGACGCGGACCGGACCCGGCTCCTCCAACTCTTCGAAAACCTGTTTCGGAACGCCGTCGAGCACGGCTCGACGGGCAGTCGGGATTCTCCCGACGACGCCGTGGAACACGGTTCCGCGGGCAACCAGACTGCGTCTGGTGACGCTGTAGAACATGGTTCTACAGGCCGCCGGGGTTCCCCCGGCGACGGCGTGACCGTCACGGTCGGCGCGACTCACGACGGCTTTTTCGTCGAGGACGACGGCCCCGGCGTGCCGCCGGCGGACCGCCCGAAGCTCTTCGAGTCCGGCTTCACCACGGCCGACGACGGCACCGGCTTCGGCCTCGCCATCGTCCAGACCATCGCCGACGCTCACGGCTGGTCGATCGGCTACGAGGACGACCCGGACGCCGGCGCGCGGTTCGTGATTCGCGGCGTCGACCGCGCCGCGGACTCGGCGCAGGAGGCTGGCGTGGCGTCGTCGGACGACGCCTGACCACCATCCTGCGGGTCGCTGAACCGTCGCCGAGTCACTGGCCGGGCGGCCGGGCTACCAAAAGCGGTTCTCGCCGAGTCGTCGCAGCGCCTCCTCGATGGTCGCCTCGTTGCGGGAGAACGTAAAGCGGACCCAGTCGGCGCTCCCCTCGGTGTAGAAACTGCTTCCGGGGACGACCGCGACGCCGGCCTCGCGGACGAGCCTGTGGGCGAACTCGGCGTCGTCTGCGTCGCCCGGATAGCGCGTCAGCATGTAGTACGCGCCGTCCGGCTTCACGGGGTCGAGACCGACCGCTCGGAGCCCGTCGTACAGCAGTTCGCCGCGGCGCTCGTAGGACTTCGAGAGGTCGTCGTAGTAGTCCGCCGGGAGCGACAGCGCCTCGACGCCCGCCCGCTGGAACGGCGTCGGCGCGCAGATGCTCGTGTAGTCGTGGACCTTCCGTAACTCGGCCGAGAGTGGCTCGGGCGCGAGCGCGAATCCGACGCGCCACCCCGTCACGGAGTACGTCTTCGACAGCCCCGTGCAGACGACGGTCCGCCCGGCGAGTCCGTCGATTTCGACCGGGCTGACGTAGTCGTCCGCGTAGACGATGTGCTCGTATATCTCGTCGGTGACGACGACGAGGTCCTCCGCCTCGGCGACTTCTGCGACCAGTTCGAGTTCGGCGGGCGAAAAGACGTTGCCCGTCGGGTTGTGCGGGTGGTTGAGAATCAGCATCGACGCGTCCTCGGCGGCGTTCCACAGCGCGTCGGCGTCGAGTTCGAGGCCGTCGGTGATGTCGAGCGGTATCGGCTCGCCGCCGGCGAACTGGACGGCGGGAATGTAGCTCTCGTAGGTCGGCTCGAAGTAGATGACGCCGTCGCCGGGGTCGCAGAGCGCGAGGAGCGTCGAGACGACGGCCTCGCTCGTTCCCGTGGTGACGGTGACCTCCGTTTCGGGGTCGTAGCGGACGCCCTTCCACTCGGCGTAGCGCTCCGACACCGCCTCGCGGAGCTCCGGCAGCCCCCACGTGATGGTGTACTGGCTCGACGTGTCGATTGCCTCTTTGGCGGCCGCCTTCACGCTCGCCGGCGTCTCGTCCTCGTCGGGAATCCCCTGCGAGAGGTTGATGGCGTCGTGTTCGTGCGCCTCGCGGGTCATCTCCCGGATGACGGACTCGCGGGTTCCCGCGACGCGCTCGCTCCCGATGCGTCGTGAAAAGGGGGACGGTGTCGGCATACGTGGGCTGGGACTGGCTGGCACATGAATCTTGGCGGACGCTCTCGCCGCGCGCTTCACGCTCGCCCCGACGAACGTTTTAATGCGATGAGGCCGACGTACCACCTGTATGTCGAACCGTCGCGGGCCGGACTTCGAAACGAGGATGGCCGAAGACGAGGAGATCGACCCCCCGTCGCCGTTCGTCGAGCAGGCCACCGTTACCGACGACTCGGTCTACGACGAGTTCGAGGCCGACTGGCCCGACTGCTGGGACCGAGCGGCGGCGACGCTCGACTGGTTCGACCCGTACGAGTCGGTCCTTCCGGCCGACGACCCCCCGTTCGAGTGGTTCGCCGGCGGAACGCTGAACGCCTGTTACAACTGCGTGGACCGCCACGTCGAGAACGGCCATAAGAACCGCGTCGCCATCAAGTGGGAGAGTCACCTCGGCGAGACGCGGACGTACACGTATCAGGACCTCTACCGCGAGGTCAACGAGTTCGCCGCCGCGCTCCGCGCGCAAGGCGTCGAGGAGGACGACGTAGTCACGCTCTACATGCCGATGATTCCGGAACTCCCCGTCGCCATGCTCGCGTGCGCCCGCATCGGCGCGCCCCACAACGTCGTCTTCGCGGGGCTGTCGGCGGACGCGCTGGCGACGCGACTGGAGAGCGCGGACTCCCGATTCCTCGTCACCTGCGACGGCTACTACCGGCGAGGGAGCGCCATCTTCCTGAAGAGCAAGGCCGACGACGCCCGCCTGAAGGCCGCCCACGACCTCGAAGAGATGGTCGTCGTCGAGCACCTCGGCGAGACCGAACACCTCGGCGCGGGACAGCACACCTACGACGAACTGGTGGCGGCTCACGCCGGCGCGGAGGTCGACCCGGTCGAACGGGCGGCCGACGACGTGCTGTTTCTCATCCACACGTCGGGGACCACGGGCGAGCCGAAGCGCGTCGAACACGTCACCGGCGGCTACCTCGCCCACGTCACGTGGACGTCGCAGGCGGTGTTGGACCTCAAGCCCGAGGACACGTATCTCTGTACGGCGAACATCGGCTGGATTAGCGGCCACTCGTACGTGGTCTACGGCCCGCTGGCGCTCGGAACGACGGCGGTGATGTACGAGGGGACGCCGAACTACCCGGAGCGAGACCGCATCTGGGACCTCATCGAGGAGAACGCCGTCGACGTGTTCTACACGGCCCCGACCGCGATTCGGTCGTTCATGAAGTGGGACACGTCGCTCCCCGGGTCGCGGGACCTGTCGAGCCTCCGCCTGCTCGGCACCGTCGGCGAACCGATCGACCCGCGCGCGTGGAAGTGGTACTACGAACACATCGGAAACGGGAACTGCCCCGTCGTGGACACGTGGTGGCAGACCGAGACCGGCGGCATGATGATAACGACCTTACCGGGCGTCAAGAAGATGAAACCCGGCTCCGCCGGCCCGCCGCTCCCCGGCGTCGGCGCTCGGGTCGTCGACGGCCGCGGCGAGGAGGTCCCCGTGAACGAGGCCGGCTATCTCGTTCTCACCCGCCCGTGGCCCGGCATGCCGCTCGCCCTGCGACGCGGCCGCCGCTGGGGCGAGGAGGCTGCGAAGCTCGACGTGGACGGCTGGCACTACTTCACCGGCGACGGCGCGAAAGTGGACGATGACGGCTACGTCACCGTGCTCGGACGCGTCGACGACGTCATCAACGTCTCGGGCCACCGACTCGGCACGATGGAGATCGAGTCGGCCGTCGTCGGCGTCGAGGGCGTCGTCGAGGCCGCCGTCGTCAGCGTCGCCGACGCCGACACGGGCGGTATCCACGCTTACGTCACGCTGGAGACGGGCGTCTCCGGGGACGACGACCTCCGCGAGCGCATCGCCGCACACGTCCGCGAGCGCATCGGCCCGATTGCCACGCCGGACGCCGTCGTGTTCACACCGGACCTCCCGAAGACGCGCTCCGGGAAGATTATGCGACGGTTCCTCGAAAACATCACCAACGGCGAGGAGTTCGGCGACACGTCCGCGCTCCAGAACCCGGAAATCGTCGGCGAACTCGAATCCATCGTCCGAGAGGGCTGACGACCGTTTCGGGAAACTCTGTCTATGCGAAACGGGGTTAGTGCCGTTCGAGATCGGAGGATACCGCTAATTGCTGTTTCCATCCTGTCGATACTGTACTTCTATCGGAAGATTTAGTTCGCTTATCGAATGTATTCCGAAACGAATGCGGGACGGAAACTCCGAACCGACGCCGCTGTCGGCGGGTGGGTACGAGCGACTGCGCCGGTCGACCGAGACGTACCGCGAGGACCTCGTGCTTCGTCTCGGCGCGGAAGTCGGCCTCACGCCGGCCGAGATGAGTCAGTTCGAACCCGCACACGTGACCCGGCGACGACGCGGAGGAACGGAACTCTACTTCCTGTCCGTCCCGACCGACGGGCGGGCGGCGTACCTGCCGAACGAGGTCGAACACGACCTGCGGAAGTACGTCACGACGACCGGCATCGACGGGACGGAGCGAGTGCTTCCGGTCACGCCGCGTCGCCTGCAGATGCTCGTGGCGTCGGTCGGAGCGCGGGCCGCCGAAACGACCGAGCGCGAGGAGTTGGCCGAGGTTTCGACCCGCGACCTGCGCCGGCACTTCGCCCGAACGATGCTCGCCGACGGCGTCCCTCCGAGCGTCGTCATGCGAATCGGTGGATGGGACCGCATCGAGAGCCTCGCGCCGCTCCTCGACGAACCGACCGACGACGAGGTCCTCGATGCGCTCTCGCCGGACGTCGTCGACGGCGGCGGGCGTGCCGGGGCAGGGGAACCCGACCGACTGCATCGGGTCGTCGAGACTGCGCGAAGCGTCGGGTCGACACTCTCGGCAGTGAACACCCGAAACGAGGTCGAGCAGGCCGTCTGCGACGGACTCGCCGAGTCTGACCAGTACCGTTTCGCTTGGACCGACTCGGGCGAAACCGACGCGCGGGCGTCGCTCATCGCCGCCGGCATCGACGAGGAGTCGCTCGAAGCGGTCCGTCGGTCGCTCGCCAGTCGAGGCACGGATTTCACCCGGCGTGCGTGCGAGGCCGGGGCCGTCCAGACGGTGCGTCTCGGCTCGTCATCGACCTCGGAGAACGGCCCGTTTGCCGTCGTTCCGCTGGGACACGGCGAAACCGCCTACGGCGCGCTCTACGTCGCCCTCGACGGCGAGGAGGTCACCGATCCCGAGGCGGACGTGCTGGTGACGCTGGGTCGCCACGTCGGACAGGCAATCGCCGCCGCCGAGCGCCGGAAGCTACTGCTGGCCGACACGGTCGTCCAACTGGAGTTCGAGTCTTCGGACGAGCGGGACGTGCTCGTTCGGCTCTCCGCGGACCTCGGCTGTTCGATTCGACTCCGCGGCGTCGTCCCCATCGAGGAGCGGGCGTTGCTGTGTTTCCTCACCGTTCGGGAGGCGGCGACGGACGCGGTGTTCGACGAGTTGCAGTCGTCGGCCGACGTCGAGCACATCCGCCTGATACGGGACCGAGGGACGGAGTCGCTCCTCGAAGTCGCGCTCTCCGCGGGGTCGACGATTACGGCGCTCACCTCCTACGACGGCACCGTCTCGCGGTTCGTCGCGGAGGACGGCGTCGCCCGTTTCGTCGGCGAGTTCTCGAACGAAACGCCGCTGCGAGACGTGATGGCCGACCTAACCGACGCCTATCCCGACACCGAACTCGTCGCGAAACAGGAGGTCGAACGGCCCGCGCGGAACACCGCCGACTTCCGGGCGTCGCTCGTGGCGCGACTCACCGACAAGCAACAGTCCGTCCTGCGAGCGGCCTATCTCGCCGGGTATTTCGAGTGGCCTCGCGGCAGTACCGCCGAAGACCTCGCCGATTCGATAGATGTCTCGTCGCCGACGCTTCACCAACATCTTCGAACCGCACAGCAGAAACTCATGACCGCGTTCTTCGACGACGACGCCGACGGGGAGGCTTCGACCCTAGATCCTTAGGCGTGCGACGCCTTGGCACACAATCGTTCATTATTGAATGATAGTTTACTAAAGAATATATACAATAATTCAGACCGAACATATCCGGCTCTGAAGCCTGTGAAAGTCCTCTAAAGACTATTGTGTATAATCGTGGTGTTAATTTTCGATAATTAGTTACCCTACTTATGCCCCTTGTCGAGACTCGTTACCACGTACTATGGCACAGGGTGACGCTGAACTGGAGGCACGGCTGGCAGAACAAGAGGAGTTCGAACCCTCCGAGGAGTTCGTCGCGCAAGCGAACGTCTCGGACCCCGACATCTACGACGAGTTCGAGGAGAACTGGCCGGACTGCTGGGAGCGGGCCGCCGAGATGCTCGACTGGGACGAAGACTACGACGAGGTGCTGGACGACTCGAACCCGCCGTTCTACGAGTGGTTCACCGGCGGCGAACTGAACGCCTGTTACAACTGCGTGGACCGCCACGTCGAAAACGGGGACAAGAATCGCGTCGCCATCAAGTGGGAGGGCGAGCACGGCGAGACGCGGACGTACACCTATCAGGACCTGTATCGCGAGGTCAACGAGTTCGCCGCCGCGCTCCGCGCGCAAGGCGTCGAGGAAGACGACGTGGTGACGCTCTACATGCCGATGATTCCCGAGCTGCCAATCGCCATGCTCGCGTGCGCCCGCATCGGCGCGCCGCACTCGGTCGTCTTCGGCGGCTTCTCGGCCGACGCGCTGGCGACGCGGATGAACGCCGCGGACTCCCGATTCCTCGTCACCTGCGACGGCTACTACCGCCGCGGCGACGCCCTCGACCATCTCGACAAGGCCAACGAGGGTCTCGACGGCGTCGACCACGGCGTCGACGCGACGGTCGTCGTCGACCGCCTCGGCGACGACGGCTTCGGTCACGACCTGAAGGGCAACCAGCACGACTGGGACGACCTCCTCGACGAACAGAGCGGCGAGCGAGTCGCGCCGGTCGAACGCGACGCCGAGGACATGCTGTTCCTCATGTACACGTCGGGCACGATGGGCCAGCCGAAGGGGGTCAAACACACCACCGGCGGGTATCTCTCCTACGCGACGTGGACTTCGCACGCCGTCCTCGATATCGAGAGGGAAGATACCTACTGGTGTTCGGCCGACATCGGCTGGATTACCGGCCACTCGTACATCGTCTACGGGCCGCTCGCACTCGGTTCCACGACGGTGATGTACGAGGGCACGCCCGACTTCCCAAATCGCGACCGGATGTGGGATATCGTCGAGAAGTACGCGGTCGATATCTTCTACACCGCGCCGACGGCGATTCGCGCGTTCATGAAGTGGGGTAGTCGGTTCCCCGAGTCGCGGGACCTGTCGAGCCTCCGCCTGCTCGGGACCGTGGGTGAGCCGATCAATCCGCGCGCGTGGAAGTGGTACTACGAACACATCGGCAACGAGGAGTGTCCGGTCGTGGACACGTGGTGGCAGACCGAGACCGGCGGCATGATGATAACCACGCTACCGGGCGTCAAGAACATGAAGCCCGGGTCCGCCGGGCCGCCGCTGCCGGGTATCGACGCCCAAATCGTCGACACCGACGGCGACGAAGTCGAACCCGGCCGGGCGGGCTACCTCACGGTAAACAAGCCGTGGCCGGGGATGCTCCGGACGCTCTACGACAACGACGAGCGCTACGTCTCCGAGTACTGGGCGGAGTACTCCGACACCGACAGCGACGACCCCGACGACTGGGTCTACTTCCCCGAGGACGGCGCGAAAGTGGACGACGACGGCTACATCACTGTCCTCGGTCGCGTGGACGACGTTATCAACGTCTCGGGCCACCGACTCGGCACGATGGAGATCGAGTCGGCCATCGTCGGCGTCGAAGGCGTGGCTGAGGCCGCCGTCGTCGGCGGCGACCACGAGGTGAAAGGCGAGGCCGTCTACGCCTACGTCATCACCGAAGACGGGTACGAGGAGGGCCCAGACCTTCGCGCGCGTATCATCGAGGGCGTCGAGGACGCTATCGGCCCCATCGCCAGACCCGAACGGGTCGTGTTCACGCCCGAACTGCCGAAGACGCGGTCTGGCAAGATTATGCGCCGCCTGCTCGAAGACGTGGCGAACGGCGCGGAACTGGGCGACACCTCGACGCTCCGAAATCCCGAGGTCGTCGAGGAAATCGCGGCGAAGGTCCGCACTCAGGCCGACTGAACGGCCGCAATCGACCGAGCGAATCGAGAGCAACTGCGAGACGCCGAACCTATGTCAAGCGAAACCACCGAGTCAGATATTGACTCACACGCTACGAACGCCGACCGGAGCACAGCTTCCGACCACGACGAGATAGACTACCTGTCGCGGGAGGTGAACCTGTTGAAACCGAGCACCCCGTTCATGCGAGACCACCTGAAAGTAATCTGGGTCGGTTTCATCGCGTGGGCGCTCCTCACGTTCGGCCCGCCGGTGCTCACCTACTTCGCACCGGCGACGATGACCGCGCGGCTTCCGGTCGTCGGCTTCCCGGCGCACTACTTCCTCGTCGCCGTGTTGTCGCCGACGAGTTCGCTCGTCCTCGCGTTCGTCTACTCGCGCAAGCGCGACCAACTCGACAAGCGCTACGGCATCGACCACACGGCGTCGACGTCGCGCTCGAAGAGTGAGAGCGAGGCCGCCGTCGCCGACGGAGGGAGGGTCGAATGACGCCGAGCGTGTTCCTCCAGTCGGGAGACCTGCTCCCCGAGGCGCTCAACATCTCGTTCAAACTCGTGCCGGCCGTCATGGTCGTCGGGATGTTGGCCCTGTTTCTCGCCATCGGCTACGTGTTCAAAGTCGCCGACACCGAGGGGATGTGGGTCGCCGGCCGGTCCATCGGAAACATCGAGAACGGAATGGCAATCGGCGCGAACTGGATGTCGGCGGCCTCGTACCTCGGATTGGCGGGGCTCGTCGCCCTCGCGGGCTTCTACGGCCTCGCGTTCATCATCGGCTGGACGGCCGGCTACTTCGTCCTGCTCATTTTCCTGGCCGCGCAGATGCGTCGGTTCGGGAAGTACACGGCACCCGACTTCGTCGGCGACCGGTTCAACTCCGATACGGCGCGGGCGATCGGCGCGCTGACGACCATCCTCATCGGGTTCGTCTACTCGGTCGGACAGGCCCGCGGGATGGGCCTCGTCGGGCTGTACGTCTTCGGGACCGACTACGTCACGATGGTCGTCGTCATGATGGCGATTACGGTCGGCTATCTGACCATCTCCGGCATGATGGGCGCGACCAAGAACATGGCCGTCCAGTACGTCATCCTCATCGTCGCGTTCCTGACGGCCGTCTACGTCGTCGGCTTCACCGGCGGCTACTCGACCGTCCTCCCGCAAATCGAGTACGGCCAGCTCATCGGCGAGCTGTCCGCGGAGTTCTCCGAACCGTTCGCCAACGCGGGGTTCTACCTCTGGATCGCCACGGCGTTCTCGCTCATCTTCGGCACCTGCGGGCTCCCGCACGTGTTGGTCCGGTTCTACACCGTCGAAAACGAGAAGACGGCGCGGCAGTCGACCGTCTGGGGGCTGTTTTTCATCCTGCTCCTGTACTGGAGCGCCCCGGCGCTGGCGGCGTTCGGCGTCGACCTCTACGACGCCTCCCAGTACGGCCCGACGTTCGCGGCCAACGGCGGCATGAGCGGCGGCGAGGGCGACCTCATCGTCGTGCTCGCGGCGCAGCTTTCGAACCTGCCGACGTGGTTCGTGGGCCTCGTGGCGGCCGGCGGCATCGCCGCCGCCATCGCGACGACGGCGGGGCTTTTCATCACCGCCTCGTCCGCCGTCTCCCACGACATCTACACCAACATCATCAACCCCGACGCGACCCAGCGCCAGCAGGTGTTCGTCGGCCGGGCGACCATCGTCGCGCTCGGCGTCATCGTGACGATAACCGCGTTCGACCCGCCCGCGCTCGTCGGCGAACTGGTCGCGCTCGCGTTCTCCCTCGCGGCCATCGTGCTGTTCCCGATGTTCTTCCTCGGCCTCTGGTGGGAGAACACGAACCGTCAGGGCGCGCTCGCGGGCATGAGCGTCGGCCTCGCGCTCTGGGTCGCCGCGGTGGTCAACGACCTCATCTTCCACTTCAGCGACGCCTTCGCCGAGTTCGTGCCGGCCATCGGCGCGGCGCTCGTCGGCACGCCGCTGGTGTTCGTCATCACCATCGCCGTCTCGATGGCGACGGACGAGCCGCCCGAGCGAATCAAGAAGATGGTCCGGCAGTGTCACAGCCCCGAACCGATGGGCCAGCAGCAGTCCGCAGAAGACGTCGTCATGAGCGCCGACGGGGGCCAGTCCCCCGCGGACGACTAACCAATGTACGAACACATCCTCGTTCCGACTGACGGAAGCGACGCGGCGGAGTACGCCGTCGAACAGGCGGTCGACATCGCGTCGAAGTACGGCGCGACGGTCCACGCGCTGTACGTCGTCGACGTCGACGCCACCAGCTACTCACTTGGGACAGAGCAGGTCGACCGCATCCGACAGGGCCGCCTCGACGACATGCCCGAAGTGAAGGAGGCGGCCGACAAGGCGACGGGCTACGTCGCCGACGCCGCCGCAGAACACGGGCTGGCCGTCCGCGAGCACGTCGTCCCGGGCGAACCGGCGCGAGCCATCAGGAAGTTCGTCGAGGACAACGACATCGACCTCGTCGTGATGGGCTCCCACGGCCGCTCCGGGCTCTCCCGGGTCGTCCTCGGGAGCGTGACCGAACGCGTCCTGCGGCGGACCCGACTTCCGGTGCTCGTCGTCGACGTCCACGAAAAGAAAGCGGAAGCGGAAGCAGAAGCCGAAGCGGAACCGTAACCCATGCACGACACGACCCGCGCGAGGACGAACGCGCCGTCCGCGGCTCCCGACGGGGTGACCCGCCGATGAGCCTCGCGGAGACGATTCGCACCCACGTGCGCGAGCACCGCTCGGGCATGCTGACCGACCTGCTGTTCGCCCTGGCGTGGGTGACGGTCGTTTCGCTCCTGTTCGACGTCGTCGACGGGCCGCAGTGGGCGTTCTACCTCTGTCTGGGTGCGGGCGTCGTCGCGTACTTCGGCTTCTTCGCGTCGGTCGAAGCCGCGCGCGAACAGCGCTGACGCCAAGTTCTTCTTTAGGTCGACGCCCGCCGACGCGCTCACTCGTTCGTCGCCGTCGCCGACGGCGGACCTGACGTCGTCAGCGCCGCGCCGACCCTCGCGCCCGCTTCGCCGAGGAGCGCCGACAGGCCGAATCCGAGCAGGCCGACGGTGGCGACCCCGCCGAGCATCATCAGCCACCCCCCGACGACGAACCACGTCGGGCCGGACAGCGCGGTGGCGGCCCCGAACACGGTGGCCAGTATCCAGAGGACGGGGAGCCCGCCGACGAGTCCCGTCCGGACGCCGACGCCGGTCGCCGTCCCGTGCCGTCGCTTCGCCAGCGCGCCGACGACGAGCCCGGCGAAGAACACCGCGCTCAGCGACATCGCCGACCGGCCGTCGAGATAGCTCCACGAGACGAACGCCGCCGCGACGAGCCCGCCGGCGAGGCTGTACCGCCGTCGCCACGGGAGTTCGGACGGCGCGCGAAATCTGGTCATACTCCCATTCATGTCTCCCATCTAATAGTTCTGTTCACGAATCGCCGAAAAATCGGGTCGCTTCGGGGCTACTCGTCGCGCTCTCGCCGCCGGTAGGCGATGCCCAGCCCGGCGGCGAGTAGCACGGCGACGACGGCGAGCGTCCATCCGGTGGCGTCGCCGCCGTCGTCGCCGGCGGTCTCATCGCCGTCGGCCTCACCGCTGACGGCCTCGCCGCCGGTAGCCTCGGCGGTCGAGTCGTCGACCGACGCCGCCGTCTCGGTCTCGCCTGCGTCCTCGACGGTGACGCTGCCGACGACCCGGTCGCCGACCGCGAGTTCGTACGTTCCGGGCTCGGCGAACGCGTAGCTGAGCGTTGCCGTCCCGTTCTCGAACGCGCCGAGCTCCACGGTCTGGCCGGCGACGCGCTCGCCGTCGACCAGTACGTCGAGTTCGTGGGACCCTCCCGCGCCGCCGAGGTTCGACACGTCGACCGAGAGTTCGACTTCCTCTCCGACCGACACGCTCGTCTCTGTGACCTCCGCGGCGGTCGTCTCGAAGACGGGGACGGTCGAGCCGATGGTGAACCGCGACAGGCCGGGCGAGGTCGCCTCGAAGACGTAGCGCGACTCGGAGTCCTCGACGAGGCTCGCGTCGAGCCTGCGCCACTGCGTCTGTTCGTCGCGGTAGAGCGCGACCGACTCCGGGCCGACGCCCGTCGTCTCGAAGTAGTCCTTCCGAACGCTGAACGTGAACGTCACGTCGTCGATGTCGTCGTCGTGTATCGAGTGGTCGACGACGACGTAGCCCGCCGAGGTCGCGCCCGTCTCGCGCCGGAAGCGCTCGCTCGTGGCCTCGTCCTCGGACGCCTCGTACGTCGTGACGCTCAGCGTGAAGTCGTCCTCGTTTTTCACGTTCATCGAGAGCCGTGCGACCGAGATGTTCTCGGCGGCGGTCGACGCCGATTCGTCGGCGCTCGCGGCGTCCCCTGCGCCCCCGGCGGACTCGTTGGTCTCGGTCCCGCCGGCCTCGGCGTCGGTCGCGGGCGGTTCGAGCGCGATGACGACGGGGCGGCTCGTGTCGACGTTCGTCACCGACACGTCCGACCGCTTCGTCGTCCCTTCGCTCGCCGTGTCGACGACGACGTCCGCGTCGTCGTCCGTCTCTTCGGTCGTCTCCGCGGTTCCCCCCGACGACGAGGAGGAGGATGACGACGACGACGACGATGACGACGATTCTTCGTTCACGGTGACGGTCACCGTGTCCGAATCGACGTTGCCGGCGGCGTCGGTCACGTTCAGGGTGACGGTGTAGGTGCCGGTCGAGCCGTAGCTGTGGGTCTCGGTCGCGTTCGTCGCGTTCGCGCCGTCGCCGAAGTCCCACTCGTAGGCGTCGATTGCGCCGTTGTCGGTCGACCCGCTGGCGTTGAACTCGACCGCGGTCCCCTCCGTGACCGACACGTTGTCGCCGGCGTCGGCGGTGGGTGCGGTCGTGTCGTTGACGGTCACGACCAGCGAGTCGGAATCGGCGTTGCCGGCGGCGTCGGTCACCGTCAGCACCACGTCGTACGTGCCGGGGTCGGCGAACGTGCGGTTCGGAGTCGCTCCGGTCGCGTTCGTGCCGTCACCGAAGCCCCACTCGTAGCTGTCGAGGACGCCGTTGTCGGTCGACCCGCTGGCGTCGAACTTGACGGCGGTGTCCTCGTCGACGGTCTGGTTGCTCCCGGCGTCGGCGGTCGGCGCGGTCGTGTCGTTGACGGTCGCGACGAGCGTGTCGAACGCGCTGTTGCCGGCGGTGTCGGTCGCGTTCAGAGTGACGGTGTAGGTGCCGGGGTCTGCGAACGCGTGGGTCGCGTTTTCGCCCGTCGCGTTGGCGGAACCGTCGCCGAAGTCCCACTCGTAGGACGCGATTCCGGAGGCGTCGGTCGCCGTCGCGTTGAACTTGACGGCGGTGTCCTCGTCTACGGTCTGGTTCGCGCCCGCGTCGGCGGTCGGCGCGGTCGCGTCGGTGACGGTGACGACCAGCGAGTCGGAATCGGCGTTACCGCCGGTGTCGGTCACGTTCAGCGTGACGGTGTAGGTACCGGGGTCGGCGAACGTGTGACTCGGGGTCGCTCCGGTCGCGTTCGGGGAGCCGTCGGCGAAGTCCCATTCGTAGCTGTCGATGGCGCCGTTGTCGGCGGACTCGCTGGCGTCGAATTTGACGGCGGTGTCCTCGTCGGCCGTCTGGTTGGCACCCGCGTCCGCAGTCGGCGCGGTCGTGTCGTTGACGGTCACGACCAGCGTGTCGGTTCCCTCGTTCCCCGCGGCGTCGCTGGCGGTGAACGTCGCCGTGTAGGTACCGGGGTCGACGAAGGTGTGAGTGGCGTTTTTGCCGGTCGCGTTCGCGCTGTCGCCGAAGTCCCACGAGGTGCTCGTGACGCCGACGGCGTCGGTCGCCGTCGCGTTGAAGTCGAGCGCGACGTCCTCGTCAACGCTCGCGTTCGCCCCCGCGTCGACGGCGGGCGCGACCGTGTCGATAGTGACGCTGTCGGACTCGCTCGCGGCCCCATCCTGCCCGTCGGCGTTCTCCGCGGTGTCGACCGTGACGGTGTAGGTGCCGTCGCTTCCGGTCTCGTACGGCGACGCGAGCGCGTACGTGTACGGCTCGCTCCCCGATTCCGCGAAGTCGGCCTCGGTGAACGTCGTCGAACTCGGGCCGGCGACCGAGACGGAGATGTTCGTCAGGGCCTGCGACGAGTCGAACGACACGGAAAGGTTCTGTCCCGTGGGATTGGTCGCGTTGACCGCGGAGACGGCGGGTGCCGGTTCCGCGAGCGCGTGGAACTGACTGCCGCTCCCGTAGTAGAGGTAGCCGTTCCACGCGAGCGGCGTCGCGTAGAGGCTGCTCGCTGGCGAGTTGTACTGCCACAGTTCCGTCCCGTCGGTCGCGTTGAACGCGCGGACGGTCGAATCACCGAAATCCGAGATGTAGAGCACGTCGCCCGCGACGACCGGCGCGCCGCGGAAGTCGCTCCCCGACGCGTTCCAGCGTCTGCTTCCGTCTGCGGCGTCGAGCGCGACGAGTTCGCCGCCGCGGCTCGCAGCGTAGACGACGCCGTCCGCGTACACCTGACTCGAATCCACGTCGCCCGTCAGCGAGTAGTTCCAGCGCTTGGTGCCGTCGGTCGCGTTGATGGCGTACACGCTTCCGTTCCCGCTTGTTTCGCCCGCCGCGCTGTCGCTCCCGACGAACACCGTGTCGTTCGCGACCGTCGGGTCCGACTGGCTCTCGTCGAGGAGCGTGTAGTTCCAGAGTTTCGCCCCGGTGGTGGCGTTCAGCGCGGTCAGGTTCCTGTCGCCACCCGACACGTAGACGACGCCGTCGACGACCGCGGGGTTCGACTCCACCAGCACCGGCTGGTACATCGTGTAGTACCAGAGCTCTTCGCCGGTGTCGGCGTCGACCGCGGTCAGGTTCCCGTCGTTGCTCCCGAAGTAGACGACGCCGTCGACGACCGCGGGGGCCGACCGGACGTTCGTCTGCGTCTCGTAGTTCCAGATTTCGGTGCCGTCGGTCGCGTTTATCGCGTGTAGCTTGTGGTCGTTGCTCCCGATGTAGAGGACGCCGTTGGCGTAGGCGGGCGTGGTCCACGTCGAACCCCAAGTCCCTCCGGGCGTCGCGTTCCACTTCACCTCGCCCGTTTCGGGATCTAACGCGTAGAGTTCGCCGCCGTCGTGGAAGGCGGTGTAGAGGGTGTCGCCCACGATGGTCGGTTGCATCACCTGCGGGGCGGTGTCGGAGACGTTCCAGACTTCCACGGGTTCCGTGAGCGGCCCCTCCTGGTTCGGGTAGTTCCCGAGGTTTTCCGGCCCACCGTGGAACTTCGCGTTGGCCGCCTCGACGGTCACGGTCTGTGCGGCGAGCCCCCCGGCGGCGACGTCGTAGGTGCCCGCCCCCCAAAGCGTCTCCGTGAACGTGAGCTGTCGGCTTTCGCTCGCGTTGAGCGTCCCAGTTCGGTACGCCACGACTGCGCCGTCGACGGTGAGCGTCGTGTTGTACGGTTGCTGTGACGCCCCGGTGTTTTCGACGGTGACGTTCACGGTAACGGCGCTTCCCTCGTAGAGCGTCGTCGGCGTCACCGAGAGGTTCGAATGCGTGATATCCGCGCCGTTCGTGACCGCCGCCGCGCCGACAGGCATCCACGCGACGAGCGAAATCACCGTCACCAGCGTCAGCACGAGTGTGCTCACCTGCTGTCGCGTTATCCCGACCCCCCTCGTCATCGGCTGTTCGCCTCCCCGTCCGTCCTGCCGTGGCCCCTGAGTCCCTTAAATACCATATTACTGCCAAATACGGATTCACGTCCGATAATTGGTCGATACAGACTAACGGGGATATTGTATAACGATGCCGAATAAAATCGGACTTTTGAATATAAATATTTTAAACTACGATTCCGAATATAATTTTGTTATGTTGGATACTCACACGATTATATTAGAAACATTTTACAAATTCTAGAATTCGTGACTTCAGAGGGTTGATCAGGGGTATTTAGATAAATATTCTCAGTCGTCTCTAACTTTAATATTGCTATTTTTATTCAATACTTTCTGATGGGGAAGTTATCAAAACAAATATTTTGAATGGCGGTCTCACGCCAGTCTGCTCACTCAACGCATTGTTCGTTGAGACGACGACAGCGATGAGAGCGACGACAGCGAACGACGCTGTGCTCACGGCTCACGGGCCGCCGCCGGTCCCTTCGTCCGGTAGGAGCGTCGAAACGAGGAGCACGAGCAACACGAAAAGCGCGAGGAGAAACAGCGTCTCCCGCTGTGCCTGCACTATCGAGGCGTCGAACACGTCGGTCAGTAGCTCCCGTTGCGCCGATGTGAGACCGGCGAGAAACGCTCGTTGGGTCTCTTCGGTCGCCGTCTCGGCGGCGGTTTCCAGCGCGACGACGAGCGCCCCTCGCTCGCTCGCCGACACGCTCGCGTTAATGGCGGTCAGCACGCCGTCGACGACGCCGTCGTAAAAGCGCCCGAGCAGGTACGCGCCCACGATGGCGGTCCCGAACGAGTAGCCGAGCATCATCGTCGCGTTCAGCAGGCCGGACGCCGCCGCCGAGTCCCGCTTTTCGACCGCCGAGAGCGTCATATCGATGAGCTGTGCCATCACGAGCCCGAGACCGAGCCCCACGAGCCCCATCGGTACGGCGAGTTGCGTCACCGTCGCGTCGAGCGTCGTCTGCGACACGAGCGCGAGCACGCCGACTCCCATGAGCACGACGCCGCCCTGAATCAGCAGTTTCGGCGCGACGATCCGCCGCCAGTCGGTCGTGAAGATGGACGCGACGAACGTCGCAATCGAGAACGGGAGCATCGCGACGCCGGTCTCGAACGCGGTGTAGCCGGCCCCGGACTGGAGGAAGACCGGGACGACGAAGATGAACCCCGCGAGGACCAACGACCGCGCGGCGTTCGTGACGACGCCGGCGGTGAACTGCCCGTTCGATAGGAGCCGGACCGGGACGAGCGGCGACCCGCCCTCGCGCTCGACGCGGCGCTCGTACTGGACGAAGCCCGCGAAGACGACGGCCCCGAAGCCGACGAGCCAGAGGGTCGGAGACGCGCCGAGCAGGTCCAGTCGCACGCCGCCGACGACGAACGGCCGGCGGGCCAATAGCCAGCCGTACCGCCCGGCCAAGAGGACACCGGCGACGAGGGCGGTCGTCCCCACCACCGAGAGGACCGTGCCGCCGACGTCCAGTTTCGTCGGCGTCTCGCTCAGAGACTCCTCGGGGAGATACCTGACGAACGCGAGCGCGACGAGGACGATTAGCACCTCGATGCCGAACCCCCATCGCCAACTCGCGAACGTCGTGACCGCGCCGCCGAGTAGCGGTCCGAACGCGGCACCCGCGGCGTTCACTCCGGCGAGGATACCGAGGGCTTTCGCCCGGTCTGCGCCCTCGTAGCTGACGAGGAGGACGGTGAACGTCAGCGGGAGCAACACGGCGGCGGCGGCCCCCTCGACGACCGACCAGCCGACGTAGAGCACGACGACGTTCCAACTCAGCGCCGCCAGCGTCGTCCCGACCCCGTACACGAGGAGCGTCGCGGTCATCAGCCGCCGAACCCCGTACATTGACGACAGCTTGCCGCCGGGGAGAATCAGCGCCGCCATGACCATCGCGTAGAACGAAATCGCGCCCTGAACGACCGTGACGGTCGTGTCGAGGTCGGCGACGATAGACGGAATCGCGACGTTCATCAGCGTCGAGTCGATGACCCCGATGAACATCGCGAGACTCACCGCCACGGCCGGCCCCCAGTACGCCAACCCGCTCTCCGGGTCCGTCGCCACCGCGCCCTCTCCGAGGGCGTGAGCGTTCGCGTCTGCGTCCATTATCCATGTTACTACTTCCCATCCGATAAACCCCGCTGACAGTGGGGTGTGACCCGTCTTCCGGTCGGTTCGGCTCAGCCGTGCGACGACCCGATGTCGAGCGACTCGCCGCAGTACGGGCACCGTTCGACCCGCTTTCCTCCGGGCCGTCCTCGGTCGGGCGTCCGTGTCGCTTCGGCCACCTGCGCCCGTTCTCCCGCCCGCTCCGCGAAAAAGCCCGCGGCCAAGATGCTCGACGGGAGCGCGAAGAAGGCGACGCCGCCGAGCATGGTCGCAGCGCCGAGCAGACGCCCGAGCGGCGTCACGGGAACCACGTCGCCGTAGCCGACCGTGGTGAGCGTCACGACGCCCCACCAGAGCGTCTTCGGAATCGACGAGAACGCGTCCGGCTGGACGCTCCCCTCGACGAAGTACATGAGCGTCGACGAGACGAGGACCAACATCCCGGCCCCGCTGAACGCGACCGCGAGGTCGGAGCGCTGCGCGTCGAGGACTCGCTTGAACCGCCGCCGGGAGCGTCTGAACCACGAGAGGTTCAGCACGCGAACCAGCCAGAAGACGCGGAACAGTCCCGACTCGAACAGGCGTATCTCGAAGAGGAGTCCGGTCCAGAACGTCGCGATGACGAAACAGTCGACGACCGAGATGGGGTCGCGGACGAACGCGAACCGACTCCGTCCGGCGTCGGGAGCGGCCGAGCCGGCGGCCCAGAGCCGGACGGCGTACAGGCACGTGAACAGCGCGATGGACGTGACGAGCAGGCCGTCGAAGTAGGCCCCGAACCGTGCGTACAGCGACTCGACGGTCGAGAGGACGACGGCGACGACGTTCGCCGACGCGAGGACGAACACGAGGCGCTCGAACCGTTCGCCCCAGCGGTTCTCGGAATCCGGGTCGACCACCGTCCACACCTGGTCTCTGGACGTCTGTGTCATGTCCGACTATCGCCGCCGAGCCATATGTCGTTACCCCCGCCATCGCGGTTCGGACCGTCAGCGGTCGGCCGTGTCGGCTTCCGCCGCAGTCGCCTCGTCCGACCGGGCCGCCGACCGGACGACCGTCCGCGACGGAATCGCGGCCTCCCGCCTCGGTGCCGGCGTGACGAGCCGTTGGAACCACGTCTCCTCGTTCGGCGCGGACTTCTCGACGCGTTCGTAGTCGACGGCGACCCCGCCGTCTTCCGTCGCCGACACGCGCACGTAGTTGAGTTGGTACCACGAGTAGAACACGGGCGGGAGGACGCCGAACGCGGACTCGACGCGTCGCAGTCGCTTCAGCCACGTCCCCGTGTTGACGACGACCCCGCCTTCGATTTCGGTGACTGCGGGTCGGTGGGTGTGCCCGTAGACGAACACCGCGATTGCCGGGTCGGACGCGAACAGTTCGCTGGCGGCTCTCAGATAGGTGTCCGTCGACGAGGTCCGGTCTTCGGGCCGGTCGATGCCGAACCGCCGGAGCGTCTTTCGGACGTCTCTCGCGAAGACGAAAAGCGGTATCGCGACCAGTATCAACAACAGCGTGACGGCGAGGTTCGCGGTCAAAAGCAGGTCGACCAGCGTCCCGACCGGGCCGAACAGCCCGAGGAACCGCTCGATGAGGTCCATCGGGAGCGACCAGAGACCGGCGGCGTCGAGCGCGAACGCGAGCACGTAGAGAAAGCCGACGTTGAAAAGGAGGAGAAACGGGGCGGAGACGTATCTGAGCCACGGGCTCATCTCCCGATAGAAGTAGTTCGACAGCATCCACGCCGGAATCTGCGTCATCGGCGTCACCGCCTGCACGTCTTTGAGCCAGTTGAACTTCCCGCGCTCGGAGAGCCGGCCGGCGCGGCTCGTGACCTGCCTGTTGACGAAGTATCCCGGGGGGTTCGCGTGGGGGTTTCCGAAGTCCGGAATTCGGTTGTTCGGGTCCCGTTGCATCCCGTGTTCGACGTGGACGACGTAGTCGCCGACGGGCCGGGTTATCGAGACCGCCTGCCGGAGCGTGAGGTTGAACTCGGCCAGTCGGTCGACGTACTCCGGGTAGGCGGCGAGTTCGTAGTCGTGGTTGCCGGGGATGAGCGTGATGGGGATTCGCTCGCCCGTCGCTTCGAACTGGTCGAACAGCTCCGGATAGCGGTCGACGAGCGCGTCGAACTTGTCGAGCCCGTCGACGTCGGTGAACTCCCACAGCCCGAACGCGTCGCCGTTGATGAGTAACTCGGCGTCCTCGTCGCCCGTTTCGAGCGTCCGAAGGAACGACAGCAGTTCGTCCAGAAAGTCGACCTGCCCCAGTTGCTCGTCGCCGCCGATGTGGAGGTCGCTGATGAAGTAGTACGCGTCGGTCACGGCCATGCCCCCGGGGAGCTAACGAGCGACGTACCGGTGAGAGTGCGGTTACTGGATGTGTGACCGGTGAGTGGGCGACTGGTGGCTGCGAACGCGCCGGCCGAAGCTCTCGTCGCCGCGTCGTCGGAGACCTGCGCCTCGACGAAGCCGACTCTGACGACCACGTCTCGGTCCAACCCCTCGGTCAGTTGGTCGTCGAACCGCTGTGCGAGGTCGGGCGGCGCTTGCAGGTCGCGCGGAATCCCCACGAGCACGTCGACCCGCGGTTGATTCCCGAGGAGGTAGTCGACGGGTCTGTAGTCGACCGTGACGCTGACGAGTTCGACGCCCTCGATGTCCGCCTCGTCGAACTGTTGCTGGAGTTCGGTCTGCGTCTGCTGTTCGAACGACGCGGTCTGGAACGACGCGTACGTCACGCCGGCGAGGACGAGCGAGAGGACCGCGATAGCCACGCCGATGACGGCGATTCGAGAGGCGATGGACGCTCTGACTCCCTCCCGCTCGCCGGCGTCCAGCGGCTTGAACCCCGACAGGTAGAACAGAATCAGCGCCGAGAGGTTGATGGCGAGGAGGTTGACGACGACGAGCACCGCGCCCGCGACGGCGACAACGGGAAGCCCGAACGCGATGCCGAGCCCCGACGTCGCCGCCGGCGGGACGAGCGCGACGGCGATGGCGACGCCGACGAGGGTCGAACCGGACCCGCGCATGATGCTTATCGCCCCCGCGATACCCGACCCCAACGCGAGGAACAGCGACAGGACGTTCGGACTGGTGCGCTCTGCGATCTGCGGTATCGCCTGTATGTCGACGCCCGGCGGAATGAGAATCGTCTGCTGGAGTATCACTCCGAGGACGGCCGCCGTCGCGATGGCCGCCGCGAGCCCCGTCACCTGAAGCACGACGCCGCGGGTCGCCATCTCCCGGTCGGCCAGAATCGCCCCGACGGACGCCGAAACCGCCGGCCCCATCAGCGGGGCGACGACCATCGCCCCGATGATCGTCGCCGCGGAGTCGAGAAGCAGGCCCGTCGCGGCGATGACCGTGCTGAGTATCAGGAAGCTGAAGAACGTCGAGTTCGCCGGCGCGAGGTCCTCGGCCCTCGCGTGGAGTTCCTCGCGGGAGATGCGGAGTCCGGGAAAGCGCTCTTTCAGCGCCGAGAGGCGCTGTGAGACGACCGTCTCCGTCGGAAGTACGATGGTGTAGCTGTCGTCTCTGACGCCCGCGGCCCGCAGTTCTTCTATCACCGTTTCGACGCCGCTGGGCGGGACCGGAAACTGCACCATCGCCTCGAAGTCGCCGCGGCCGACCTCCTCGAAGACGGCGTAGTCGATGGCCTGCCGGTCGAGCGACTCAAGCACGCTCTCTCGGCTCCCCCGGGGTATCAACACCTGAACGAGTCGCATACGGAGTACAACGTCCCGCGGGACCAAAAAATATGAGTGCTCTGATAGGATGGCTTACTCGATTGTCTCGCGTTCCCCGTCGACGGTTCCGAGCGTCTCCCCGATGGCGTCGACGAACGCCCGCTCGGCCGGGCTGATTCGCCGGCCTCCCAACCCCAGTAGCCCGCCCTCGACGCCGGCGTCTGCGACTCGCTCGGCACACCAGCGCACGAACTGTGCGTACTCGGCTCGCTCCGCCGCGGTCGCTCGCGCTCGGACGATTGTCGCCGCCTCCCGACAGTAGTCGTGCGCGCGAGCAACGGTCACCGCGCGGTTGAAATCGTGCGTCTCCGCGTCGCGTCGCACTCGGCCGGCGTTCGCCCGGACGAACCCGGCGAGGTGCGTGACGAGCTCCGTCTCCGGCTCGAACTCGTCGGCGTGTCGGAGGGTTCGACGAATGGTTTTGAGCTCTCGCCACAAGCCGCCGTTCGAGGCGACGACGACGCCGTACATCACCTCGACCGGCGTCTGCGCGAGCGTCCGCCACTCTTCGTGCGTGAACGACTCCCGATCGGTCATACCGAACGATTGGCGGGCGACGAATATAGAGACGCAGGTCGCCGCGGGCCGAACGGGCGACCGCTCTCGAACGTCGCCGGGCGAAACTCGTTCGAGGGGCCGTTCCCTGACTTTTCGGTATTCCACGAATTACTGGCTCTGAGACAGTCAGCGACTCGGTAAACGCAGTTTATTATGGTTTCCTGCTTACGTGTGGGTGAGTTGATGAGATGAGTTCACTAGTCGTACTCGCGTTCGATACGATGGACGGTGCGGAGAACATGCGGGAGAAACTGTACCACCTCCAGCGGCGCGAACTGATTACGATAGAGGACGCCGCCATCGCCGTCCGAAAAGAAAACGGGCAGGTGAAAGTCAAACAGGCCCAGAGCCTCGTCGGCGTCGGCGCGCTGGGGGGTTCGTTCTGGGGCCTCCTCATCGGCGTCATCTTCTGGATGCCGTGGCTCGGGATGGCGGTCGGGGCGGTGACGGGCGCGCTCAGCGGGAAGTTCACCGACATCGGCATCGATGACGCGTTCATCAAAGAGGTCGCGAACACGGTCGAACCCGGTAACTCCGCGCTGTTTCTGTTGTCCCACGACGCACAGGTCGACCGAATCAAAGCCGAACTGTCGGACGTCGAGTTCGAGATCATCGAGACGAACCTCTCGCCCGAGGACGAAGACCGACTCCGTGAGGCGTTCGCCGCCGAGGAGATCGCGGGATAAGCCTCGCCCGGCCGGACCCAGCCAGCCGTCTATCCGGGCGCGAGAGCGCGCTCGCCGAGTCGAGTAGTGGTGACGGTGTGTGACGGGTGGCCGTCTCCCCGAAGGGTGCGGGTCGCTCGCCGATGAGGCGCTCGGTCCATCGTTAGTGTATCCCGCGAGACCAATCGAACCCGATGCCCCGATTCTTCTGTGCGGCTCTCGCCTTCCGGCCCGAATGTCGAAAGACAGATACAGTGGGGCATTAAATCAGTATAATTGTCATCTACTATGACTGATCTCCTCTCCGACAACCCTGACTCGGATGCTCACAGCGGTGTTCGAGACCCGAACCGACTACCCGCTCAGAGCTCCACTACTTCGTTGGTCCGGGCCGCCTCGTGGATCGCGGAGATGATACGCATGTCTTCGAGCCCGTGTCTCCCGTCTGCGTACACCGGGGTATCGCTGAGGATACGGTCTGAGAAGTAGTCGAACTCCTCTCTCATCTCGCGTTCGTCGTCGAACGTCTCGTGTTCGACGGTGACTTTGGTGTCGTTACGCGAGAGGTGGAGCGAGCACTTCCCGTGGAAGGCCGGGTGCAGGTCTATCTGCCCCTCGGTTCCCGTAATCTTGAGCTGGGTGTCTTCGTGGGCGTTTTGGCTGTCGGTGGTGACCATCTTCACGTCGTCTTCGAGGACTAACAGCGCCCCCGACCGTTCGTCGGGGACGTCCTCGAACGCGTCGTGGTGAGAACTCATCTGCGATTGCACCGCGACCGGGTCACGGTCGAGGAGGAATCTCGCCGTGTTGATGGAGTAGATTCCGAGGTCCATCACGGACGTTCCGTAGCCCGACAGCTCCGGGTCGAGCCGCCATTGGTCCTCGTCGGGAATCATCTTTAGCAGCGGTTGGGTGTTGTTCCCGTACACCGACACGGGTTCGCCGATGAACCCCGATTCGATGAGGTCACGGGCCCGACGGACTGCGGGGTCGGTGTGCATTCGATAGGCGACCATCAGGGGTACGTCGGCGTCGTCGCACGTTTCGACGACCCGTTTCGCCCGCTCGACGGTCGATTCCATCGGCTTTTCGCAGAGGATCGCTTTGCCGAGCGATGCCGCGGTTTCGACGTATTCGAGGTGGAATGCGTTCGGCGTTCCGACGTACACGGCGTCGTACGCCGATTCCGCCTTCCCCTCGTGGAACTCGTCGTAGCTGATGCCGTGGTCGACGCCGTTGGCATCAGCGAGTCGCTGCGCTTTCTCGGTCGTACTGCTCACAAGAGTCGTTACCTCCCCGAGTTCGGACGATTCGATGGCGGGGAGTGCAACGTCGACGGTCCACCACCCGAGGCCGATTAACGCGTATCGAACGCTTCCATCGGTGGTCGTCTGCCAGTCGCGCTCCTCGTATGAATCGAGCCATTCTTTCATGAGTATCCAAACTGAGTAGCCTGTAGTAAACTCTTGGGGTAGTTGCGTGCCGCCCGTGTTTCGATAGCCGGGGGGCGCGAACTCAGACGCTTCGAACGCTGCTCACATGCCTCACCACGCATGAACGCTCCGCTTTCGGGCACTCTGATACGAGCCGATGCACAATGGACGTCCGATCGCCACGGCCGACGGGACACGGCGGCCGCTCGAAGCCGACGGCCATCGACGGAATTCTTTGTCTGAGAACAGCGAATCCCGGTGTGTACTGTTCCCCCTCCGAATCGTTCGTTTACGAGGCCGATAGCCGCCATCACTGACGCTACTCGCGTACTGATCGCCCTCACGTCGGACGTTAGTTCTGAATTAGAGAACGATATCTGGCTGACTATTGCACGGCGAACGTCCCTTGTCTGGTGGCGTTTACGAAGGATGTGCGAGGATTTACAAGCTTATATTTGTAATTCTGACCGGATTATTTTAACCTGCTCTTCCGGACAGATTCCGTAGTAAAGGCCCTCTGAGTTCGGTTTCGGCGACGAAATCGCTGGACTCGTCCCACCCCTGGACTCTGGGGTGGGAGTGCAGACAGTGAGTCTTGGGACGGGTCTCGCATATATTCGTCATTTCAGAACGGCCCCGCGGATTCGAATACCGGTTGCCGGCCGATATCTGGCCACACGAACTGCACCGAGAGCAGTTGGCGGGTGGACGCCTCACTCCTCCTCGCCGATAGTGGGTCTTCCCACGACGACTCGCCGAAGAACGACTGAAGCACTATCAGGGCATCCACGTACTCAGCGGAGATGCCAGTTTCGTACTGATCCTCCTGTAGCAATGAACCGCCTCGGGGTCAAGCCCCGAGGCACTCGCGTTGATTCGTCTGTAGAGTTTGAGGAAGCCTGCCCTACTTTGAGGTATCGTCGAGGAGCTGCCGAGCGTACCGGTAGATCGGCGCCCCAAGCCAATCGCGTCCTTCTGCCATGGTCTCGAAAGCGACTCTTGCTTCCTCTTCGCTGAGAGCAGCGCGTTTGACCAGTGCCCGGAGAACGATCGGAGATAACGCAACTTCTGCACTCACTAGTTTTCGAAGCTCAGGAAGGGCTCTGTAGTCGTCGGTGATCAAGAACGCTGCATCCATCTCACGGACTGCAGCTACGCAGCTGGCTTCACCATCGTCGATTCGACTCGTCACAAACTCACCACTAGCGACAGCAACAACGGTGAACTCGTCGGCCATATCGAGGGCGGTATTGGCGGCTTTGCCATGGTGGTCGTTGTACTCAGCAGCTCTGTGTAGTTCCTCAAGAACTGTCTCTGTAGTGGCGACGTCAAACTCGGTGACGAAGACGTCAAGCACTTCGCCGACTGAAAGAGAGATGAATGCGCTCGTGTCTACGACGAGCATTTAGAGGTCTGCGAGTTTGTCTGCGAGCTCTTCGCCACGATCAAGCACCTCTTTCGACGCACGGACAGCTTCGGCATCTTGCCGCCCGATAATCTCGACAAGTTTCTCGAACTCGATGTGGTTGTCCAGATACAGTTCGACGACGGCCTCACGAAAACTCTCATCAGACTCCTTCTCTTCGAGATACTGTCGGAGTGCTTCGATGAGAATCTCCGTTCTGTTTTTGTGAGTAACTTCGGCAGCGATGTCGGCGTGTGTTACCAACTCTTCGGGGAGCCGGAAATTGACCCGTTTCGTGCTCATGTACATACGTTGTATGCACAGAATCAAAACTGTGTCGGCTCCTCGTCGCTTGACTCCCCTCGCAAAGCCACCTCAGATATCGTCAGAAGTTCTGGAGTTCAGATCTATAGGGAGCGAAACGAGTTGTCAGTTCTCAGCATAACCGTTGGTATTTGGACTACACACCCCACCGTTTCCGGAGAAACGGAGTCGGAATGCAGGTACTCGTCACCAGGTTTGATTCAAGCCCGACAGCCTTGTTGAGAAGGCACGCGACACATTCATCCTCCGAAACTCTGGTGGGCGTACCGTGTGTTCTTGTGTATCGCTCTATGTGGTTTATCGAACCCGACCTCAACTGGAGTCAGACGCGTACTCCGATCGCTCGCCGGTGAGCGGTCGGGTACGGGAATAGCGATGGCGAGGATACCGACGATACCGACTTGGAAGAGCTCCTCTCCGACTTCGTTCGGAAGTCGATGGTTGGTCGTCGAGACGGTGTTCGGACCCGTGCGATCGAGACCAGCGCTCCCGATCTGAATCGGCATCGTTCGAGCCGCTTCCGGGACTGACTCGCACTCTCGGGACCCGCTGCACCTGCGTTACCGTCGTCCGGATATGCATCGCATTACTTATCGAGACGATTGCTTCACTATCAGCCGATATACGTGATTTCGATGGGTTCATCTGTCTCGTGGCTCGGTTTTCAGTCAAATGAGAATCTGTCGTCGTCGCCGACCGTTCTGGATACCACACCACCAGAGACCGCGTCGGGTGGTGTGAGGTATGGCATCCGTACTGCTCGTTCTCTCGATTGCGCTCCTCGCGGCCCTGTTCATGTCGTTCACCGTCGGGGCGAACAGTAACTCTGCGCCCGTTGCGCCCGCCGTCGGAGCGAACGCGCTCTCGGTTCTTCGGGCCGCCCTGCTCGTCGGCATCGTCGCCGGACTGGGGGCGGTCCTTCAGGGAGGCAGCATCTCCGAGACCATCGGCAAAGACCTCGTGACCGGCGTGTCGATTACGCCGCTCGCGGCGGCGGCGGCCCTGCTGACCGCCGCGACCCTCATCACGATCGGGAACACCTACGGGTATCCGATACCGTCCGCGTTCACCGTCACGGGGGCGATGGTCGGGTCCGGCATCGCCCTCGGCGGCGGATTCGCCGTCGACGAGTACGCCGTCATCCTCGGGTTCTGGTTCGCCATTCCCATCGTGGAGGCCGTGCTCGCGTACGTCATCGCGCGCGGGCTCCGGAGCGACGCCGTCCCCGAAACCGTCGGAATTCCCGTCCTCGGTGGCGCAGTCGGCTACGCGTTAGCCAACATCCAACTCACGGTCATCCCGACTGCGAGCGGCGCACAGGGGTCGGTCGCTCGATACCTCGCTACGACGTCCCAGCTCCTTCCGACGGTCGTCGGCGGCTCGTACACCCTCGGGATGGTCGCCGTGAGCGTACTCTGCGGGCTCGTTGCCCTCGTCGGGACGCTCGGGTTGCTCCGACGCGACGAGACTGCCGGCATCAATCAGTTTCTGGTCGCGCTGGGACTTATCGTCGTGTTCACGAGCGGCGGCACGCAGGTCGGACTGGCGACCGGCCCACTGGAGGCGGTGTTCGAGACGGACCTCCGGCTCCCGTCTCTCTACCTGCTTGCACTCGGCGGCGGCGGGATTCTCCTCGGCGCGTGGATTCGTGGGCCGCGACTCGTGCAAGCCGTCTCGAACGAGTACGCCGCGCTCGGCCCCCGGCGGTCGATAGCCGCCCTGATTCCCGCCTTTCTCATCGCCCAACTCGCGATCGTACTGGGTATCCCGATCTCGTTCAACAAAGTGATGATCGCGAGCATCGTCGGCAGCGGACTCGCGGCGAGTTCGTCCGGCGGGAGCGGCGTCTCGCCGCGGAAGGTCGGCATTACGCTCGGCTCGTGGGTCGGCTCGATGTTCGGCGCGGGCCTCATCAGCTACGGCCTGTATCGCGTCCTGACCGCGGTTCAAACCGTCGGCTAGTCAGGAGACGATCTGGTCGATGATCTCCTCCTCCGCGGCCCGGGTTTTCATTCCCTCCCACGTCTCGAAGTCGGTCGTCGAAGCGATGTATCCGTTGAGTCGGTCACGAGGGACGTCCTGGACGTCGCCGACGTCGTCGAGGGGCCACGGGCTCTGCTCGCAGAACGCGGCGAACGAGTCGAACTCGGTGTGGTCGCTCATGAACGGCTGTGAGAAGAACGCGTCCGACTGCACTCGCGTGCCCGCTTGCAGTTCGCCGATTCGGTCCAGCGCGCTCTCGACTCGTTCTTCGAGACCGTTCAGGCCGGCAACTCGAAGGTCCATATCCGACGGTCGCTCCTCGACACGGGTAAAAGCCACGACCACCGAACGCTCCGGAGATGCGCTCGCCTCCCGAGAACGCGCCGGGGTGACGCCGGCAGTCACACTCACCGCGGCATCTGCGTCTCGACGGTCGCGGACTCGCCGTCAGGCTCGAACACCTCGGCCAGCGTCTCGCGCATCGCCTGCCGGCGGAAGGACCGGCGGCGCTCCTCGGAGAGGTAGTTCGACATGACGACGTCGGCGCTTTTCGACCCCTGGTCCGCGGCGACGCCCTCTAACTGGGCGAGCATCTCGTCGACCGCCGCCTGATAGGCCGTGTACCAGAAGCGCCGACAGAGCTTCGCCGTCGGCACGTCGCCGTCGACGGTCACGCCCGCCTCGTCGGCGAGGCGCTTGAACCGCCGGTTGACCGTCTCGCGGGCGATGTGGCCCGAGGCGGCCCGCGAGGAGGGAAACAGCGCGCCGTTCCAGTCGTCGTGCTCGGCGAGCGCGTCGATGCGGGCGGCGACGGCGTCGACGCCGTAGAGAAGCGCGACGGTTCCCGGCCCGTTCTTCCGCGCTTCGAACTCGATGTGAGGGTCGTCGCCGGAGAGGACGAGTTGCGACGCGCGGAGCGACGCGAGTTCGTTCGGGCGGAGCCCCCAGCCGGCGAGTCCGAGGACGAGAAGCCGGTCTTCGAGGTCGTCGGCGACGGCGTACACGTCGCTTACCTGTTCTGCGGTCATCGTGCGGTTGTCGGGTTGGCCCTGCTCCCAGCGGAACTGCTTCGCGGCGTTCTCGACGGGGTTGTACCGCGCGCGCCGGAAGTCGACGAGGTACTCGTAGAACGACCGGACCGTCTGGAGGTATTTGAGCTTCGTCCCGTCGGTGGCGAGTTCGGCGTCGAACTCGTCGAGGACCGCGAGACAGCGGTCTATCTCGTCGGGTTCGGCGTCGCGGTCGTCGAGTCGAGAGAGCAGGTCTGACGACCCGTGTCGGTCGCGGTAGACGCGGGCGAACCGCGCGAGGTGGGTTCGGCGGGTCGGCAGCGTCGAGTCGGCGAGGCCGCGCCGCGATTCGAGCATGTCGAGGTAGGACTCGAACGCCTCGACGGTGCGGTCGTCGTCGATGCCCCAGTCGTAGCCCTCGTCGGCCTCGTCGTCGCCGAGGCCGACGACCTCGACGAAGAACTCCCGCGGCGTGAGGTCGTGTTTCTCGCGGAGCGCGTAGGCGATACCCGACCACCCGCGCTCCGTCAGCCACGCGTACGTCGGCACGTCTCGCGTCGGGTCCATCCCGTCGCGGTCCATCGCGGGGGCTATCGTCTCCCAGTAGAACGCTTCGAGTTCGTCGAGCGACTTCCGCGACCAGTTCACCGCTGGTCACCCCGTGCGAACCGGCCGCCGCGCCGCGTTCCGTGCGCCATCGTTCTGCATGTTGGGCGTGTCGCGGACGAATTAACACTTTCTCTCGTCGCCGGTGGTCGGTCTCGGGCCGCCGGAGACGCATTCACCGGCCGCCCCGACACCCTCTATATGATGGGTGCTAGATATATTTGTGAGACGCAATAACAAGACGGTACGATGTCAGATGGAAACGACGGCGGTTCGGTGCTCGGGGTCGACCCGCCCGGCGACGGGGCGGGTGTCGGTTCGTCGGACCCGGCGGTCGACGTCGGGGACGCGGCCGACGAGGTGACGGTCCTCGAAAGCGGGACCGAGTTAGAGCGGACAATCGGCCTCCGCGGCGGCCTCGCAATCGGTATCGGAACGATGGTCGGCGCGGGTATCTTCGTCTTTCCCGGCCTCGCCGCCGGGCAGGCGGGCCCCGCGGCCGCGCTCTCGTTCGCGCTCGGTGCGGTCATCGCCCTGTTGGTCGCGCTTCCGACCTCCGAGTTGGCGACGGCGATGCCGAAAAGCGGCGGCGCGTACTACTTCATCTCCCGCGGCATGGGGTCGGTCTTCGGCGCGGTCGTCGGTATCGGGCTCTGGCTGGGACTGGTGTTCGCGTCGGCGTTCTACCTCGTCGGCTTCGCGCAGTACGCCCTCGCCGTGTTGGCGGAGTTGGGCGCGGCGTCGATGGTTTCTGACCTGCCGCTCGTGGCGGTGCTCGGCGTCGGCTTCGGCATCGTCCTGACGGCGCTCAGCATGTTCGGGACCGAGAACGCGACGAAGCTCCAGAACGGCATCGTGAGCCTGCTTCTAGGCATCCTCCTCGTGTTCCTCGTCTACGGCTCGCTCGACACGCTCGGGCTGTTCGGCCGCCAGACGGTCCCCGAGGAGTTCATGCCGTTCGGCACGCTCAGTATCTTCACCACGGCGGCGCTCGTGTTCACCTCGTACCTCGGGTTCGCGCAGGTGGCGACGGTCGCGGGCGAGATAACGAAGCCCGGGCGGAACCTCCCGCTGGCGATGGTCGGCTCCGTGGTCGTCGTCGGGGTGCTGTACGTCGTGACGATTCTCGTCTCGACCGGCGCGTTCGGGAGCGCCCGCCTCGCCTCCTTCGGCGAGACGGCCATCGTCGAGGTCGCCCGCTCGTACCTCGGCTTTCCCGGCGCGGTCGCCATCCTCGTCGCCGGGCTCTTCGCGACGGTGTCGAGCGCGAACGCCTCGATTCTCAGTTCGTCGCGCGCCCTCTACGCGCTCAGCCGCGACGCGCTGGTCCCGCCGCAGCTCGCGCGAATCAACCTCCGGTACGGGACGCCCCACGTCGCGCTCGCGCTGGTCGGCGGGCCGACGGTCGTCCTCGTCGCCGTCGGCCGGACGGAGGTGCTCGCCGAGGTCGCGTCGTTCCTGCACCTCGTCACCTACGGGCTCATCTGCGTGGCGCTCGTCGCGCTCCGCCGGTCGAACCCCGCGTGGTACGACCCGTCGTTCCGCGTCCCCGGCTACCCGGTCGTCCCGGTGCTCGGGGCGCTCGCGAGTTTCAGCCTCGTCGCGTTCATGCAACCGCTCTCGCAGGCGGTCGGTGTCGTCGTCGCGCTCGCCGCGCTGGCGTGGTACTTCGTCTACGCCCGCGACGTGCGCCTCAAGGGGGTGAGCACCGATGCGTGACCCCGACGACGTTCGCGTGCTCGTCCCCGTCGCGGTGCTCGAAGGACAGGTGATACCCGACCAACTGACCCGCCTGCTCTCGGAGACGACGGTCGTCCTCCTCGCGTACCACGAGATACCCGAGCAGACGGCTCCCGAACAGGCCGGAGAACAGTTCGAACCGAAGGTCCGCGACGAACTCGACGAGCTCGTCTCGGCGTTCGAAGCCGCGGGGGCGACCGTCGAGACGCGCCTCGTGTTCACCCACGACGCCGACCAGACGACGGAGCGCATCGCCACCGAGGCGGACTGCGACGCGGTGTTGCTCTCGAACCCCGCCCCGACCATCGACCGCGTCATCGTCCCGATAAAAGAGGACATCAACCTCGAAACGATTACCAAGGTCGCCGCGGCCGTCGGGAGACGCGAGGACATCGACCTCACGCTGTTCCACGCCGCCGAAGACGACGACGCGGTCGCCGAGGGCGAACGCCTCCTCGACGAGGTCGCCCACGAACTGGCTCTTCTCGGCGTCTGCAGCAAGCACATCTCGCGCGTCGTCGTCGTCGCACAGAACCAGCTACAGGCGCTCATCGAGGCCGCGGACGGCCACGACGTGGTCGTGATGGGCGAGGAGAAACCCACGCTCCGCGGCCGACTGTTCGGCGAAACCTCCGATCGCGTCGCCGAACAGACCGTCGCCCCGGTGCTCGTGGTCCGGCGACCCCTTGAGCCCGAGCCCGAACCCGAACCCGAGCCTGACGTCCACGACGCCACCGACGGCCCGGAATGAGGGCGACTCACCTCGAACCGCGCTGACTCCACTAGTTGATATTGTGTCTATAATACACCGCTACTGGGGTGACATCGGACGCTCGAAACGCGGCTGTAGATCACGAACACTATACAATGTTTACAATTTCTACAAATTGTGGATTGTTTGGTTGTATAACCGGTATTAGGCCCACATCTAGTTGAGACGATGGCGCTCTCTGATTGTCTCGTGAACTGCGGATATATCTGGAGACCTGTTTGACGCCCAGAGCTATTGTCTAATAACGACATTATTGTCTGGTCGGAAGACCGTGTTCGGTCCGTTCGGTCGTTCGCGCACGACAGTCGACCCGGGCCGGACGTGCGCGTCTGCATGACACTCCTACTTGTGTAATGAGATCTGGCCCCATCGTCCGACGGGTGGTGGTCGTCGCCCCCCTATCGGTGAGGCGTCTCGATTGCGACAGAATCATTTGGAGACTAGCTGGAATGTGGCTCATTATTGAACATTCTCTCACCAGTTCCTGATTTGTGTTCTTATATGGTCAATACGACCGGATATTCGTTTTTGTGTGTCGCTTCTTCGATGTTCCGTTTTCGCAACTTCTCGGGGCGTGTTGACCGTCCGACGTTCGAAACCGTCAATCCCGGCTGACAGACGACACCGACGGCCCGAGCGCGGCGTTGCCGGCGGCGACGCCGAGATTCGGGGGCAAGGAAGCCGTTCAGCCCGTCGCGTCGGCATCGCCGGTAGCCGCTGACTCGGCCGCGAAGCGCGTCGACCGCGGGTTCTCCGTTTGTGAACCGTGCCGAGCGGTCGGCGGCGGGGGGACCATACCGACCCGGCGGCGTCGCGGTGACGCGCCCCGATTAGCTGAACGTCGGGAAGTCGTCGTCGGACTCCTCCATGTTGACGTTCACTTCGATGACGTTGGCGGTGTTAACGACGCTCTCGATGAGCCGCTCGTGGTACTCCGGCTGCTTCATCCGGCGGACGGGTCCGGAGACGCTGATGGAGCCGAGGACGCGCCCGTGGCGGTTCGTCACCGGCGCGCCGATGGCCTGCAGGCCCTTTATCTCCTCTTCGTCGTTGAGCGAGTAGCCCCGGTCGCGAATCGTCTCCAACTCCTCGAAGAGCTCGTCGCGGGTCGTGATGGTCGCCTCGGTCTTGCGCGGGAGTCCGTACTGGTCGACGATCCACTCGACGCGTTCTCTCGGGAGGTGCGCGAGAATCGCCTTTCCAGTCGCCGAGAAGTGGAGGTAGTCGGCTCGCTGGAGTTTGTTCACCTGATAGTCGCTCCCGACGGCCTTCTCGCCGCTCACCTTGTAGAGGTTGACGCCCAGCCCGTGCTGTTCGGTCGCTAAGTGGGCGTATTCGCCCGTCTTCTCCGCGAGTTCCTCGATTTCGGGCTTGCCGATGCGGTAGAGGATGTTCTGGTACCGGACGTACTCGCCCACGAGGAGGAACTGGAGCGACAGCCGGTAGGTGTCTTCTTCCTTCACGACGAACTTCTCGGCCCGCAGCGTGCTGAGGTAGTTGTAGACGACGCTCTTCGAGAGGTCGAGGTGGTTCGCCAGCTCCGTCACTCGCGCGCCGTCTAACTCTTCGAGCGCACGAACGACGTCGAACGCGCGAGACACCGTTTTCAGGGTCCGCGGTGAGCCGGTCGTGTGTTCGTCTGCCATAGTGCAGTTCGAATCCCCGTCGCCATAGGTGTTTGTATTTGACAAACGTCCACTTCCGAGGTGCCCCGATAATCGCACTAATTGCCGCAAAATCCCGTGGTCAGAGACACGCAACCGCCGAATTACGTCTAACGAAGTGCTGAAAATGGCGAATTCGACTTCTCGAAGCCACGTTCTCATTGTACGAACGATTCGCCGTTCCGAGGGTGTCGATACGAATCGACCCGAGAGAAAACACGCGTTTCAGTGGCTCTACACGAGGATTCGAGAGCGGGTGTGGCGAGCGGTTCGACCGCGCTCGACTGCGCAGTCTCGCAGAGACGCGGGCGGCGGTCGTTCGACCTCACCGAGAAACAGCAGAGCGGCGGACGAACACGAGAACGGCGGTCGTCAGTCGGGCGGTTTCGTCACTCGGTCGCGAGGTCGGCGAGCGCGCCGGCGAGCACGCGGGTCGCGTCGGCGCAGTCCGCCCAGTCGGTCCACTCGCGGGGGTTGTGGGAGATACCGTCGCGGGAGGGGGCAAAGAGCAGCGCGGCGTCGGTGACGGCCGCGACGTGCATAGTGTCGTGGCCGGCCCCGGAGTGGAGGTCGAGGGTTTCGAGGCCGGCGTCGGTCCCGGCGTCGTGGAGCGCGGCGCGGCACCGCTCGCTCATCTCGACGGGCTTGCGGTCCCACGGGTGCGAGAGCGCGGTCTCGACCGGGCGCTCGGCCTCGATGCGGGCGAGGCTCGCCTCCGCCTCACCGATGACGTACTCGATGGAGTCGTACGCCACGTCGCGGACGTCGACGGTCAGGTCGACCTTTCCGGCGATGACGTTGGGCGCGTTCGGCGAGACTTCGAGTTTGCCGACGGTTCCGACCGCGGTCTCCGAGACCTCGCCGCGTTCGTTCGTCGCGCGCTCCACGTCGAGGACGAACTCGCTGGCGGCGGCGAGCGCGTCCGAGCGGTCGTCCATGAGCGTCGACCCCGCGTGGTCGGCCTCGCCCGTGATTTCGACGGCACAGCGCGAGAGGCCGACGATGCTCGTGACGACGCCGGCCGGGACCGCCGCGTCTTCGAGGCGCTCGGACTGCTCGATGTGGAGCTCTATCCACGCGTCCCAGTCCGCGGCGTCGATGCGCCCGTCACCCCGGTAGCCGATGTCCGCGAGGGCGTCGCCGAGCGGAATCCCGTCGGCGTCCTCGATATCGAGCGCCTCCGCGACGCTCAGCTCGCCGACAGCGACCGCCGACCCGATGAGGCCGCCGCCGAACCGCTGGCCCTCCTCCTCGGTGAAGTTGACGACCTCGACGGGGCGGACGGGTTCGACGCCGGCGTCCTGCATCGCGCGGACGCTCTCCAGCCCCGCGTAGACGCCGAGCGGGCCGTCGAAGATGCCGCCCTCGGGGACCGAATCGAGGTGGCTCCCGGTCGCGACCGGGGCCGCGTCGGGGTCCGCGCTCTCGGGCTCCCACCGGCCGACGATGTTGCCGACCTCGTCGATGGTGATGGAGAGACCGGCGTCCCGGAGGCGCTCGCAGAAAAACTCTCTCGCCCGCCGGTCCGCCTCGCTGCCGGCAAGGACCGTCCGTCCCCGACCCTCGTCTGTCGGGACGGCCCCGAACTCCGCGTTCGACTCGATGTCACTGCGGAGTCGCTGCTGGTTGACTCGCATGGTTCCCGGATTCGTGACTAACCCTATTTTATTGTTTGGAATTCGGTCACATGCGTGACAGTACCGGGCGGCCACGGACTCCCCGAAATCAGTAGGTACAGCGCGCTGGATGTGGGTTCCGGGACTCTGCCCACCGTCCGTGTCGTTCGAGGGCGGACGTCAGCGACGTTCGAGGACGCGCGTCGGCGACGGTTCGGTCGCCCGCGAGCGACCTGCGGGTCGTCGATGTGGACCGTCGCCTGCGACGAAGTGGGTTGACATTCGTGGAGTAATTCCGGACGTGGCAGGTTAGAATTGGCCATTCAGCAGTTCCGTCGCGTTCGGCGCTCGAAATGGTATCCGGTATTACATTTCACCCGTCTCGATATGGTGATTGTACTCACACAACCACAATTTTTATCACACAGTAACGGATTTGAGCGACTGTATGCAAGAGAATGGCAAGGGGAGCGACTCCTCCGACAGCACCGGCGACGGCACGCGTCGCAGTCGTTTCGACCGCCGTACCTTCCTCGGGGCGGCGGCGACGACCGGCGCGGTGGCGCTCGCCGGCTGTACGGGCGGCGGTTCCGACGACGGCACGACCGAAGACTCGGGCTCCACGGACGAAGGCGGCGACACGGAGAGTACCGACACGACCGCGGCAAGTGGTGGGAAGCAGGGCGGGACGCTCCAGTGGGGCGGCGCGGTGCCGGTGCAGGGTCTCGACCCGCACATCGACACCTCGGCGGCCTCCAAGCGCGTTCTGGAGAACATCTACGAGGAAGTCGTCGCGCTGCAGGACGACTACTCCATCCAGCCGCATCTCGCGGAGTCGATGGAGCAGTCCGACGACAACACGCTCCTGACGTTCAACCTCCGGGAGGGCGTCACCTTCCACAACGGCGAGGAGATGACCTCCGAAGACGTGCTTGCGAGCTACGAGCGCGTCCAGAACGGCGACTTCCTCGCCACCGGTTTCTTCGATTACGTCGAGGAGCTTCGCGCCCCCGACGACTACACCTTCGAAGTCCAACTCACCGAGCCGTTCGCGCCGTTCCTCGCCAAGATGGCGACGGCGGAACTGTCGGTCATGCCCGCCGAGAACGCCGAGAAGGACATGGTCGAAGACCCCATCGGGACCGGCCCGTACAAGTTCGAGAGCCGGGAGATCGAGACCTCGTTCACGATGACGCGCAACGAGGACTACTGGGGCGCGTCCGACGAGGACGGCCCGTTCATCGACACCATCGTCAAGAGCGAGGTGCCGGACCCGAGCGTCCGTCTCCAGTCGTTCCTCGCCGGCGAGTACGACTTCATCAACGGCATCGCGCCGAAGGACGTCTCCCGCGTCGAGCAGGCCCCCGACGTTCGATTCGAGAAGCAGTTCCCGAAATCGCTCGTCTACCTCGGCCTGAACTGCGACGTGGCTCCCTTCGACAACCGGGACGCCCGCCTCGCGCTCGACTACACCATCGACAAGGAGAAGGTCGCCGAGGCGGCCCTCTACGGCACCGGTCAGACCACCGCGTCCCCGGCGACGCCCGGCAGCCCGTGGGTCAACCCGGACATCGAACCGCGCCCACGCGACCTCGACAAGGCGCAGGAACACCTCGACGCCGCCGGCATGTCCGACGGCTTCACGGCGACGTTCAAGATTCCGCAGTCCTACCCGACGCAGGTGCAGGCCGCGGAGGTCATCGCCGCCGACGCCGCGGAGGTCGGCATCAACCTCGAAATCCAGCAGATCACGTGGAGCACGTGGCTCTCGGACGTCTACTCCAACCGCGACTTCCAGGCGACGACGAGCTCCTACCTCGCGCTCTGGTACCCCGACGTGTCGTTCTACAAGTTCCTGCACCCCAACGGGGCGTTCTTCTTCACCAACTGGGAGAACGACGAGTACAACGCGCTCGTCGAGGAGGCGCGCACCATCTACGACGAACAGGAGCGCGCCGAACTCTACCACCAGGCGACGGAGATTCTCCACGAGGACCGCGCAGGTCACCTCTTCCTGTGGTGGCAGCCGAGCCTCTACGGAGCCGCCTCGCAGTACAAAGGCGACATCGGCGCGCCCGACGGATCGACGCTGCAGTTCGGCGACAACTGGCTCGACCGCTAACAGGGATTCCACACAATGTCGATGTACAACTACGTCGTTCGGCGCGTCGGGTTCATGGCGGTGACGCTGTTTTTCGTCACGCTCATCGCCTTCGCCGTCACCAACATCCTGCCCGGTGACGTGGCCCTGCTCATCTTGGGCCCCAACGCGACCGAACAATCGCTCGAAGCGCTCCAAACCCAACTGGGACTCAACCGCCCGCTGTACGTGCAGTACATCGACTGGGTCGTCGGGCTCCTCCAGGGGAACATGGGCGAATCGCTCCGGTTCGGCGAGCCCGTGGCACAGCTCATCGCCGAGCGCCTGCCGCGGTCGATGATGCTCGCGGTCGCCGCGACGCTCGTCGCCGTCGTGCTGTCGGTCCCGCTCGGCGTCTACGCCGCCGTCAACCAGAACGAAGCGCCCGACGTGAGCGCCTCGATGTTCGCCTTCGTCGGCATCTCGATGCCCATCTTCCTGTGGGGGCTGGTGTTCATCCTGGTGTTCGCCGTCTGGCTGAACCTCTTTCCGACCGGGGGGTACGTCTCCCCGAGCGAGGACCTCGTCGGGTCGCTCACGCGACTCGTCCTCCCCGCGGGGGCGATGGGCTTCGCGCTCACCGCCTACATCATGCGGATGACCCGGTCGTCGATGCTGGAGGTGCTCAGCGAGGAGTACATCAATCTCGCGCGTGCGAAGGGGATGAGCCAGCGGGTCATCGTCCTCAGGCACGCGCTCAAGAACGCAATCATCCCCGTCATCACGGTCATCGCGTTCCAGTTCAGCTACGCGTTCGGCGGGGTCGTCGTGCTCGAAGAGGTGTTCTTCTGGCCCGGCATCGGTCGGCTGACGCTGACCGCGATTCAGAGCCGCGACATCCCCCTGATTCAGGGGTGCATCCTCGTGGTCGCACTCATCTACATGTTCTCGAACTTCGCCGCAGACCTGCTGTACGCGTACTTCGACCCCCGTATCCGCTACGGAGGTGACGACTGATGGCGACCGAACGGGAGACCGACCGCGGTCGCTTCACCATCACGCAGTCGCAGCGCGACCGTATCGCCCGGTTCGTCCGGAAGTTCCGCAGTAACACGAAGGCGATGCTGGGCTTTTCCATCGTGGTGATGCTCGTGTTGGTCGCCATCTTCGCGCCGCTCATCGCGCCGTACCCCATCGAGCAGACGAACATCGAAGACCGCTCGCAGGCCCCGTCGGTCGAACACCCGTTCGGCACCGACGACCTCGGCCGCGACATCTTCAGCCGCGTCGTCATGGGGAGTCGCATCTCGCTGTACGTCGGCTTCGGTGCCATCTCCGGCGCGCTCGCCGTCGGGGCGGTCATCGGCGTCGTCGCCGGTTACGCCGGCGGCCTGACCGACGAGATACTGATGCGCGTCATGGACGCCGCGATGGCGTTCCCGCCGGTGTTGCTCGCGCTCACGCTCCTCGTCGTCCTCGGCCCGGACTTGAGTAACGTCATCATCGCGCTGGCGTTCGTCTACACGCCGTACATCGCCCGCGTCTCGCGGAGCGCGGCGCTGGCCGAGCGCAACGAGGCGTACGTCGAGGCCGCCGTCGCCCGCGGCGAGAGCGACTCGCGCATCGTCTTCAGCGAGGTGTTCCCGAACTGCATGGCTCCCATGCTGGTGCAGGGGTCGCTGAACGTCTCCTTTGCCATCCTCGCGGAGGCGAGCCTGTCGTTCCTCGGTCTCGGCGCGCAACCGCCGCGGCCGTCGTGGGGGCTGATGATTAACACCGGTCGCGGCTTCATGGAGACCGCGCCGTGGATGCTCTTGTTCCCCGCGCTGGCTATCGGCATCGCCGTCGTCGGGTTCAACATGCTCGGTGACGGACTGCGTGACGTGCTCGACCCCAAAGTGGAGGCGATAGAATGAGCGCCCCGACCACCGCGACCGACGGCGAGGCCGACGACGGCCCGCTGCTCGACGTTCGCGGACTCAGAACCGAGTTCCGCACCGAGGGCGGCCCCATCGTCGCCTCCAACGAGGTGTCGTTCTCGCTCGACCGCGGCGAGACGATGGGTCTCGTCGGCGAGTCGGGCGCGGGCAAGTCCGTGACGGCTCGCTCCCTCATGCGCCTCATCGACTCGCCCGGCGAAATCACGGGCGGGCAGGTCATCTTCAACGGGGAGGACCTCCTCCAGAAGACTGACGCCGAGATGCGCGACATCCGCGGCAACCGCATCGCCATGATTCCGCAGGACCCGATGTCGTCGCTCAACCCGGTGATGACCGTCGGCGAGCAGATCACGGAGACGATTCGCCGCCACCAGGACGTCTCGAAGTCGGAGGCCCGTCGGCTCGCCGTCGAATCGATGGACGAGGTCGGCATCCCGGACGCGGAAGAACGCATCGACGACTACCCTCACGAGTTCTCCGGGGGGATGCGCCAGCGCGTCCTCGTCGCCATCGGCTTTTCCTGCGAGCCGGACCTCATCATCGCCGACGAGCCGACCACCGCGCTCGACGTGACGACGCAGGCGAAGATTCTCGACCTGCTCAACGAGATGCAGGAGCGCGAGGGGACGGCCGTGCTGATGATCACCCACAACCTCGGCGTCGTCGCCCAGACGTGTGACCACGTCGGCGTGATGTACGCCGGGAACCTCGTGGAGACGGCCGAACTCGGCGACCTGTTCGACCGCCCACGACACCCCTACACCCGCGCGCTCATCGACTCCATCCCCGAGGTCGACACCGACTACGACGAACTGCCGACGCTCGACGGCGCGATGCCCGACCTCGGGAACCTCCCGAGCGGGTGCAACTTCGCGCCGCGGTGTCCCCACGCCACCGAGGCGTGTCGGACCGGCGGCGACCCGTCGCTCGACGCCGTCGGCGACGACTCCTCGCGCGCGGCGTGTCTGCACGCCGACGACCTCGACCTCTCGGAGAGCACGGTCCCCGAAGCCGGAACCGGCCGCCGCGACATCGACCGTACCGGCGAGCCGCTGTTCGAGGTGCGGAACCTGAAGAAGTACTTCGATGCCGGCGAGGGCGTCTTCGGCAACGTCCACCTCTCGTGGGAGGGCGGCGGCCTGCCGACCGTCGAACGGCGGCACGTCAAGGCCGTCGACGACGTGAGCTTCGACGTCTACCCCGGCGAGACCGTCGGGCTCGTCGGCGAATCCGGCTGTGGCAAGTCCACGGTCGCTCGCACCGCGCTCCGCCTTCTCGAACCGACCGACGGCGAGGTGTACTTCGAGGGCCAGCCGCTCCACGAGCTCGGAACCTCGGAGATTCGGAGTCTGCGCCGCGAGATGCAGATGATCTTCCAGGACCCCCAGAGCTCGCTCAACCCGCGGAAGACCGTCGGCCAGATCGTCGGGCGCGCGATGGAGAAACACGGCATCGCCACCGGCGAGGAAAAGCGCGAACGCGTGGGCGACCTGCTCGAACGCGTCGGCCTCTCGCGGGCCGCCGCGAGCAAGTACCCTCACGAGTTCTCCGGGGGCCAACAACAGCGCGTCGCCATCGCGCACGCGCTCGCGGTCGAACCGAAGCTCATCGTCTGCGACGAGCCCGTGTCGGCGCTCGACGTGAGTGTGCAGGCGCAGATTCTCAACCTCCTGAACGAGATTCAGGAAGACGAGAACATCTCGTTCCTGTTCATCTCGCACAACATCGGCGTCATCCGGCACATCTGCGACCGCGTGGCCGTGATGTACCTCGGGAAAATCGCGGAGTTCGGGAGCATCGAGCAGGTGTTCTCGGCACCGTTCCACCCCTACACGGAGAGCCTGCTGTCCGCGGTCCCCCACGCGAACCCGGACCGCGAGACGGACCGCATTCTCCTCGAAGGGAGCGTTCCGAGTCCCATCAACCCGCCGTCGGGCTGTCCGTTCCAGACGCGCTGTCCGAAGAAAATCGGCGACGTCTGCGAGCAGGACCTCCCGGAACTCGAAGCCGTCGACGGCGGCGACCACTACATCTCCTGTCACCTCTCCGAAGAGGAGATGAGCCAGCGTGACTCCTTTATCACGCCGTCGAAGCGCGCGGAGACCAGTCCGGCCGACTCGGACTGAATCCGCCCGCGCGGTCTCTTCTCAGTATTTGACGCGAAGCCGGGTCAGTACTTGACGCCGAAGTCGAGAATCTCGTCCGGGTAGTCGCCGAACTGCGCGTCCGTCTCTCGCCGAATCTGTGCTTTGGCCTGCCGCGCCTCCGAGAGCAGGTCGCGCAGGTCGGCCACCGGTTCGTCGGAGAGGTCCACGCGGAGGTTGTGGTAGAACTCCGGCGTCGGCGCGTGGACGAGCACCGCGGCGCTCAGCTCGCCGCGGTCGTCGCCGCCCGCCGCCTCGCCGGCTTCGAGCGCCGAGACGAGCCGGTCGGCCATGTCGCCGTCGGCGGACTCGTAGGCGTCGGCGGTCGCTTCGACGACCGTCTCGCCGGCGAGCATGTTGCCCGCGACGGTGTAGTCGTCGCCGACGCGGTGGCCGGCCCACGAGACGCACTCGCCGCCGGTGAAGGCGAACTCGCCGCTCGCGCCGACGCCGTGGACCTGCCGGTAGGCGGCGTGGTCGTCGGCGGCGAGGAGCGCCTCGAAGGCGTCGTCGATGCGCTCGCCGCCTTCGGCGCGGGCGACCGCGTCGCGGCCGTGTTCGGGCTTCGTGTACGACTGCGTGACCGCCGCGCCGCCGGCGCTCACGTAGGGACAGGTCGCGCCGACGGCGACGGTGCCGGTCGTCACCGCCGCGCCGTAGACGTTCGCCTCGGGGTCGCGCGCCGCTATCGAGAAGGTTCCTGGGACGTGTCGCATGGGTTCGATACTGGGTTTGGGTCGCGCTCGCGTGATAAATACTCCCCTCTCGGGGGGCGTGGCGTGAACGTGGCGCGGTGTCTCGACGCGCGTGTTTCGCGTCCGATTCCCACTCCAAATATCCCAATAGTAGTGCAAAAAATAGACATTATTGTCTGCCCATCTCTCTTATTTGACGGAGTATCTTCTTCGGATCTTTTCGAATCGGGCGTGAATGATTTCATTCTCATCTCTGAGGAAGTACGAGACCACAATCTAACTCGGTCGGCGGTCTCTGTCGGTGTAGTATTCGTGGTAGCGAGCAATACCGACGCGTCTCACGCGACGACAGCCGCCTCCAACGCTTATGTCGTCGCGGCGGTAAAATCGGGGTATGAGACTCGGTATCGGTCGAACCGGCGTGGCGATTCTCGTCGGACTGTTCGTCATCCTCGGCGCGGAGGACGCGTACGTCTGGGCCGTCTCCGGGACCGTTCCCGGCATCGAGTTCTTCTTGGCGCTCGTGTTCGTCCTCGTCATCGCTTTCGTGGCGATTCGGGAGGCGCGGGCGCACCCGCCGAGTCGGTAGTCGCTCCGGGCGGCGGGCGCTCGCGTTCGCCCGCTATCCCTCTCGTTTTCGACAGTCCAGCGGCGCATCGCAGCAGGCGGAGCGATAGGCCGACGACTCGCGAACCAGTTTGCACTCGCGGTAGCGGTAGGCCACGTCCGCGCCGCAGGCCTCGCAGGTGAGCGTGTACTTCGGCTCCGCGAACCGGCGGACGCGAACCGGCGCGTCGACCGCCTCGGCGCGGCGCTTGAACGCCGGCCCGTGGTCGGTCGCGCCGAACGCCTGAAACTGCTCGACGTGGACGAGTTCGTGTCGGAGCGTCGCCGACCACTCCGCGCGGTCGAACGACTCGAACGCCCGCCACGACAGCGACATGGTACACGTCGGTGGATCGCCGAGTCGGTCCGCGCGCGACGACGTGCTGTCCCACCGCCTCGGTTCGCCGACCGCGGCGTCGTCGACGGTCGGGGTTTTCACCGCGGCCGCTCGGCGCTTCGCGCGGGTGGACACTTCCCACTCGACGCGGTGTAGGTCCACGCTGAAGCCGTAGTCGCTCGCCGCGCGGCGGCAGTACGCCCGCGACCAGCTCACCAGCTCGTCGCCGGTCTCGACGGCGTCGTACGCGCTTTGGCTCCCGCCTTCGTGTCCCACGGTTCCGAGCCGCGGTTCGGAGCGCGCCGCTATGTGTGTTTTGCTCGCCCGCGGCGCGCGCCGATGCGCCGGCCGGGCGCGGTCAGGCGACGAGCGTCGCTCGCTCGTCGGCCACGAGCGCCCACACCGCTTCGAACAACTGTTTCGCACTGTTTCGGGACGTTCCTTCGACGGTCACGCGAAGGACGCGCTCGGTTCGGCTCGCCCTGACGACGAACCACGCGTCGTCTCGTTCGACGAAGATGCCGTCGTCGGTTCGAACGTCGTCGAACCGCGCTTGGCTCTCGGTCGCGAGCCGCGTCATCTCGCGGGCGCAGTTGTCGACCGCGACCGAGTCGAAAAACAGCGGGTACGCCGCGACGTCGCCCGCCTGTTCGGAGAGCGGCGCTCCCTCGTCGACGAGGCGCGCGAGCCGAATCGCCGACAGCGCCGCGTCCGGACAGGGCGACTCGTCCGGCCACTGATAGACGCCGCTCGGCTCGCCGCCGAAGACGACGTCCGCGCTCGACGCCGGTCCGGACCCCGGGATTCCGTCCATCTCGACTCGCACGATGCTCCCGCCCGCGTCGGAGACGACCTCCTCGATGCGTCGACTCGCCTCCAGCGGGACGGCGACGCGCGCGTCGCCGTCGGCATCGCGGACCGCTTCCCGCGCGAACAGCCCCAAGAGCGTGTCCCCGCCGACGACCTCGCCGGTCTCGTCGACGGCGACGAGGCGGTCCGCGTCGGCGTCGTGGGCGAGACCGATATCGGCGTCCGTGGTCGCAACAGCCCGGCGGAGCGTCCGGCAGACGTCGTCGCCGTCGGCCACCCGGCGTCGCGGGAACGAGTCGTCAGCGGTGTCAGCGAGGCGCTCGACGTCGCAGCCGAGGCGTTCGAGCGCCTCGGCCACGATGCCGTCGCCCCGCTCGCCGACGGCGACCACGGCGCGCGTGTCGGAAAGCGGCGGCCGGGAGTCGCAGAGATGATCGAGATGACGTGCCGTGGCGTCGTCCCAGCGACGCTCCGCCCCGATTTCGTCCCACGAGGCGACTTCGGCGGACGAGCCGTTGACCCGGCGGACGACCCTGCTCTGTCGCTCCCACGAGAGGCGCGAGCCGTCGTCGTCGAACAGTTTCAGCGCGGTGTCGTCGTCGGGGTCGCTGACGGTCGTCACCGCCACGCCGGCGTCGCCGCCGAGTCGCCTCACGCCGTGGGAGACGGTCGGACTCGCCACCGGGCCGAGTCGATGGACGGTGCCACCGCACTCACAGACCCCGAGTGCGACGGCGTCCGCGAGGAGGCGAGCGCTGTCGCTCGGGTCGTGGCCCACGACGATTTCGTCGCCCGTCCCCGCGAGGGCGCGACCGGCCTTGAGGGCGAGTTTCGCGGTCACGTGGGTCCCGTACGAGCCGCGGATTCGTGATGGTGCGAACATACCTCACGCTCTCCCCGAGGGGTGTTTACTATCGGCCGGATAATCCCGGTCGACGGCGCTTAGCGTCTGACAAACCGGCCGTTTCGGCGGTCGGGCTGTCGGTGTCGTTCGGCTCGACCGCGTACACCACGACCCCGTCGTTTCCGTAGACTCGCTCGTAGCGGCGACTGTCGGCGAGCGACCTGCGGAGCCGTTCGGTCCCGTCTTCTTGGAGCCCCCGGACGGTGTACGTCCCCCGGGGGACGTAGAGGTAGTCGGGGGAGGCGTCGACGGACTCCATCGACGCGGTCACGCAGGTCGCGTTCTGACAGGTGCTCGCCGTTTTGAACGCCGAAATCTGGTCGTAGTACCTGTCCGGGCTCTTCCATTCGACGCCCCACGGTCCCACGAGGATGCTCCGCTCGGCGTAGTGGGGGAACAGTTCGGCGGCGTCCGAGAGTACGACGAACGACGCGTCCTCGTCGGTGTTGTTGCCCGCCCACTCCATCGCCTCCCGGTCGTCGCCGTCGATGAACGGGGGGAGGCTCGGACTGCCGTGGTGCGCTGCACCGAGGCCGCTCGCGGCGTAGAACCCGCCGAGGCTCGTCCCGACGACGAGGACCACGACCAGCGTCGAGGCCATCACCTGCCGGTTATCGAACGACCCCCGAACCCCGTCCGTCAGCCGCGGTACGACGACGCCGAACAGCACCGTCGATATCATCATCGCCCCGGCGACGAACTGGAAGCGCTCCTTCCCGATGGCGTACGCGCAGACGAAGAGCCACAGCGGGAGCGTGAACTTCCGCTGGGAGACCAGCACGCCCGCGGCGGCGAAACTCGCGAGGAAGAACACCGTGACGACGGTCGGTTCCAGCGGGTAGACGAACTGGTCGAGGAGTCGACCGACGCCGCCGGCGATGCCGCTGTGACTGCCCGCCGCCCCCGCAAACGCCCCCACGCCGTGGACGGAGACGACGTTGACCCACCACGGCGCGGCGAGGACGAGGCCGCCCAGCGCCACGAGACCTCCGCTGACGAGGCCGGGGAGCGTCCGGTCGAGCATCGCGTAGAGGACGAGCCAACTGACCCCGAAGAAGATGGTGTACGTCGGATGCGAGAGGACGGTCAGCCCGAAAAAGATGATACCGGACCCGACCCACAGCGGACGGCGAGTGCCGCGGCGGAACAGCCTCGCCCCGACGTAGACCCCGCAGAGCGACAGGAAGAACGCGGACGCGCGGACGATGCCGCCGGCCGAGAGGTGCCACTGCAGGACCGGGGGGCTGACCGCGAGAACCGCCGTCGCGACCCCCGCCTGTCGCCGCGTCGGGAGGAGTTCGAGGGCGGTTCCGTAGTACGGCACGAGGTAGAGGACCGTCACGATAGCCGGGAGGACGAGACTGAGCGTCATCCCCGAGACGCCGAGGTCGGTCAGGAACGCGACCACGTAGAACTGGAGCGGCGGATACGCGAACGGAATCCCGCCGTCGTAGTACGGAATCGAAGTCGGGAGCGCGTAGCCGCCGCCCCGGATCTGCGCCGCGATTTCGAGGTACAGCCCGGATCCGTAGGCCGGGTAGCCGTGGGTCGTCACGTACGCCGCCGAGACGAGGAGTCCGGCGACGACGGCGATAGCGAACCACGCGTGGCTCTCGCGGCCGAGGCCGGGAACGCCGTCGGTGAACGCGTTCTCTCGGTTCGGGGCCGCGGGGTCGAGACCGTTCGACGTGTCGTCGGTCGTTGAACTCATGGCGTTGACTCTCAGTTCCGCTTTCGGAGGGAGACCGGGTTCGTAAGCGAGACGCGGTACGGTAACCACCGCAGTTCGGCGACGGCCCACGCGAGTCCGATTCCGAGCGCGAGGCCGGCGACCAGCAGTTCGGACACCCCCATCCACCGCGGGAGGACGTAGTAGACGGCGTTCACCACGGGATTCGGGAGAACCGACCGGGGCGTGCCGCCGGCCCCGGCGCTTTGACCTCCGGCCGTCTGATTCCGGAGGTCGAGTTCGTGCGCGGGCGGGCCGCCGGCGCTCTCGTCGCCGGTTCCGAGCCGTTCGGCCTCGTAGGGGAACGCGACGGGGACGCTCCAGACGACGTCGCCGGTCTCGTCCAGTTCGAACACGCGGTTCCCGTTCGAGTCCGTCACGAGCGTGTGCCCGTTCGGGAGCCTGTCGGCGTCCCGCGGCCACTGGAGCTGTTCGTCCTGCCAGTCCCACGACCGGACCCACTCGCCGTCGTCGTCGCGGTATTCGACGAGACGGTTGTTCTCGGAGTCGGCGACGAGCACGGCGTCGTCGCCGTCCGGGTTCGCGATGTAATCGGGGTTGTGCTGCTCGTAGAGGACGTCGTGGGAGCCGTCCCCGAGCGTCCGATTCTCGACGAGGCCGGTGTCGCGGTCGAGATACACCACCCTGTCGTGGTTGCGGAGGCTGACCTGAATCAGCCCGTTTTCGAGCACCTCGACGTCGTTGAGATGCGTCCAGTCGGACGGGTACGGGCCGCCGGTCGTCGCGGGGTCGAACGCCGCCTGCGCGTCCCACGACCACTCGACCAGTTCCGTCGTCGTGTTCACGACGAACACGCGGTCGGCGGCGATGTCGGCGACGACGTACGTCGAATCGTTCAGCCGGTCACCGTCGTGCCACCGCGTCGAGTGCTTCCCGGCGGTCACTCTGCTGTAAATCCCTTCGACCTCGCCGGTAGTGAGGTTCACGCGCTCGATGCCGTTGCGCGTACACACGCTCTCGCCGCCGCACTCGTCGGCGGTGAGGTGGTCCGCATAGAGGTACTCGACCGTCGCGTTCGTCCCCTCGACGGGGTCGACGTCCCAGTAACGGGTGTGTGAGTCGTCGTAGTAGCGCCGCTCTCCGTCGGCACCGAAGGCGACGAGTTCGGCGTTCGCTCGCGGCCCGTCGCTCTCTCGACCGAGCCACGTGTTCGAATCGGTCGCGATGACCGTCGTCCCGTTCGCGGGCGCGACCCGTGCGCTCTCGCCGGTCGCGTCCGCCACCGCCGAGGTCGGCCGGCTCAGGTACGCGGCCCCGACGATGCCCGCGCAGACGAGGAGGGCGACTGCCGCGGCGACTCGCAGATGCGTCCGCTTGACCATTGCATACCCCTCGGTCGGTGGACGGTCTTACTATCGGGGCGCTAAACTGCCGGCGAGTCGGGCCCTGCCGCCGCGACCTGTTCCCGAACGGACCTTACGCACGGAATAATTAGGGTTCCGAGGCCGGGAACACGACGCAATGGCGTCTCGTCTCGGAGCGGTCGAGGGCCTCGTCGTCCTCGGCGTCGTCCTCCTTGTGGCGACGACAGCGGTGCCGACTGCGAGCGTCGTCGACTTCGACGCCCGCGGGGGCGGGTCGACGGTCGCGGCGGCGTCGGCACCGGACAGTCAGAAATCCGTCGACGACGTTCGACTGGTCGCCGTCGGCGACCGGGGCGACAGGCTCTGGCCGTTCACCAGCCGCGACCGCTCGTTCGACTCGCTGACGCTCCCGGTGAACCTCGTCGTCGAGGGGAACCCCGCGCGGGTCCGCTCGCTCCTCCTCTACTCGCGCGACGCGACGTGGGACGAGACGAACGAATCGTGGCAACAGGCGTCCGCCGAACAGGCACCGACCGACGAGGTTGACGCCCCGTGGGGGGCCGCCACGGGCGCGGACCGATTCACCTTCGTCGACACCGCCGACTCGGGCGGGCTGTGGATCGCGGAGTCGATGCAGCTCCACGACGGGACGTACTTCGGGAGCCGAATCCACCTCCGCCTGTACGGCGGCGGGTCGCCGGACGACTCGTGGACGGCGATTCAGGCCCACCGTGACTACTGGGACTGGTTTCGGCTCCGACACACGGTGACGAGTCTGGCCGGCCCGCAGCACGTCGTCGAGCGCGACCTGCTGCGGCAGCCGACCGTCGTCGACGTTCGCCGCGAGCGGTTCGCCAACGGCGGCATCATCGACGCCGACGGCTGGGTGTCGGTCGTCGAACTCGGCCCGCCCCAGCTCTCGACGCTCCCGAAGGAGGACCTGCGTCGTCCAGCGACCGCCGAGTCGGCGACTGACCGGGGCGATGCCGCGGCGCGCGCCGACCCCGAACGCGCCGCCGCCGCCTCCGCGCTCGGTGCCCCGACGACGACGGCGGCGGGCGTCGGAAACGCCCTTTCGATACTCGCCGTCGTCTTCGTCGGTGTCGGGGGTCTCGCCGCCCTGTTCACCCGACGCGACGAGATGGAGATGGGTGCGGTCGTCGAGCGCCTCCGCTGGTCCCGCCTCGCCGACTACCGATTCCAGCGCGGCGTCGTGCTCTTCGTCGCGCTCGCCGCCCTCCCGCTTTTGATTCGGGCCGCCGCCCTCGGTCTGGAGGGGTACATCCCGAACCACCCGAAAGTCGTCGCCGGACTGCTCTACCCGGTGTTCGCCGTGGCTCCGGTCGTCCTCGCAGTTCGGCTCCCACGGGGTTACCGGCCGGAACTGTGGTTCGGCGTCGCGTTCGTCGGCTACGGGGTCGGGCTGGTCGCCGACTTCGCGTCGATACGGGTCGCGGTCGTCCCGGTCGAAATCGTCCTCCATCGGTTCGCCGTGCTCGTCGCGCTCGGGGCGCTCGCCGTCGTCGGACAGCGTCGCTTCGAGTCGTCTTCCCCCCGTCGAACCGCGCTTTCGGCGGCCGTCTGCCTGTGGGTTCTCCTGCTCGCGTGGCCGCTCTTTCTGGGAATTTGACCGCTTAGTCCCCGGATAATAACGGCGACACGCGCCAAGACAGTTACCTGCCCTCCCCCTACATGTCATCAACACGGCTAACCAGACGGTCGGTTTTGGCGCTCGCAGGCGCGGGCCTGACCGGCGGGTGTGTCCGACAGCTCGAATCGACGGTCGCGCGCGACGAACGGACGCCGCTTTCGCTCTCTCTCAAAACGGTCCCGGCGGACACCGACGCGATGGCGACGAGGCTCGCCCGCTATCTCGCCACGCGCCTCCAGACGGTCGGCATCGCGGCGACCGTGGTTCCGATGAGCCGGGAGGAGCTCCTCCGCGACGTGCTCTCGAACCACGACTTCGACATCTACGTCTCCCGCCTGCTGCTCCGACGCGACCCGGACTTCCTCCGCCCCCTGCTCCACTCTCGCTACGGTCCGGGCCGCGGGTGGCAAAACCCGTTCGGATACGGCGACCTGTCGTTGGACTCGCTTCTGGAGCGACAGCGGACGGAGACCGGTTCCGTCCGCGCCGCGACGCTCGGGGAGATTCAGCGGCGCGTCGCGGAGGCCCAACCGTTCACGCCCGTCGCGGCCCCGCGGCCGGCGCAGGCGACTCGGCCGGAGCGAGCCAACTGGCCCGACGGCGTCGGAATCCACAGCCTCACGGGGTATCTCGGTGCGAGGACGGTCCCCACGGCGGCGACCGCCTCGCCGACCGAGTCGACGGCCGTGCCGTCCGCGACCCCGACACCGACCGAGCGGCCGACGTCCGCGACGACGACCGACGGGCCGACCCCCGCTAACGAGCTCCGCATGACGCTTGACGACTCGCGCCCGACGGAGAACCTCAACCCGCTTTCGACGCCGTTTCGCTCGGACGGGACGCTCCTCGACCTCGTCTACGACTCGTTGGGCCGTCCGATTTACGACCGGATGCGACCGTGGCTGGCGGCGTCGTGGGAGTGGTCCGACGGGGACGCGACGGCGCTTTCGCTCCGGCTCCGCGACGACCTCGTGTGGCACGACGGCGAGCCGATAACGGCGTCGGACGTGGCGTTCACCTTCCGGTTCATCTCCGACACGGCGCTCGGGTCGCTCGACCAGTCGGTGCCGTCGCCGCGGTACCGGGGCCGCGCCTCGCTCGTCGACTCGGTCGACGCCGCGTCCGACCGCGAGGCGACGATTCGGTTCGGCGACGTGAGCCGGTCGGTCGCGGCGCGCGCGCTGACGATTCCGGTGCTCCCCGAGCACGTCTGGGAGCCGTTCGCCCGCCCGACGAGCGCGTCGTGGCTCGACGGGGGCAACGTCACCGAGGCGCTCGTCCGGAACAACCTCTCTCCGGTCGGGAGCGGCCCGCTCCGCGTGACGGGAACGACGGCCAGAGAGTCGATTTCGATGGAGCCGTTCGCGGACCACTTCCTCGCCGCCGACGACGCGCTCGACGGCTGGCTGTCCCGGTTCGACGGCGGCCTCTCGTTCGACTCGCTGCGGTTCGACGTCGTTCCGTCCGACGGTGCCGCCGTCGAGCTTCTCGCGGCCGACGCGGCGGACGCGACGGCGAACTCGCTGTCGGCCGACGCGAGGGAAGCCGCGGCGAAGGAACCCGGCATCTCCGTCCGCTCCAGCCGACCCGAGTGGTGTTACCACATCGGCTACAACCACCGGCGGCCGCCGTTTATGAACCCCCGGTTCCGCCGGGCGGTCGCCCGACTCGTCGACCGCGAGTTCCTCGTGGAGTCGCTGTTCGGCAGCGAGGCCCGGCCCGCGTCCTCGCCGCTCGAAACCACCCAGTACGTCCCGGACGACGACGCGTGGCGCGAGACCGTCTCCGAACTCGATTTCGTCGGCGACGCGGGGACCGGCGCGCTCGACGCGGAGCGAGCGCGGTCGGTGTTCGAAGACGCCGGGTACACCTACTCGACCGACGGCACCCTCCTCATTCAAGAATGAACCCCACACAGTCTCTGGTTACCGTCTCGCCGCTCGTCGCGGTTCTCCTCCGCGTCGTCGGCGGTGCCGCCATCGCGTTGGCGGTCGCGACGCTCACTATCGTCGGCCCGTCGCGCCTCGCGGGGGCGTACGGTTCGGGAAGGGGTCGATTCCGCGAGGCGGCCCCGTACCTCGGCCTGCTGACGGTCGTCCTCCTCGTGAACAAGGTCGCCCGCGGCGTGGGTCCGGAGCTCTCGTGGGCGCTGGGCTGGAACGCCACCGGCGTCATCTACGCCGTCGAGGGGAACTTCGTCGGGTCCGTTCAGTCGCTCGCCACGCCGGCGCTCACCGCCGTCCTCTCGACGGTGTATCTCTCGGGCTACGTCTTCTTGCTCGTGTTCCCGTTCATCGCGTACTTCGTGGCGGCCGACGACCGCCCGCTGAAACTCACCGCTGTCACGTACGCGGCGAACTACGCCATCGGTCTGACCTGCTATATCCTGTTTATCTCCTACGGCCCGCGTAACCTCCTGCCGGGGCAGGTCGAGTCGCTCCTCTACAGCAGCTATCCGCAGACGCAGATTCTCACCGGCGAGGTGAACGTGAACACGAACGTGTTCCCGTCGCTTCACACGTCGCTTTCGGTGTCGGCGGCGGCGATCGCGATTCGGACGCGAGAGACGTACCCCGCGTGGGCCGTCGTCGCGTCGCTCCTCGCGTCCGCGATCGCGTTCTCGACGATGTACCTCGGGATTCACTGGGGGACCGACGTGGTCGCCGGGGTCGCCCTCGGCCTCGGAAGCGTCGCGCTCGGCGATTGGTTCGTCGAACGCCGGTCGGCGGATTCGTGACGGCGGTTTACCGCCCGGATAATAAGGGTCGGCCGGTTCCATCGGCCGGTCGTGAGCACCATCATTACACTTCGCGTTCCAGCGTCCGCGTTCGCGCTCGACGATGTCCTCTCGCGCAACCCCATCGTCGAGGCGCAACCGGTTCGCTCTGTGCAACTCGATGGGGCCACGCTCTCTCCGTTGCTGTGGCTTCGAAGCGACGACTCGACTCCGGTCGAACCGCCGCTCCGCGACGACCCGAGCGTCAGCGAAATCTCTCCCGTCGCTCCGTCGACTGACGGCGGTATCTACCGTCTCGGTCTCGACCCGCTCACCGACGAGTTCATGCGACTGTTCGCCGACGACAGCCTCACCGTCCTCGGCGCGTACGGTCGCGACGGCGAGTGGGTCGTCCGCGTCCTCGCCTCCGACCGCAACGCGCTCAGTTCGCTCGTCGACCAGTGGCGACGCGCCGGCCAGCGGTTCGACGTCGAACGAATCGTCTCGCCCGAGAACCTGGCGAACCCGATGCGGTTCGGACTCACCGACTCGCAGTACCACACGCTCGTCACCGCCTTCCGGCACGGCTACTACAGCGTCCCCCGCGATTCGAATATCACGGAGCTATCAAACATATTTGGTATCTCCCACCAGGCGACCTCCCAGCGGCTTCGACGCGGACACGAACAGCTGATTCGGCGGGCGCTCATCCAGCGACCCTCGCTGAGCCTCCAGTATTAGCTCCTTGCACTTGCAACCAACAACACGACGAACGTCACGACCGTACCGACTAGCAGAATGACTGCTCGGGACGGGCGACGAACCCGAACGCCGCGGTTCCCTCGCTGAGGGCTTTCAGCCCGTCGAATAGGCTCTGCGCTCCGGCCGGGTCCGCAGTCGTGGCGGACGCCTTTCGCTTGCGCCCCGTCGGCTCCGACCCCGTTCGGACTCGCTGCGCCCCGAGCGTTCGTTCTCGTCCCCCGTCTCACCGCCGGTCGGTCGTCGGTTCTCCGGTGAACAGGGGGGACGAACTCACCGCCTCCCCGACAATGATAGCACGAACCACTCCAAAACACGTTGGTAAAACGTACAATATGATGAGGGAGAGATAATCCTCCCATGGCGGACTGTAGTAACGACGACACCCACTTGACAGGTACCGGCGAGGACGCGATCGGTGCGGACGGTGGGTCGACCAACTATCGACGAGTGGTCGCCTCGCGCGTCGCATCCTGGTGGGCCGTGTTCATCGGCCTCACCGTCGCTCTCTCGAATCAACTCGGTTTCAGCAGCGCCGGGGAACCGGCCGGAGCGGCGACGCACTCCGGAATCCGTCGGTCGCCCGAAGACGTTGCGTCCTCGATTCGGCGCGAGACCGACACGCCCGGCCACGCCGCGCACGCGCCCGACCTCGACGCTGGTCACCCGCTTCTCGGCGTCGACCCCGAACTGCTCAACTCCGAGCGTCGAATCCTGCAACTGCTCATCGTTGAGGGCGGACGGCTTCCGCAGTCGCAGGTGGCCGAGCGAACGCGCTGGTCCGATTCGACTATCAGCCGAACGCTGTGTCGGATGGAGACGCAGGGGCGAATCAGGCGCTTCCAACTCGGTTCCGGGAAGTGCGTCGTCCTCCCGCAGGACGACGAGTAACCGCTCGCGTCCGTCTGTCGGTCGCCTCGCCGGACTGCCGCTCGTCTCGTTTCCTGACTCCCGGTTCGTAACGGCCACAAAGTAGACATACTCCTTCGAGAGTGTATGGGCAACCACAGCGTCACTCGGTGACTCGACGGCGCTTCGGCCGCCCCGCGGGCGGCGGGACGCCTCGGTCTTCGGGTTCGACGATTTCGCAACGATGACAACCCAGACGACCGCACCCCAAGATTCGAAAGAGTCCGTGCTGGGGAGGATGACAGACGCGGTGTTCGCACTCGACAACGACTGGCGGTTCACCTATCTGAACGTCCGCGCGGAGGACGTTCTCGGTGCCGACGCGTCGGAACTCGTCGGCGAACGGGTGTGGGACGCCTTTCCCGAGGCCCGCGACTCGACGTTCTACCGGGAGTACCACCGCGCCGTCTCGGAGCAGGAACCGGTCTCGTTCGAGGAGTACTACGAGCCGCTAGAGACGTGGTTCTCGGTGCGGGCGTTCCCGTCTGAGACGGGTCTCACCGTCTACTTCCGGGACGTGACCGAAGAGCGCGACCGCCGCGTCGAACTCGAACGCGAGCGCGAACGGCTCGGCGTCCGGGAACGCTTCGACGCGGTGTTCACAGCGGTGCCGGCCCTCGGTTCGAAGGCGTCGAACGTCGGCGACTTCGAGGCTCGACTCGTCGACCGAGCCCAGCGGGTCGACGGGATTCACTCGGCTCGGTTCGACAGGTTCGCCGCCGGCGACGGGACCGAACGCGCGACCCGGTGCGCCGGGACGCTGGCGTTCGACTCCGGGACGCCCGCCGCGTTCGACGAGGCCGCCGAACAGCAGACGGTGACGCGCGTCCCCATCGCCGAGACGGGCGTCGAGCGGTACGACGCGCTGAGCGCGACGCTCGTGTTCGTTCCCGTCGCCCTCGCCGACCGGTTCCACGGCGTGCTCACGCTCGCCGTCGACGAGTCCGTTCACGAGCACGCCGCCGCGACCCTCTTCGAACGCCTCGGAGCGGCGGTCGGCAGCGTCGTCGAGAACGTCGCCCGGCGAGAGCGGTGTCGCTCTATCGCGGACGCGTTCGACCGGGCGGACGTGGGTATGTACCTCGTCGACGAGACCGACGACCTCGCGTGGGCGAACCAGACGTTCGCCGAGTACGTCGGCATCGACCGGGCGGACGCGGTCGGGCGCGACCACGAGCGGTTCGTCGACGAGCAGCTCGACGCGGTCCTCGAAGACACGGACCGGTTGGCGGACGCGCTGTTGGCCTCCGACCGGGGGGCTACGGACGGTTCGGAGGCGCGCTTAGCGCGCGTCAGCGAGAGCTACGACCGCGACGAGCGCGTCCTCGAACACACCGCCCACTCGGTCGAGATGGGTCGGTTCGACGGCGGGACCGCCCACGCCTTCGAGGACGTCTCGGACCGGGTCGACGCCGAGGAGTCGCTCGCCGAAATCGAGTGGGTTCGAGACTCGCTTCTCGACGACTTCCCCGGGATGATATACCGGCGGCGGGACGCCGAGACGTGGGCCTTCGACCACGTCTCGGGACGGGTCGCGTCGCTCACCGGCTACGACGCGGACGAACTCAAGTCGAACGTGGCGTGGGAGACGACCGTCGTCCACCCGAACGACAGACAGGAGGTTCGGGAGTCCAGCCGGGCACAGCTCGCGGACGGCGAGTCGTTCGAACTGACGTATCGACTCGTCCACCGCGACGGCGGGATTCGCTGGGTCTGGGAGTACGGCCGGCGGCTCGAAACGGCCGACGGCGAACGAATCGCGGGGTTCGTCAGCGACATCACGGAGCGCCGCGAGGTCAAAGACCAACTCCAGTGGATAGAAGACCGCTTTCACTCGCTCGTCGAACACGTCTCGGAGTACGCCATCTTCTCTATCGACCGCGACGGCTGCATCGAAAACTGGAACGACGGCGCGAGGTGCATCACCGGTTACGATGCGGACGAGGCCGTCGGCATGCGCCTCTCCGCGTTCGCCCCGGACGACGGCGACGAGCGGTATCGCCCGGACTCGGGGATGGCCGAAGCGATGCTGGACGGCGAGTCCTCGGAGGAGGGCTGGATGCGCTCCAAAGACGGAAGCGAGTTCTGGGCCCGCGTCGCTCTGCGGTCGCTCACCGACGCCGACGGCGACGTGTACGGGTTCGTCGCGGTCGTCCGCGACATGACGGAGCAGCGACGCCGGCGGCGCGAACTCGAACATCAGCGCGACGAACTCGTCACCCTGAACCGAATCAACGGGGTCATCCGTGACATCGACCGCGAACTCGTCCGCGCGAACACGCGACAGGAGATCTGTACCGCCATCTGCGAGCGACTCACGAGCGACGACCGGTACGAACTGGCTTGGATCGGCGAGAGCGACCCCGCGCGAAACGCCGTCACGCCGATCGAATGGGCGGGTGAGCACGGTTCCTACGTGGAAGACCTCGACGTGACGCTCGACGGCGAGTTGGGCGACGGCCCGGTCGGGCGGTCGGTTCGCAACCAGTCGGTCGCGGTCACCCAGCGGATCGATTCCGACCCCCAGTTCGAACCGTGGCGAGAGGCCGCGCTCGACCGCGGGTTCTACTCGTCGGCGTCCGTTCCCATCGAGTACGACGGGATTCCCTACGGCGTTTTGTGCCTCTACAGCGGCGAATCGGAGGCGTTCGACGAGCGCGAACGGACGGTCCTCGCCGAACTCGCCGAGATGATCGGCTACGCGTTCAACGCCGTCGACCGAAAGCAGGCGCTCGTCGAGGACTCGATGACCGAACTTGAGGTGACGCTCTCTGATACGCTTCCCCGCCTCACCGAACTCACCGAGGGAACGGACGAGCGAATCTTCGTCACGAGCACGGCCGAGACCGCCTCCGGAACGTTCCTGCAGTACGTTCGCACCGAGTCGGTCGACCCCCACGAAGTCGGGGCGGTTCTCGACGACGTCGACCGGGTCCGGTCGTACGACGTGCTCTGGAACCGAGAGACGAGCGGGTCGCTTTCGGTCTCCCTCGACGAAGCGCCGCTCACACAGGTCGTGAGCGCCTACGGCGGACGTGTCGAATCGCTCGTCGCCGAGGACGGGGAGGCCACCGCCACGATTCGATTCCCCAAGCGGGCGAACGTCCGCGCCGTCACCGAGCGACTCGGCGACGCCTTCCCCGACCTCGAAGTGGTTGCCAAACGGACGGTCTCGCCCGAAGACGAGTCCCAACGCCTCTCCTCGATGGTCGACGAGGAACTGACGGACCGACAGACCGAGGTGCTTCGAACCGCGTTCCACGCCGGCTACTACGAGTGGCCCCGCGACACCGACGGGACGAACCTCTCCGAGCAGTTGGACCTCTCGCCGGCGACGGTCTCACAGCATCTCCGGGCGGCCCACAGAAAGGTCGTCGGAACCGTCGTGGAGCGCGGCGGGCAGTGACTCCCCGGCGGTCGGTCTCAGAGCGCGAGCGTAATCGTCCCGAACAGCATGAACAGGAACACGAGTTGGCGCGCTCGAACGTACGACGGCCCGACACGGTTGACGTGCCCGAGGCCCGACGTGACGACCGCAGCGCCAACGAACACCGCGCTCACCACGGCGAATTCTCCCGTGAGCATCACTGATCCTCCTCGGGCGAAGCGGTCGTCGTCTCTGTCCTCCTTGTCACGTTTCCACGAGGCATGACTGTGGATTGCGCGCGTCGACATATCCTTATTCAGGGTGTAACTGAAACGGGACCGTCGCGCTATCTCGCGGTTCGTCCCTGACGCGATTCCGTCTTTTCCGCGGTCGATTCAGCGCCGGCCGGCGTTACAGTGGCCGTAAGCGGAGCGAAATAGTGCCGCGAGTCGAACCGTTCGATATCTCCACATATCGGTCGCGTCACTTCCCAGCGAGGGCGCGATAGACGAAAAAGAGAACGACGACCGCGGCGGGGACGAGCGCGTACGCAGTCCCCAGCGGACTCACGCTCGACGCGGTGACGGCGACGCCGGCGACGCCGAGTAACACGACGGCGATGTTCACTACCTGCGTCCGAGAGACCGTCACTCGGTCGCGCGTTGACTCAGACGCCGACCCGACCGCCGACTCTCCCGCGTCACCGACCGTCGAATCCGAGCCTCCCCTCGCAGACCTGTGAACCGTGTGGGCACCGTCGTTGCTCGGCGAGAACACGCGTCCGGTCTCGCGTTCGAAGACGACACGACCGTCGTCGTCGAGTTGCGGGAGGTCGAAGTCGTAGAGTACGCTGTGTATCTCCTCGTCGGTCGGAACCATTCCGTCCGTCTCGTCTTGGAACCACGCCGAGAGCGCGACGGTTAGTTCGCCGACGGTGTACGGCGTCTCGGAACGTTCGTTCACGAGCGAGACCACGGTGTTCCGTCGCCGGGTTTCGGAGACGCCTCCGAGTCCGGGTCTATCGTCGAGCGTCGGGCCGGTATCTTCACCGGCATCGTCGGGGCCGGTCGGTGCCCACGATGGTGCCATTGACGTCAGGTGCTACGGAATCTATAAAAATAAAACCACGGTGTTTTCGCCTACGGAATCGGCAGAATCGACGTTTCAGTGGCCCTGTCGGCTTATCTAAACCATAATAATGGGCTACTGGTGTCTGGCACTCGACAGCGGTAGCAGGACCGCAGGACATGCTATGAGACACACACATCCGATTGACTATCGACGCGACTGTTCGGCGCTTCGCGGCGCGCTGAGTCCGACGGACGGGGGGCCACGCCGATGACCGGAGACATCAACATCGCCGACCCGGTTCTCGGAGACGAAGAACTCGAACGCATCGAGTCCGTCGTCGAGTCGGGAATGATCGCCGACGGCCCCGAGGTACGCACGTTCGAATCCGAATTCGCGGACTACTGCGACGCCGACTACGGCGTGGCCACGTCGAACGGGACCACCGCGCTGCACACCGCGCTCGAAGCGGTCGGCGTCGGTCCCGGCGACCGCGTGCTGACGACGCCGTTTTCGTTCGTCGCGACGGCGAACGCGATTCGCTTCGCCGGTGCCGAGCCGGTGTTCGCCGACATCGACCCCGAGACGTTCAACCTCGACCCGGCGAACGTCGAAGCGACGCTCGAATCGCTCGAAGAGGACGTGAAGGCCATGGTCGTCGTCCACCTCTACGGCCTCCCCGCGCCGATGGCGGAACTCCGGGACATCGCCGACGAGCACGGCGTGGCCATCGTCGAAGACGCGGCGCAGGCGCACGGTGCCGAGTACTTCGACACGCCGGTCGGGTCGCTCGGCGACGCCGCGAGCTTCTCGTTTTACCCGACCAAGAACATGACGACGGGCGAGGGCGGGATGGTCGTCACCGACGACGAGACCGTCGCCCAGAACGCCGAGAGCTTCGTCAACCACGGTCGGGAGGCCGACGGCTACCGTCACGTCTCGCTCGGTCACAACTTCCGGATGACGAGCATCGCCGCCGCGATGGGTCGGGTCCAGCTCGAACGCCTCCCCGGATTCGTCGCGGACCGCCGCTCGAACGCGGCGCGACTCGACGAACTGCTGGCCGACACGGACGCGGTGACGCCGACGGTCCCCGAGGGGTTCGACCACTCGTACCACCAGTACACGATTCGGGTCGGCAACCGCGACTCGGTCATCGACCAACTGGACGAACGCGGCATCGGAAGCGGGGTGTACTACCCGCGTTGCATCCACGACCAACCCGCCTACGAGTTCTTCCGCGTGAGCGTCCCCGCCGCCGAACAGGTCGCCGAGCAGGCCCTCTCCATCCCGGTCCACCCCAACCTCACCGACGCGGAGGTCGAACGCGTCGGGACCGTCCTTCGGGACGAGGTGACCATCGACCCGCCGTCCGGCACTCGGCCGTCCGCCATGGGGGTCTCCGATGACTGACGAGCCCGTGCGCGCCGGCGTCATCGGCGTCGGGAGCATGGGACAGAACCACGTCCGGGTGTACGACGAACTGGGCGACACGGAACTCGTCGGCGTCTACGACGTCGACGACGACCGAGCCGCGTCCGTCGCGGACGACTACGGGACGACCGCGCGGTCGATGGACGACCTCCTCGACGAGGCCGACGTCGTCTCCGTCGTCGTGCCGACGCAGTTCCACTACGAGAACGCGAAGCGCGCCCTCGAATCGGACGTTCACGTCCTCGTCGAGAAACCGTTCGTCGAGGACCCGGCGAACGGACAGGAACTCATCGACATCGCCGACGAGCGGGACCTCGCCTTGCAGGTCGGTCACATCGAGCGGTTCAATCCGGCGGTTCGCACCCTCCGCGACCTCGTCGACGACCTCGATATCCACGCGGTTTCGACCGAGCGACTCGGGCCGCCCATCGACCGCGCCATCGACGACACGGTCGTGATGGACCTGATGATTCACGACCTCGACATCGTCCTCGACATCGTCGACGGCGCGGTCGACTCGTACGACGCCGCGGGGACGCCGGACTGTCGCTACGCGAACGCGAACCTCACGTTCGACTCCGGCGTGGCCGCGTCGCTCACGACGAGTCGCGTCACGCAGGAGAAAGTCCGCGGCCTCACCATCTCGGCGGCCGACTGTCGCGTGAAAGTCGACTACATCGACCAGAGCATCGAGATACACCGCTCGTCGGTCCCCACGTACATCGACGACGAGTCGCTGGTCCGTCACCGCCACGAGAACTTCGTGGAGACGCTCGCGGTCGAGCAGGTCGAACCGCTGAAAAGCGAACTCCGCTCGTTCGCGAACGCCGCTCGAACCGGGTCGGACCCCGTGGTCGACGGCGAGCAGGGTCTCCGGGTATTGAAGCTGACGAAGGCGCTCGACGAGGCGGCACAGGCGGAAGGCGGCAAAGATGGCTCATTAACCCCCAACGCGGACTGACATCGCGGTCAAATCGAGCTTAGCACCTCTCTTGAACGGTGCAACAATCACGTTTTCGCCGAATTTCGATCCGGCCGCGAGACCCGAATGTCAATCGAAAAACAAGGCCGCTGTCGTGCGATTAGCGGCCTCTGAAACGGTCTGCAACGGTCACTAAACTGCTGCAATACGCGTTGATCACGGTCCGGTTTTCACAACAGTTCGGAAAATTCGGGACGGTGTCGACTCTTTATTGGGGGTCACAATAACGGTTGGAGCGAGCATGACCACTCAAGTAAACGGCACCGAAAACGCGCTCATCGACCAGCACACGGACGCGGGCGAGCAGAAAACGGAACTTGGGAAAGACGAGATATATCACCTACTCCAGAACGAACGCCGTCGGAAGGTCCTCGAATACCTGCGTGACTGCGAGGGACCGGTCCAGATGCGAGACATCGCGGAGCAGGTCGCCGCGTGGGAGCACGACACGACCGTGCAGGCGTTGATGTCCGATCAGCGTCAGCGCGTCTACATCGCCCTCTATCAGGCACATCTCCCCAAGCTCGACGAAGAGGGCGTCATCGACTACAACCAGAGCAGGGGTATCGTCGAGAAAAAGCCCCTCGCAAACGAACTCATCGCCCACCTCGAACTCCCCGAGGACGGCGACGACGACGAGGCGGACGCCGAATCCGAACGACCGTGGGGCGCGTACTACCTCAGCGTCTCGGGTCTGAGCACGCTCTTCGTCGGTGCGTCCGGGCTCGGTCTCGCCGGCTTCAACTCGATTCCCCACCTCGTCGTCGCGCTCGCGGTCATGAGTATCTACACGGTACTCACGTTCTGGCAGGTCCTCGACAATTTCGAGGCGGCCGACGAAGAATAACGCTCTTGGAGTTCTGTCGCGTGAGGCACACCGTTCGTCTGGTCCCGGCGTGAATACCCGATATATTACGGGGAATTTATACGCCGTCCGGTGCGGATTCTCCAGACACAAAAAAGTAATCCAATTGTCATGTTGGGCCGTAGGATTCATATTGCTGAACTAGAATCCTCGATATAACGTAAATCGGAGCTAATGATTTCAGACGCGTGTCTCCCTCGGTCGCGAGCGCTTGGTGGTGCCTCCCATCGGCCTACCGCGAGCCGAGCGACCGTCTCGGCACCGTCGAATCGGGACACCCGTATCGAGGTGGTGCTTCGATAATGTCGTACGCTCGTGCGACGTTCGTTCTGATCGTGCTCGTTCTCTCCGGCGCAGTCGTCCCCGCCCCGGTGCTGGCGACGGCCGATTTGGCGGCCGACGAGACGTCCGTCGAGGGAACGTTCACGAACACGATTTCCACCGACCGGACGAGTGGCTCGACGTATCTCTGGGCCTCGGAGCGGAATACGCTCGCCGTCGAGTTCGACTCCCCGAGCGAGTCCAACACGTACGAGGTGTGCGTGAGAGACGGCGGCGGCGAGCAGGTCGGCTGCACGGAGGCCAGTGGCACGTCCGGCAACCAGACCGTCGAGTTCGAGTACGAGTCCCTCTCCGAGTTCGAGGGGTCGAGCAACGTCTCTGTCGTCCTCTGGAAGAGCTTCCCGGGACAGGCAGAGCGAATCGCCAGCGACAGGATCAACGTCACGATACTTGAGAAACAAGGCGACGTCGACGGCGACAATCTCAGCAACGTGAACGAGCAGACCAACAACACCTCTATGTTTCTCAAGGACACCGACAGGGACAGCCTCGAAGACGGGGCCGAGGTGAAGAAGTACGGGACGTCTCCGACGGCACCCGACACCGACGGCGACGGACTGAACGACGCGGTCGAACTGTCGAACTCGTTGAACCCGACGAACCCCGACACCGACGGCGACGGCATTCCGGACGGCGTCGAGATGCGGCTGGGAACGCCGCCGAACAACGCCAGCGCCGACACCGACGGAGACGGACTGGACGACGGGTACGAGTACGAACACGGCACCAACCCCGTCGACCCCGACACCGACGGCGACGGACTGAACGACGGGTTAGAGCAGCGGCTCGGGACTGACGCCACCGACGGCAGCACGACCCCGATGCTCTTGTTCACGGCCGGGACGCTGCTCGGGGTCGTCGCCGTCGGCGGTCGCTGGTTCCTCGCCTCGTCGAGGTATCAGCTCGGCTCGTCGCTGTCCGCGTCTCGGCTGTTCGACCCCCTCGGAACCGAGACGGACGAGGGAGGCGAGACACCGGACTCGCAGTCGGAGCCGCCGGAGTTCGACCGAGACGAACTCCAGCAGTCGTCCCAGCCCGTCCTGACCGACGAGGACAAGGTCATCCAACTGCTCCGCGACAACGGCGGCTGGGTCTACCAGAGCAAAATCGTCGACCAGACGGGGTGGTCGAAGTCGAAGGTCAGCCGACTGCTGTCGAGCATGGACGAAAACGAGGACATCGAGAAGATATCGGTGGGCCGGCAGAACATCGTCGCCGAAGAGGGGTCGATGCCGAAGGGCGCGGAGTCGCCGTTCGACGAGTGACGCGCGGTCGCTCCCTCGCGTCGATTCGGTTCCGACCCCCGCGTTAGGTACTGACCCGGCTCTGTACGCCCCTGACGACGCTGTACACGAGTCCGGGGAGCTGCGCCGGCGCGGGCGTCGCCCCCGCCCGAAGGTACGACAGCCCCGTGTCGAACCGCCCCTCGCGGAGGTACTGCGCGGCGAGCGCGTACTGGTGGGTGCCCGTGACGTCGTACCCGCGCGTCTCTAACTCGACTACCTCCTCGGCGAAGGTCTTGAGGAAGTGCGCGTTGGCCCGCCGAACGGCGTCCGCGCTCGGGCCGCCGGATGGGTACCGTCGCAACAGGGGTTCGTCGACGTAGGCGAGTTTCCCCTCCTTCAGGACGCGGATGAGAAACTCCGTGTCCTGATAGCGCTCGAACGACTCGTCGAACCCGTCGATTCGGTCGACGACCTCTGACTCGACGACGAGCGTCGACCCCGCGCTGGTGTGGAGGTTCTCCATGAGAATCTCCTTGATGAGTTCCTCGCCGCCCTCCGCGCCCTCTCGGGAGCCGTGGTCCCCGAGAAGGGTCTTGGCGCGCTCCACGAGCGGGTTGGCGTCCCCGTCGTCGAGAATCTCCGTCCCGCAGTAGGCGGCGACCCACTCGTCGGACCGCCGTTCGAGCGTCTCGACCTGTCGTTCGAGCTTCGTCTGCGCCCACTCGTCGTCGGAGTCGAGGAGCGCGATGTAGTCGCCGCTCGCGTCCGCGATTCCGGTGTTTCGGGCGGCGCTTCCCCCCCGATTCGTCTCGTGGACGAGGTAGTTCACTCTCGGGTCGTCGTAGGCGGTGACGACCGACGCGGTGTCGTCCGTGGAGGCGTCGTCGACGACGATAACCTCGACGTCGGACAGCGTCTGGTCGAGCGCGCTGTCGATGGCGCGGGGGAGCGCGTCCGCGCGGTTGTACGTGGGAATGATAACGCTCACTGTCGGCATCGGGTATCGACTGTTACTCTCCGTCGGGGGCGCATTATTATCGAGCCGGTAACGGGCGGGGCGGCGGCGTGCTTACCTATCGGATAATAATGGCTGGCTATGCCGACTCGGGTGTATGGACATCAACGACCTCCACGGCCACAGCACGCGCGTTCTCGACGAAATCGCTCGCTCGGTCGTCGTGGACCGCACCGTTCTCCGGCGCGTCCTCACCGGAGCGCTCTCGCAGGGACACGTCCTCCTCGAAGACGTTCCCGGCACCGGAAAGACCCTGACCGCACAGAGCTTCGCCACGGCGCTCGGCCTCTCGTTCAGTCGAATCCAGTTCACGCCCGACCTCCTTCCCGCGGACGTGACCGGGACGTACGTGTTCGACGAGCGAGACCGGTCGTTCGAGTTCAGCGAGGGCCCGCTGTTCGCGAACGTCGTCCTCGCGGACGAGATCAACCGCGCGTCGCCGAAGACGCAGGCCGCGCTCCTCGAAGCGATGGCCGAAGAGCAGGTGACGGTCGACGGCGAGACGCACCCGCTTCCCGACCCGTTTTTCGTCATCGCCACGCAGAACCCCGTCGAGCAGGGCGATGGGACGTTCCCCCTGCCCGAAGCGCAGAAAGACCGGTTTCTCATCAAAGACAGTCTCGGCTACCCCGACGAAGCGGGCGAACTGGAACTGCTCGACCGCCGCGACGCGCGCGACGAACCCACGCCGACGGTGTCGCGGGTCCTCTCGACGGACCTCGTCCGGGAGATGCAGCGCGTCCCCGAGACGGTCCGCGTCGACGACGAGATAAAACAGTACATCGTCGACATCGTTCGCGCGAGCAGGGAGGACCCGCGCGTCGCGGTCGGCGTCTCGCCGCGCGGCTGTCAACGGCTGTTCGAGGTCGTCCGCGCGACGGCCGCCGTCCACGGTCGGGGGTTCGTCATCCCGGACGACGTGAAGGCCGTCGTCCACGCGACGGTCGCCCACCGAATCGTCCCGACCGCCGAGGCGACCGTCGACAACGTCGAGCGGAGCCAACTCGTCGACGACGTGCTCGCCGAAGTCTCCGTCCCCACGGTCAATCGTGGAGGGCGAGCGTGAGGAAGACGAGGGCGACGAGCATGAACGCGACCGCGTGAAGCGGGAGTCCGGGCGTCCCGAGGTCGCGGAGGACGAGTCCGGCCCCGACCGCGACGCCCCCGACGAGCGCGCTTCCGCCGAAGTGGGCCGCCTCGATGGTCCACGTCCTCGACTCGCGGCCCAACTGTTCGCCCACCGAGATGGAGTTCTCCGCGGCGTCCCACGACACGACGAGCGCCGCACACGAGACGAGCAGGGCGAGCCAGCCGGCCGTCTGGAACAGACCGCCGGCGACGACCGTCAGGAGAACCGACGCGCACCCGAGTTTACACAGTCCGCGCGACCCGGCCCCGCGGAGCGGAAGCACCCCGAGTCCGAGGCAGAACACGCCGAGGATTCCGAGCCCGGTCTCGATGAGTTGCGGTCGGCCGGCGGCGCTCGCCGCGGCCGCGCCGGCACCGCCGACGGCGACGAGGACACCGACGAGCAGGCCGAACACGCCGAGCAGTCGCCGTCCCGTTCTGAAGCGGTGTGCGCCCTCGCTCGTGATGACGAGTCCGGCCACGGCCGCGAACGTCCCCGCGGACGCGCCGGAGACCACGACGGATACAGAGAGCGCGGCGGCGAACAGCGACAGCGCCGCGCTGAGTCGCGCCGGCCGTCTGGTGACCGCCCCCGCTCCGCTCATATTCGAACCCCCCGTTGCGCGTCGATTGCGAGCGCGAGCGGGTCGTCGAGCGACCATTCGATGGCGGGGATACCGACCTGACGGAGCGACCGCAGTCGGTTGCGTCGCTCGGCGACCGCCAGTCGCTCGCCGGGCGTCTCGTCCGCCGTCACGTCCGGCGAGACGACCGTGACCGGGTGGCCGTGGCTGTCGAACCGGCGCGCGACCTCGACGGCGAGGTCGTCGCAGACGGGCGAGACGAAGAGCAACTGCGTCTGCTCGCCGAGCCGACCGAGGTACGACTCGACCTGCGCGTCGACCGACTGGTCGGTATCGGTCGGCTTCGCGGAGAACGCCGAGTGCCTCGAAAGCAGCTTCCGCAACCGGAGTCGGTGTTCCCGACCCGCGCCCGGCAGTTGGAAGCAGTCTTCGGCCGCGAGCGCGGCGAGACCGACGCGGTTCCGGCCTTTCAGCAGGGAGGCCGTCAACTGCGCCGCGGCGGACACCCCTGCGTCGACGGCGTGGGTCTCCCCGGGCGGCCCCCTGTAGGCGACCGCTCGCGCGTCGACGAGGACGAGGATCGACGCCGCCTGCTCTTCCCTGAAGTCGATGGTCGTCAACTCGCCGGAGGAGGCGTACCGCTTCCAGTCGATCTGACTGACCGGGTCGCCCCGGCGGTACGACCGCGTCTGCTGGAACTCGATGCCCGACCCCATCCCGTTCGCGGTGACGCCGCCGACGGTGTCGAGGGTCTGCGACCGGAGCGGCGGTTCCGTAATCTCCGCCGTGCAGTCGAGTTCCGTCTCGTCCGCGGCCCGAACGTCGACTTCGACCTCCCTGTCGCCGCTGGCGTCCCGAACGACCGCGGTGGCGTCGTCGAACGCGTGCCGCCCGTGTTCGGCTTCGACGGCGTACGAGAACGTCCGCGTGTCGCCGGGTCGAAGCACCATCCCGCTCCTCGCCGGGCCGTCAGTGACGGAGAGCGCCGGGGGGACGCCGTCGACGACTCGGCAGTCGTACAGCGTCGCGTCGCCCTCGTTCGTCACCGCGACCTCGATTTCGACCTCGTCGCCCTCCGCCGGTGAACTGGTGTCGACGCGGCGTTCGAGAGTCAGGTCCGGCGTGGGCGTCGGAACGACCCGGTGATACGCCGCGAAGACGATGCCGACCGTCGACAGAAAGAGGAGCTCCTGTCGCTGCGCCAGGAGCCCGCCGGCCGCGACGACGAGCGAGACGGCGACGACGCCGCGCCAGCGGTTCGTCTCCTGCGGCGTCGTCATCGGTCCGCACCTCCATCGACCGCGTAGACGGCCTCGGCGGCCCGCCGGGCGCGGAACTCAGCGGGCGTCCGCCGTCGCGGAAGCGCGCTGAGCGCGGTGACGAGCGTCGACCGGTTCGGACTCCCGAGGAACGACGCCGCCTCGGCGTCGTCGGTCCACTCGCCGCGTCGAACGAGTCGCCGCGCGCGGCTTCGACCGCAGTTCCGCTCGCGCATCACCGCCTCGACGGCCGCCGTTCGGAGCCGCGTTTTCACGCGCTTTCGGGTGCTGTCTCCGACGACGGGCGTTCGATACTCCCATCCCCGAACCGTCTCGTCGAAGTCGCGACCCGCCGGCGGGGCCCGAACGGGGACTTCCGGGTCCGGCGTTTCGACCTGTTGCAGTTCGCTCTCGCGGCCGGAGACGACGACCGGGAGCGCCGCGAGCAGCGCGATGCCGGAGAGCGCGGCCACGAGGACGTAGTCACCGCCCAGTTCGGAGACGAGCGCCGTCGTTCGGGGGCCGATTCCCCGCGCGACCGTTCCGACGGCGAGACACCCGAGTCCGAGGAGACCGAACAGTATCCGTCGGCGGTTCACGACTGGTCCCTCCCCCCGGACGAGTCGAGGCGTTCGAGGTACTCCCGCGCCCGACGGCGTCGGTCCTCGGTCACCGGCGCGCCGCCGTATCTGACCTCCTCGAACAGTTCCGTGAGCGACCACACCGTGTTCGCGTCGGCCCCGTTTTCGCGGGCGACCGCCGCTCGCTCTCGGGGCGTGAGCAACTGACGGTCGTCGAGTCGAAGGCGTTCGACCATCTCGTACCACGCCTCGGTGACCTCGTTTTCCGGGGCGGGCGGCAGGTCGGCGGCACGGTTGTCGTCGCCGGCGGTCGGCCCCGCTCCGGAACCGTCGCTCCCGAACCGGGCGACGAGCGGGCGCAGGCGTTCGGCGAGGCGTCGCCGGTATCGGACGACGACTGCGAGGGCGACGACGCCGGCCAGCGCGACGAGCAGTTCGACGAGGCGCGAGAGGAGCGCGAGCAGGGCGTCGATGAGGCGCTCCAGCGGGTTCGTCTCGTCCGCGGTCTCTCCCGGCCCGTCCGACTGGTCGCGCTGCGCGTTCGAACGCTCCGACGCGGAGTCGCTGTCGCTGTCGTCGGGACCGCTGGAACTGGACTGGTCCGACTGTGACGACCGCTGACCGCTGTGTTCCTGCTGACTCGGGCCGTCCCTCAGCGTCTGGTATTCGCGTTTGATGTCGCTGGCGTCGCCTCTGTCGAGCGGGAGCGATGCGTAGTCGAGGTCAATCGCCTCGCTCGGCGAGGAGTCGACCGCCGATTCGAGGGACCCGGCCGCCGAAGCGACGACGAACAGACACACGAGAGCCAGTCCGAGCGTGACGAGCACGTCACTGTCCATCCGACCAACCTCCGCGGGTGTCTAGGCGTATCACGATACGTGTAGGGCCGCTCCCGGCCATACTAATTATCGGGCCGATAAGCCGCCGCTACGTAGTCGATAATAACGGTGGGTGACTGTGATGTCTCGTTCGAGTTCGAGATGGAGATTCCATCCAAGACACTGAAACGTGCGAGTATCGCTCTCCTCGTCGCGCTCTTGATGACGACGGCCGGCTGTTCGTCGTTCGCGGGCGGCGACGCGGGAGGCACGACAGCGGCGACTGACACCGCGGACACGACGGAGATGACCGCGTCCGACGTCGAGGACACCGCGGACGACACGGTGGCTTCGGACGACACGACGGCCGCGGAGACGACGGCCGCGAACGAGACGAACGAGTCGTCGGATTCCGCCTCCGACGCGGACTCCGACTCACACAGCCACGACTCGCCGACGAACGCCAGCGACGAGTCGACCGTCGACGCGGCGTACACCGGGGAGATGGCCGTCGTGGTCGGCAGCGAGCGCGTGAGTCTCACAGAGGACCTCGACGAGGGCGCGCCGATTCACATGAGCGACGTCGACTCGTGGCACACGAACGAGAGCACGACGCTCGCGGAGGCGCTCGACGCGGCGGACGTCGACGCCACCGAGTCGTCGCTGTCCTACGACGGCGAGACCTACGAGGAGTCCGAAGACGGGATGAAACTCATCTACCGCGTCGATAGCCACGAGGTCGACCCCGAGGAGTACACGCTCGAATCGGACGACAAGGTGTGGGTGCTGGTCGTGACCGACGACTCGAACGTCACCGCTCCCGGCGAGTACATCCCGCCGGAACAGCTCCACGTCCACGGCACTATCGACTTCTCCGTCGACGGCGAGGAACTCGACTTCAGCCGCGACAAGTACCAGCAGGCGGGTCACAACGACCACTTCCACTTCGAGGGCGGTCACTCGAACCCGTGGCACGCGCACTCCGCGCACGTCACGCTCGCCTACGGCATGTCGACGCTCGACGGCATCAACGTGACCGACGAGAGCGTCACCTACAACGGAACGACCTACCCGTACGACGGTGACAACGGGACCGTGACCGTCACCGTGAACGGCGAGTCCGTCGACCCGACCGACTACTACCTCAAGAACGGCGACTCGGTCTCTATCGAGATAGAGTCCGCCGACTAAGCTTCCGCGTTCGTTTATTTATGTGCACGAATCACCGAACAGCAAGCGGTCAGCGACCGATACGACGTTCGTCTCCGCGCGTCGCCCCCGCGGGCGGACTCCGCGAGAGCGACGCGGGCGGGTGGTGTGAATGAAACGGAACATGGTCACCGCGTTCCTCTCCATCTTCGGGGGGCGCATCTTCATCGTGCTGTCCTCGGTGGTCCTCACGCCGCTTCTCATCACGACGCTCGGGTTCGAACTGTACGGTCGCTACGGCACGCTCACCGCCGTCTTCGGCATCTCGACGATTTTGATGAGTTCCGGTATCAACAGCGGTGCCCGGAAGTTCCTCGCCGAAGACCGCTCGATTTCGGACTGGCAGACCCACGTGTTCGGCTACTACTTCCGTCTCGGGACGATTCTCGCGGTGCTGACCGCGCTTGCGTTCGCCGCCGTCGCGCGGTTCGGTATCGTCACGCGGTTCCTCGGTCCCGAGTACGTCGTCGGCTTCTACGGCCTCGCCGGCCTCACCATCGCCACGCAGTTCCGCGAGTACGCCCGCCGGTCCCTGATGGGCCTCAAACAGGAGCACCTCTCGGAACCGCTTCGCGTGCTCAACAAGGTCGGAACCCGACTCGCGCTCATCGGCATCGCCTATCTCGGCTACGAAATCGGGGGGCTGATGGTCGGTCTCATCGTCGTCAACAGCCTCGTCGCGCTGCTCGCGCTGTGGTGGGTCCGCAAGAACATCTCGCTTCGCGGCGTCTTCAGCACGACGCCGCGGGGCTTTCCGACCAAAGAGCTGTTCAGCTTCAACCATCTCTCGGTGGTCTACATGCTGTTTCTCACGTCGATGTACCACGTCGACGTGCTGATGCTCGCGTCGTTCGTCACCGAGACGCGCGTCGGCTACTACAAGTCCGCGCTGGTCATCAGCCAGTTCCTCTGGGTCATCCCCCGCTCGATTCAGTCGATGCTCGTGCAGTCCGTCTCGGACCTCTGGGCGGACGAGCGAATCGACCAGATAAACGAGATCGCCTCCCGCGTCACCCGATACGGGATGCTCGTCATCGTCCTCCTGTCGCTCGGATTGGCGGCGCTCGCGAGGGACTTCGTCCCGCTCTACCTCGGTTCCGGGTCGATGCCGGTCGTCACGCCGCTTCTCATCCTCCTCCCGGGAACAATCGGCTTCGCGGTCGTCCGACCCATCCTCGCCATCAGCCACGCGAAGGCCGACATGAAGCCGCTCATCGCGGCGACCGGGGCCGCGGCGATTCTGAATATCGTCCTGAACGTCGTCCTCATCCCGCGGTACGGTATCCTCGGGGCCGCCGCGGCGACGACGACGGGGTACGCCTCGCTCCCGGTGTTCAACCTCGCGAGCGCGCGCTACCTCGGATTCAAGCCGTTCTCCGACGCCCGGCTCGTTCGCGTGCTCGCGACGGGGTTCATCTCCGGGGTGCCCATCTTCCTGCTCTCGATGACCATCGAGAGCAGCCTCCTCGCGTTGGTGGTCGTCCCGGTCGTCGGCCTCCTCGTCTTCGTGACCGTGGCGTTCATGGTCGGGGCCGTGGACGCCGACGAGGCGCTGGACCTGCTGAGTTCGCTCCCCGCCCCCGTCGGTCCCCGCGCCACCGCGATACAGGGCCGCCGCGGCGGCATCAACGCCGGCGGCCCCTCGTGGGGCAACGAATCGTGGACCGACCGGCACAAGAACACGCTTCAGCGCGTCCTTCTCGTCGCCGGAATCCTGCTTTCGGTCTCCGGCGTCGCCCTCGCCGTCGGCGTCCCCAGCGTCGGCATCGCGCCCTCGGTCGACGGCGACTCGCCGGTGCCGCAAGTGAACAACACGACTCCCGTGACCGACACGCCGATGCCGACGACCGATGCGCCGGTCACAACGACTGACACGCCCGACCCAACGACTTCGTCGACCGAGACGGACACGCCGACAAACGGCACGCCGACGGCGACGAACACGACCAGCCCGCCGTCGGAGACAACGACGACGACGACCGAGTCGGACGACGACGGCGGGTGGTTCTGGGGCGGCGGCGGTGACGACGACCAGACGACCACCGCGACGTCGACGGACACGCCGTCGGACAACACCACGACCACGACGACGGATACGCCATCGGACAACACGACGACGACAACGACGACGGACACGCCATCGGACAACACGACGACGACAGACACGCCATCGAACAACACGACGTCCACCGCGACGACTGATACGCCGACGGACAACACCACAACCACGACGACTGACACGCCGACGGATACCGCGACGACGACTACCGAGACACCGACAGACACGACGACGACATCGACGGACACCACGACCGCGGAGACGACAACGACCGAAACAACGACCACGGCGACTGACACCACGACCACAGAGACGACAACGACCGAAACGACGACATCCACAGAGACGACGACAACCTCCACGGACACCGCGACCGCGGATTCGACGACCGACACGACGACTTCGACAGACACCTCGACGGAGACGACGACGTCGAATACGACCGACGGCGGGTCGACGCTCCTGATGGCTCAACCGATTCCGGTGACTCAGTGGTTCGCTTCGGCTCCGTCGCCGCTCGGCGGGTCGGCGTGGTTCCACTCGGTCCTGTTCGTGGGAATCGCGGCGCTCGTCGGTCGAAGCGCGCTCTGACGAGTCGTCTCGCTTTTTTGACGCCGACTGTCGGGACCGCGTGCTATGTGGACCGTCTGCCGATCAGAACCGAGATAGCGCGGCGCTCGTGTCGCGCCGGAGAACTCACTACGCGGTCGTGGCGGGCTGTCGCTCGGATTCCGTCGTTTCGTCGAGGATCTCGACGTAGAGGTCGGCGATTTCCTCGCAGACGTTCTCCCACGTGAACTCGTTCGCGTACGCCTGAATCGCGTCCGCGTCCCACCGCTCGTGGAGCGCGTCGACGACGGCGTCGGCGAGTTCGTCGTGCGACTCCGGTCCCTCGACGAGGAGGCCGTAGTCGTCGCTCGTGACGACCTCTTCGCTCCCGCCGTTTTTGGTGGCGACGACGGGCGTCCCGCAGGCCATCGCCTCCAGTTGGACGACGCCGAAACTCTCGCTGTAACTCGGCAGGACGAACACGTCGGCCGCGTTCATCCAGTCGTTGAGCGTCTCCGATTCCACGTAGCCGAGCAGGTCGGTCCGGTCGTCGATGCCGAGTTCCCCGGCGAGCGATTCGAGTTCGTCGCGCATGCCGCCCTGTCCGCCGATGACGAGCCGCGCGTCGGGGTCGGTCTCGTGGACCCGCGTCATCGCCCGCAGCAGGTGCTGGAAGCCCTTCCGGGGTTTCAGCGTCCCGAGCGCGAACACGACGGGCGTGTCGTCGTCGATGCCGAGTCGCTCGCGGGCCGCGGCGGTGGACAGACGCTCGAACACGTCCGTGTTGTAACCGTTCGGCACGTGGACCACGTCGTCGTTGTACGGGTCCAGTTTCGAGCGGTCGCGGCGGTTGACGCGGACGAGTCGGTCGGCGTCGGTCCACGCCCGCTTCAGGCGGTCGTTGTCGGAGTCGAGCTGTGTTTCGAACCAGTTGCGGTTGGCGTGGACGGTGAGGACGTACGGAATTCCGAGGTCCTCTTTCAGGCGCGCGCCCACGTAGCCCGAGGTCCACGTCATGTGGCAGTGAATCAGGTCGAACGAGACGGGGTGGTCGGCCAGTTTCTTCTTGACCTTCCGGACGTGCTGCTGTCCGAGGAGGTGTTCGCGCTGGACGTCGACCGGGAGATAGAAAAGCGGTGTCTCGACGACGCGAACGTTCTCGGGGACGTTCGTCTGGGCGATTTTCGCGTCTTTTCCGAACCCTTCGCCGCCGCTCACGGGGAGGCGAGACGCCGCGTCGGCGAACCAGTTGTACCTGACGCAGACGGTGACGGAGTTGAAGTACGCCGCGAGGACGTCAACCTGCGACTTGACGAAGTGTTTGTAGCCGTGTGAGACGACGAGGAGGTCCTTGTCGGCCAGTCGGTCGTGGTCCATGCGTTACCCTCCGTTTCGTACCGACCCCCATGATTATCGGGTCGGTAAGCCCCCGCTCGTCTCAGACGGGCGGCAGCTCGGTGTTGTCGACGACGAAGCCCTCCGCGCCGCCGTCGATGTAGCCGCCGTGGAGCACCGAGTCCGTCACGACCACGTCGGTCCCCTGCGAGTACAGCTTCAGGGCCTGTCGGCCGCCGAGGGACCGCGCGGTGATCTCGTCGAAGCGCGTCCGGTTGCCCTTGTTGATGAAGGGGTGGTGCGTCGACTCGTAGGTCCCGCCGACGAACAGGGCGTCGTCCGCGAGGATTTCGGCGCAGCGCCGGTAGCTCTCGCCGGGTTGGTGGACGGTCAGGTTCTCGAACCGGGCGTTCGCGCGCTCGACGCGAATCGCCTCGCGCTGGCCGTCGCCCGGTGCCGAACCGGTGATGGTGACGTTCTTGACGAGCGTCATCGGGTCCTCCGGGGCGTTTTCGCCCTGCAGGTAGATCGCGAAGTTCGACCCCTGGATGTCGATTGTCGTGTCGAGGACCTCGACGCGGCCCGCGCCGGGAGTCACCTGAATGCCGCGCGCACAGCCCTCGTCGTCGTAGAGGACGATGCGACAGTTCTCGATGACCGCGGTCTGTGCGTTGTCGAGGACGCGAATCGCGTTCTCCGCGGAGCCGGTGACTTCGATCCTCGTGTTCTCGATGCGGAGGTCGGCCCCGTCGTCGAGGCGGATTCCGCGCTGGCTGATGCCGGGAACGAGGTCGTCGATGATGACCGTCGCGTCGCGGACGCTGCTGCCGTACCCCTTGAGCCGAATCGAGGAGACGGTGCTGTTCTTGTACGTCCCGCCCTCGACGTGGACGACGCCCTTCGCGCCCGAGACGTACAGGCCGTTGTCCGGGAATCGACCGAGTTCACAGTCGACGATGCGGAGCGTCCCCGCGCTGTTCGGGTCGATGAGCATCCCGGTGGGTCCGAGGTTGATGTCGCCGATGGTGTCTTCGGTGAAGGCCGCGCCGTCGGGCGCGCTGAACCGCTCGACGGTGCCGGTTCCGTTGGCCGTCGTCACGCTGAACAGCGCCGGCCCGAAGGTGCCGGTGTCGTGTTCGCCCGCGACGGTGATGTCGCGGACTTCGAGGCCGTCGGTGACGTAGGCCTCTATCGCCCGAATCCCGGTCTGCCGGGCGGTGAAGTCGAACGTGAACCCCTCGAAGAGCAGGTCCGTCCCGGGGGCGTAGATGACGCCGAGACGGAAGAACCGGGCCGCGCCGGTGAACTCCCCTTCGGTGACGACGTTGTTGTCGATGGCGTCGATTCGGCCGTGGGTGAGCGTCGCGTCCGGCCCGTAGAACCCGAGGTTGTCGAACGACGTCTTCCGGAGTTGCCTGTTCATCAGGTACCGCCCCGGCGGGAAGACGAGGAGCGTGTCGTCCGCCACGTTCCGCGAGAGCACGTCGTCGATGGGTTCTGTGCCCTTCGGGTCGGCCCCCGCGTCGACGACGTTGACGACGTTCGAGAACCGGTCGAGATACGCCTGCGGGACGTCGACGCTCATCGCGTTCGCCTTGACGCTGTTGACGGGGTGTGACAGGTAGCTTCCGGCCGCGAGGGTTCCGACGGCTCCGAGGAGATACGAGCGCCGCGTGAACTTCGGACCACGGGAGTCATTCGCGTCGGTATCGTCAGATTTCGTGAATCTCATACAACCGAGAACGTTGTATCTCACCGAACGTCCTCGGCTTCACATGTTCAGCCTTTAAGTTTGTCCCGGGAATCTCGTCGGCCTCCGGTTCCCGCGTCGACCCGCTTATTCGCTCGGAATCTCGGTGTCGTAGGTGTCGTCGTCGACCCGAATTTCGAGCGCTTCGTTGTCGTTGTGGTCGAGGACCGTGCCGAACAGCAGAAACGTGATGCCGAAGAGGAGACCGATCGCCCAACTCCCGAGGCCGGGCGCGTCGCCGTCGTCGTCGCCGTCGCCGTTGCGCGCCAGCCCCGAGCCGATGAGACCGATGGCCGCGACGCCCGCGATAGCGGTTCCGAGGTAGTAGAACGCCGCGAGCGGGTGGAAGTCGCGGAGCATGTACTTGTTTTTCAGCCGCCAGAAGTAGTTCCGGAGGAGCATGCCCGAGACGCGCGGGACGTACTCGCCGTAGTCGATGTGGCTCTTCCAGTCGTCGTCGTAGAGGTACTCCGCGGAGCAGGCGATGTCCGCGACGCGGAGGTTCTCGGCGTTGAGTTTGACGAGCAGGTCGTTGCAGTAGCCGTAGTACTCGTACATGTTCTCGATGTCGGCCTGCTTCAACGCCTCGCGGGAAATCGCGGTGTAGCCGTTCTGCGGGTCCATCGTCTTCCAGTAGCCGCTGGCGAACTTCGTCAGGTACGACAGGATGGAGTTACCGACGAGGCGATACCCCGGCATGGCGTCGAGGTCCGCCTGCTCCATGAATCGGTTGCCCTTCGCGTAGTCCGCGTCGCCCTCCGCGATGGGGTCGAGATACTTCGCCAGCTCGTTGGGGTTCATCTGCCCGTCGCCGCCGAGGACGGCCGTGATGTCGACTTCGTCTTCGAGCGCGCGGAGGTAGCCGGTCTTGAGCGCGCCGCCGACCCCGCGGTTCTCGTCGTGTTGAATCGGGACGACCACGTCGTCGTACGCCGACGCTTCGGGGGTGTGGTCCTCGTTGAACGCGTCGGCGTGCGTCACGATTTCGTCCCACGTCCCGTCCGTCGACCCGTCGTCGACGACGTAGGCCACGTCGACGAACGAGGGGAGCGTGTCGATTACCTCCCCGACGTAGCCCGCTTCGTTGTAGGCCGGCACGACGACGGCGATTGAGTTGTCTTTGTACATTGGAGTCCTATCGAACCGTGGGCGTCTCGGCGTCGTTATTATGGGCATCGTAGTTGTTCACAGCCCGCCGACAGGTACGGGAGCGGAGCCGCCGAGACGCGGCCACGGGCGCTTACCACCTGCATAATAACCCGTACCGATTGCCGAACAACAGGCGATGCACGAGGACCGTAGTGGAGACGACGCTCGACCGATCTATCTGGAGATTACTCTCGACGACCCGAGACTGATTCTCTCGTCGTTCGTCGCGGGACATCAGGGGCCGGTCGAACTCGAATTCCAACCGACCGAGGGGCTCGGCTGGGACTGCGCGTTCGTCGTCGTCGAACAGGGTGCCGTCGATTCGGTCGCGGCGTCTCTCGTCGTCGACCCGACCGTGATAGAGGCGGACTTCCTCGGTTCCGTCGGCTCCGACCGCCGGTTTCGCGTCCTCTTCGGCAGCGGCGTCCAACTGATACCCCCGTCCTCGACGGAGATGGGCGTCCGGGTCATCTCCGTCCGTCACGAAAACAGCAAGTGGTACATCCAGATGCACCTCCCCGCTCACTCGACGCTTCACCGGGTGCAAGAACACTACCACGACAACGATATCTCGTTTCGCGTCAAGCGCCTCCACGTCGCCCGCGACACCGACGTCGGCTCCGAGACGGCACTCCTCCCCGGACAGCGCAAGGCGCTCCTCGTCGCCCACGAGAACGGCTATTTCGAGGTTCCGCGGCGGTCCTCGCAGGGCGAGTTGGCGACCATCCTCGGCATCTCCAAGTCGGGCGTCTCACAGCGGATTCGCCGAGCCATCTCCCGACTCATCGAAGCGACGCTGTCGCAGTAACCCCGGCCGGGTGCGGAGCGTCGCGGAGTCGACGCGGGTGCCGACCGGCGCGGCTCAGAACCAGTTCCCGTCGTACGTGACGTCGACGTCGCCGTACTCCCAGACGCCGTTGTGAATCGCCGAGTCGGTGACTTCGACGCCACTCGACCCGTCGATGACCTTCATCCCCTCGTAGCCGTCGTGTGACTGCGAGGTGACGCCGTGGAACGTCGTTCCGTCGGCGTCGTTGACGAGCGGGATGTGACCCGTGTCGTAGTCGCCCCAGATGAACGTGCTACCGTCGCCGAGCACCTTGACCGCGCGGCGGTAGTCGCCGCCGGTCTGTTCGACGTCGAAGCGGTCGAGCGTGCAGTTCCCCCGTTCGAGTCGAACCGCGTGTCGGCCGGTCGAGCCGTCGCCGGAGCCCCCGACGTTCGACTTGAGGACGTACACCGGGTCGGCGTCGGCGCCGCTCGGCCCGTTGACGACGAGCGCGTGGCCGCTGGTGTTGAACTCGATGTCGGTGTTGAGAATGTCGACTTTCCCCGCGCCCGACGAGACGGTGACGGCCTTCGTCGGCACGCTCCCGTTGACGATGACGCTGGCGTTCTGAATCCGCGCCCATTCGACGTCGTTCTGGACGCTGATGGCCCGTCCGTTCGGCTCGTCGATTCGGACGACGGTGTCGTCTATCCAGTTGTACGCGCCGCCGTCGAGTCGGATGCCCCGCTGGTTCGTGTCGTTGTCCCGGCGCTCGTCGACGATGACGGTCGCGCCGTGAATCGAGCTGTAATCGCCCGAGAGCCGAATGTTGGCGATGTTGCTGTTCTTGAACACGCCGCCGTCGACGACGACGCGGCCGCCCTCGGTCGAACAGTAGAGACCGTTGTCTGGCCACGCACAGACCTCGCAGTCGCGCACCCAGAGCTTCCCGTTGTGGTACGGCGAGACGATGATGCCCGTCGGCCCCACGTCGATGTCGCCCGGGGTGTTGTCCGAGAACTCGCCGCCGTCGGGGATCCTGATGTTCTGGATGGTCCCGATACCCGACGAGTCGGTGACGTCGAACGCGAACGGACCGTACTTCCCGCTGTCGTGCTGCCCGACGACGGAGAGGTCCCGCGCGAGAAGGTCGTCTCTGACCTGCGCTTGGACGACGCGAAGTCCGGTGTTGTCGGCCGTGAAGTCGAACTCGAAGCCCTCGACGACGAGGTCCTCCCCCGGTTGGTCGAACGTTCCTAACTTGAACAGCCACTTGCCGTCGTAGTCGGCGGCCGGGACGATAGTCGCGTTATCCCCTCGCAGTTCGAACCCCCGAAAATCGACGTGCCGGAAGACGTCGTCCATGAGATACTCGCCCTCCGGAAAATACAGCACCGTCCCGTCGTCGCACCGAATATCGTCCAATATCGGATTGATAGACTCCTGCCCCGTCGGGTCCGCGCCCTCGTCGACGACGTTGTACCAATCGTCGTCGGCCGACGCCGTCCCGGCGAACGAGACGGCCGCGGCCGCTCCGCCGATTCCCTTCAATACGTTCCTTCGAGATACCGTCCTTTTGCGCTCTTCTGCGCTTTGATTCCGCATCGCGAGAGTGTCTCTGCTTCTGTCTATTGAGTATTTTCAACGTTTTTCGTATTATTCAAACTGAATGTCTTCTCTGTGGGTGAATGTCAGACAATCAATTAAATTATGGTGTTGTTTCTAAAATTATCTGCGCCCCGGACCAGTGACGGAGCGGCCCGCTCAGAGTCCGCGGTCGGCGGCGCGGCGAACCCACCGAACCCCCGGCGTCCCGTCGAGCACCCACAGCAGGACGACCGCTCCGAAGACGGCCACGTAGCCGACGACGAGCTCCGTGTTCTCGGGGCGCATCGCCTGATAGAGGAACGTCTGGAAGTACTCAGAGAACCGCTGGACGAAGCCGAGGTCGTTCGAGTAGGGTTCCCGCGGCGCGAGCGGCCAGAGCAACCGCCCGGCGTTCGGCCCGTTCGCCCGGAGGGCGAGCAGGTCGCCGACGAGGTGCGACCCGTAGCCGACGACCGCGGCGACCGCGAGTTTCGCCCTGTTCCGCGTCCACAGCGCCCCCGCGAGCAGCGCGACGAGCGGTGCGCCGACGAGGACCGAGTGCGCCGGGCCGTACCCCGTCGTGACGACGCCGAACGACCACGAAAGCGGCTTGTCGACGAGGTCCGGGACCTGCGTCATCAGCGCGACGGCCACGCCGGCCTCGTCGCTGATCGGCGGGTCCCACGCGGCGCGGTTCACGAGGGAAAACAGCACGTAGCCGAAGACGAGATGCTCCCACGGCCACATCAGGCGCTCGCCCCTCCGGTCGAATCGGGCCGGCTGAGTTGCGCGGTGCCGTCTTCACCACCGCCGACCGAAACGACCAGTTGGACGGTCCGATACGCGTTCTCGCGGTTCGCATCGTCGGGGGCGTCGCCTCTGTAGACGTGGTAGACGAGTCGCAGCGATTCACCGGACATCGTCGGTCGCACGTCCTGTTGGACGTAGGCGGTCTGGTTGTCCTCGACCGACTGCCGCGTTCGGTCGAGTTCGCGTTCCTCGGTCACCCGCGTCCCGTTCGCCGTTCTGTCGAGCCGTTGGAGCTTCGTGACGACCGTGTACGTCGTCGGTTCGCGCTCGTGGTTCTCCAGCGCCAGCGTCACCGGGACCTGCTCTCCGCGACTGAGTTGCTGGGGGTAGCCGCTGGCCGCGTACCCCGATTCGTTCTGGGTCACGAGGTACGCCTCGGTGAAGTCCGACTCGGGCGTCTGCGTCTCGACCATCGCGAACCCGACGCTGCTGAGGAACGCGACGACGCTCACGACGACGAGGAGGTTGACGGCGAGCGAGACTGGCGAACTCCGCGACTCGGACGAAAGCGGGGACGTGACCGCTCCGGTGGTCGACGCCACGCTCCCGAGAACGGTACTCAGCGCCGGGGCACCGGCCCGCGCGTCCGAGGGGAGGAGCATGCGCCGGACGACGGCGACGGCGGTGAACAGTATCGTCACGCCGAACACGCCGAGCGCGACGAGGGTCGCGTCGAACCCCCGCCCGGCGACGTTGGCGACGAGCGCGACCGCGGCGACGAGCGCGAGGCTCAACGCCGACGAGAGGGCCAGCCGAACGGAGTAGAGCAGTCCGGCGGTGTGTCGCGTCGGTCGGGTGAGCGCCGACTCGTCGCTCATGGTGTCGGACTCGACGTCCGACCGCCGCTCCGGGAACACGGCGGCGAGGACCGCGTATCCCGGGTACAGAACGATGAGCGGCACGACGAACAGGCTCCGGACGATCGACCCGGAGAGACCGAGCATGACCGCCGCGAGCGCGGCGATCGCGCCCGCGACGACGAGGAGTAAGTCGAGTGTCCAGTGACGGGTAGACGACTTCATCACCCGCGCCTTGACCGTCCGTGTTGAAAAATGGCCGCGACCGTTCACGCTCGAAATTGGGCGAAAGAGCGGCTTAGCGGTCTGGTAAGGGCGAATGGCCGAACGCGCCGACGGCAGCGTTCCGGGGTGATGCTCCGAAAAACCGAGGAATCTCGGCTTCGATTGGTGAGGGTTCGCACGGTGGGGCCGACCCGCGTTCGCCCGTCTACGGCCGTCTACGGGCTTACCGTCCCGATAATAATGGCCGCTTCGCGTGACCTCCGTTTCGAATCGCGGGCCACGACGGCCCGCGGCGTGACCAACAATGCGCACCAAAACCAAACTCCTCGCGGCGCTCGTCGCACTGTTCGTGCTCGTAACCACGCTCCGGTCGGAAAGCGGCGGGTCGCTCCCCGAAGAGGACGAAACGTCTGGCGATTCGGCACAGGCATGAACTTGTACGTCACGGGCACCAACTGCGAGATAGACGACGACGTCACCCTCGGGTACCCCGCCGGCGACGACTCCCGGCAGACGATCGTCGGCGACGACGCCCGAATCCGCTCGGGGACCATCGTCTACAGCGACGTGACTATCGGCGACGGCTTCGTCACCGGCCACGACGCGCTCGTCCGAGAGGACACCCGAATCGGCGACAACGTCGTCGTCGGGACCAACACCGTCGTCGACGGCACCTCCACCATCGGGTCCAACGTGAGCCTCCAGACCCGCGTCTACGTTCCGACCCACACGCACATCGGCGACGACGTGTTCGTCGGACCGGGCGCGGTGCTCACCAACGACCCGTACCCCGTCCGGCAGGACGTCGAGATGACCGGCCCGACGCTCGAAGACGGCGTCTCGGTCGGCGGGAACGCGACGATTCTCCCCGACGTGACCGTCGGCGAGGACGCGTTCGTCGCCGCCGGCGCGACCGTCACCGAGGACGTCCCCGCAGAGACGCTCGCGGTCGGAACGCCCGCCGAACACCGCCCACTCCCGGCGAAGCTACAGGGAGCGAACTCGATATGAGCACGCAATCTTCAGTCACGACCATCTACGGCTCCGCCCGTCCCGAAGACGAACAGCGAGACGCGTTCACCTCCGGCGACGTGCCCGTCGGCGTCTACGGCCTCGGCAAGATGGGCCTCCCGCTCGCGTCCGTCTACGCCGAGACCACCGGCAACGTCACCGGCGCGGACATCGACACCGAGGTCGTCCGCGAGATAAACGCCGGCCGCAACCACATCGTCGGCGAACCCGGGCTCGACGAACTGGTCGAGGAACTGGTCGAAGACGGCGCGCTCGTCGCGAACACGGAACCGCGGGAAGTCGCGGCCGAGGCGAGCGTGCACGTGGTCATCGTCCCGACGCTCGTCGACGACGGGGGTCGCCCGGACCTCTCGGTCATCGAGGCGGTCGCGGGCGACATCGGCAAGGGCCTCGACGAGGGCGACCTCGTCGTCTTCGAATCGACGCTCCCGCCGCGCACCTGCCGAGACGCGCTCCTCCCGCTTCTCGAATCCGAAAGCGGCCTCTCGCTCGGCGAGTTCGGGCTCGCGTTCTGCCCGGAGCGGACCTCCTCCGGCCGGGCGCTGAGGGACATCCGCGGGGCCTACCCGAAGGTCGTCGGCGGGGCCGACGACGAGAGCGCCCGCGCCGCGTCGCTCATCTACGACCAGATATCGTCGAACGAGGTCATCACCGTCTCGGACACGACGACCGCGGAGGCGGTCAAGGTGTTCGAGGGCGTCTACCGCGACGTGAACATCGCGCTCGCCAACGAGCTGGCGACCCACGCCGACGAGTTCGAAGTCGACGTGACCGAGGCCATCGACGTGGCCAACACCCAACCGTTCTGCGAGATTCACACGCCCGGCGCGGGCGTCGGCGGCCACTGTATCCCGTACTACCCGCAGTTCCTCATCAACGAGTTCGAGACGGGGTCGCCGCTCATGGAGACCGCTCGCGCCGTCAACGACGAGATGCCGCACGTCACCGCGCAGACGGCGCTCGACCGACTGGACGCACGGGGCGTCGCCCCCGAAGACGCGACCGTTCTCGTCCTCGGCCTCACGTACCGAGCGGGCGTCAAGGAGATTCGAAAGACGCCGGCGCTCCCCGTCATCGAACACCTCGACGCCGCCGGTGCCGACGTGGTCGCCACCGACCCCATCCTCGACGACACCGACGTCTTCGAGGACGCGGGCGCGACCATCATCCGCGGCGTCACGAACGACGACCTGTCTCCGGACGCCATCGTGCTCGTGACGGCCCACGAGTCGTTCGAACATCTCGACGTTCCCGCCTTCGCCGACGACGACCGCCCGGTCGTCTTCGTCGACGGGCGGCAGGCCGCCACGGAGTACCGCGACCACGAACGCGTCGATTACGAGGGAATCGGACTCCATGACTGACACCGTCTGCGTCGTCGGCCTCGGCTACGTCGGCCTGCCGTTGGCCATCGAGTTCGACCGCGCCGGGAAGTCGGTCATCGGCTACGACGTCGACCCCGACAAGGTCTCGACGCTCTCGGCGGGGACGGACCCGACCGGGGACGTGACCGACGAGGGCGTCGCCGCCTCCGACGTGCTGTTCACGACGGACCCGACGCACATCTCGGACGCGGACTTCGTCATCGTGACGGTCCCCACGCCGGTCGACAGCATGGAGAACCCCGACCTCCGGTTCGTCGAGTCGGCGGCCGAGACCATCGGCCGGCACGTCTCCCCGGGGACGACCGTCGTCCTCGAATCCACCGTCTACCCCGGCGCGACCGAGTCCGTCCTCGTGCCCGCGCTCGAAGCCGAGTCCGGGTTCGACGTGGGCGAGGACGTGTTCGTGGGCTACTCGCCGGAGCGCGCGTCGCCCGGCGACACTGGCCGGAGCGTCAAGGACGTGGTCAAGGTGGTCGGTGCCAACTCCGAGGCGGTCCGCGAGCGCCTCGCGGACCTCTACGGGAGCATCGTCGACGCCGGCATCCACCGCGCGCCCGACATCGAGACGGCGGAGGCGTCGAAGGTCATCGAGAACGTCCAGCGCGACATGAACATCGCGCTCGTCAACGAGCTGGCCATCGCGTGCGACCACATGGGCCTGACGACGAAGGACGTCCTCGAAGCCGCGGGGACGAAGTGGAACTTCCACGACGGCTACTCCCCGGGCTTCGTCGGCGGCCACTGCATCCCCGTCGACCCGTTCTACCTCACCTACCGCTCCAAGCGCGAGGGCTTCTCGCCGAAGCTCGTGTTGCAGGCGCGCGAAATCAACGAGTACGTCCCGGTTCACGCCGCCCGCAAGGCGGTCAAGACCATCAACGAGTCGGGCCGCGTCCTCCAGGACACGCGGCTGCTCGTCCTCGGACTCGCCTACAAGCCGGGCGTCGGCGACATCCGGAGCTCGGACGTGAGCACGATGATAGAGAAACTCGACGAGTTCCACGTCGACTGCGTGGGCTACGACCCCCACGCCGACCCCGACGAGTCTCGGGAGGTCTTCGGCATCGACGTGGTCGAGTCGGTCGACTTCGAGGCGTACGACGGCGTCGTCGTGGCGACCGGCCACGAGGAGTTCACCGACTACGACCTCGGCGAGATGGCCGCCGGCCTCGGGTCCGACCCCGTCATGATAGACGTGGCCGACGCGTTCGACGCCGACGAGGCCGACGAGCGCGGCTTCCACTACGCGCAGCTCTGAGACACCGACGATGGACATCCTCATCACGATTCAGCACCCCGCGCACGTCCACTTCTTCAAACACGCCATCGACGAGTTCGAGGCCCGCGGCCACGAGGTGCACGTCCGCGCCCTCGACAAGGACGTCGCCTTGGACCTCCTCGACGAGTACGAAATCGACTACGAGGTGGTTGGCTCCCGCGGCGACTCGCTGGCCGGCGTCGCGCTGTCGACCCTCGGCATCGAGTATCGGCTCTTCCGCGCCGCGAGGGACATCGACCCGGACGTCGTCGCCTCCATCGGGGGGTTCGAGGCCGCACACGTCGCGACGCTCGTCGGTGCCGACTGCGTCGTCTTCACCGACACGGAGCACGCGACACTCTCGAACGCGCTGACGTTCCCCTTCGCCGACGAGGTGGCGACGCCGAAATGCTACCGCGACGACGCCGGGTCGAACCACTACCGATACCCGAGTTACCACGAACTGGCGTACCTCCATCCCGACCGGTTCGACCCCGACCCGGCGGCGCTCGACGGCCTCCCGGTCGACGCCGACGACACGTACGCGGTCGTCCGTCTGGTCAGTTGGGGCGCGGCACACGACGTCGGCGACGAGGGTCTCGACGGACTCACCGGCCTCGTCAGTCGCCTCGAAGACGCGGGCGCGACCGTCCTCATCTCCGCGGAGGGCGATTCCCTCCCGCCCGCGTTGGCGGACTACGCCATCACCGTCGACCCGCATCTCATCCACCACGTGCTCGCGTACGCCGACCTCTTCGTCGGCGAGAGCGGGACGATGGCCTCGGAAAGCGCCGTCCTCGGGACGCCGACCGTCTACGTCCACAGCGCGAACCCCGGACTCATGCGCGACCTCGCCTCCTTCGACCTGCTGTTCGGCTATCACGGCGAGCGGCGGAACGAACGCGCCGCGAATCAGGCGGTCGACATCCTCCGGTCGACCGACGCCGATTGGGAGGCGCGCCGACGGCGACTTCTCGAAGAGAACGTCGACGCGACGGACGTCATCGTCGAGCGGGTGCTGGCGACCGAGGAATAGTTTTTCGAACGCGCGTTTCACGCCCGTTCGCCGACCGCGTCGACTCCGAACGACACGTCGATTTTCGGCGCTTCACGCCTTTATCTGCTATATAATAAGGGGCCCTTGGTGTCTGTCTCGTCTCGATGACACTGCTGGATACAGTCCGACCGTCGAGCCGAGACGGTGATGTGACCGTGCTGGTGACCGGCGCCGGTGCCGTCGGCGCTTCGGGTATCATCAAGGCGATTCGCCGGGCCGACGCGTTCGACGCGCACATCGTCGGCGTCGACACGGACCCGGACGCCTACGGCTTCACCCTCGTCGACACGGCGGAGACGGTTTCCGCTGCCGACACCGACGCGTTCGTCTCCGACCTGCTGGCGGTCGCTCGCCGCGAAGACGCCGACGTAATCCTCCCACTCAACGCGGCGGAGGTCGGCCCCCTCTCCGAAGCGAAGCCAGTCTTCGAGAGCGAGGGTATCGAAGTGATGGCCCTCTCGTCGCAGGCGCTGTCGGTTGCCAGAGACAAAGGGCGACTGTACGACGAACTCGTCAAGCAGGCCCACCCGGTGGCACCCGAGTTCTACCGCGTCTCCACGTACGACGAGTTCCTCGACGCGGTGCACGCGCTCGGCTACCCCAACCGCCGCGTCTGTTTCAAGCCGCCGGTGAGCACCGACATGCGCTGCTTTCGCGTCCTCGACCCGGACATGGACCGGTTCAACGCGCTGTTGAACCAGAAACCGAACAGCACCGTCACGACGCTGGGCGACGTGCTGCCCGTCCTCCAGGAGACGGTCCAGTTCCCCGAACTCATCGTGATGGAGTTCCTCCCCGGCGAGGAGTACACCGTGGACGCGCTCGTCCGCGACGACGAGACGCCGATTCTCGTCTCCCGGTCTCACAACGAGGCCTGCGACGACGCCTCGTTCGTCGGAACCGTCGAAGAGAACCCGGAACTCCTGCGAGACACCCGCGAGCTCTGTTCGGTCTTCGGGTTGGAGTACAACGTCACGTTCCGGTTCAAATACACCGCCGCCGGCAGGCCGAAACTCGTCGACATCCATCCGCGACTCTCCCCGTCCGTCACCGCTTCGGTCGGTGCGGGTGCCAACATCCCCGCGCTCAGCGTGCAGTACGCGATGGGACAGGAGCTTCCCGAACTCGACATCGAGTGGGGAACCCACGTGACCCGCGACTGGCAAGACGTGTTTTACGGCCCCGATAAGGACCCGACCACGATCTGACGGACTCAGTTCGAAACTCAACTCTCACCATACATAACGATGCTCTCATCAATATACGGCCGATTGCGACGAGCCGAACTCGACGTGCTCGCGGCGGGTCTCGGAGTCGTGCTCGCGCTCGCGTTGTTCCCGCTGCGATTCCTCTCGTCGCAGATCTTCATCGTGACGCTCCCGATTATCCTCGGCGTCGGTTGCCTCCTCTATCTCGCGGCCGCCCGCGGGAGGGGAACTACGGAGGGGCTCCCGACGCTCGCGCCGTCGCTCGTTCGGCTCACCTCGGCCGGCGTCTTCCTCGGCCTCGCGGGGATGGTCGTGCTCGCGGTCATTCAGGACGAACGGAGCGTCCTCTTCATGGACGTCGGCGGCGTCGTCGGCACGCTCCTCCTTGGACAGATACTGCTCGCGCCGGACAGCGAACTGCGTCCGAGCGTCTTCCTCGCGGAGATTATCGTGTACTCGTTCGTCGTTCGGTTCGCCGCGCTCTACACCGCCCCGGGGTACATCGGCATCGACATCTGGTCGCACACGACGTTCGTCCAGATGATCCTGCAAGCCGACTCGCTGTCGGCAATCAGCGAGGTCAAGTACTACGCGTCGCCGCTTTTCCACCTCCTCGCGGCGGCGTCGACGCACCTCCTCGGCCTGTCGCTTCGGAACGCGCTGTACCTCTCGGTCGGCGTCGTGATGCCGCTCGTGCCGCTTTTGGTCTACGGGACGGCTCGACTCCTCGTGCCGCTTCGCTGGGCGCTCACCGCCGGCGCGCTGTACGCGATGGGCGACCAGGTCATCCGCTGGGGCATCCACCTCATCCCGACGAGCCTCGGGCTGCTGTTTTTCCTCGCGTGTCTGTACTGCCTCGTGCGGATCACGCACGCGAGCGAGCGGTGGCGCGACTTCGGTCTCCTCGTCCTGTTCAGCACCGCCGTCATCCTCACCCACCAAGTGTCGTCGTTCATCATGTTGGTGGTCCTCTTCGCGGGGTTCGCCGCGCAGGTGCTGCTCCGGTTCGACTTCTTCACCGAGGACCCGGACCCGCTTTCGTTTTCCAGCGGCGGGTCCAACCCCGTGAACCTCGCGGGGCTCGTCGGGTTCAACCTCGGACTCATCGTCTTCACCTGGTCGCTGACGCCGTACCAGGGTGATACCTTCCTCGAAACGGTCATCAACTACCTCATCGTGAACCTGTTCAACGCCGGCTTCCTCCAAGGCGTGGGGGGAAGCGGCGGGTCGGCCGGCGCGTCCGGTGCGGCCGGTTCGGCCGGACAGACGTTCCTCTCGCAGCTCTCGACGTACGTCACCGAAGCCGGGTTCCTCCTGCTCGTTTTCGCGGGTCTCATCGGCTGTCTCACCGTGCTCAACCGCTCGCGGGCGACGCAGACGACGTACACGTTCGTCGGCGCTATCGTGGCGATGCTGTTCGTCGTGCTCGGACTGCCGCTCGTCGGCATCGAGAGCTTCGTCCCCGGTCGCTGGTTCGCGTACCTCTACGCCCTCCTCGCCATCATCGGCGTCCTCGGGTTCCGACACCTCGCCAACCGGACCACCTTCAAGGTGGTCGGCGTCATCCTGCTTTTGTTCGTGCTCGTCTACCCGAACGTGATGATAATGTCGAACGACGGCGCGATGGACAGCCCCGCGTTCCCGAACCAACACGAGCGGCTCTCGTACACCGAACAGGAACTCGCCGCCATCGACACGTACGGCTCGGCCCGCTCGTCCCAACAGGGCGGTGAACTCTACACCGACCTGCCGTACGGGACGGTGTGGGAGCGAACGGACGCGTATCCGGCCGAACCCTTACCGGTGGAAGACGGCAGACCGGTGCCACAGGGGATAACGGCCTACCGGGAGTACCAGTCACAGAGCGCCTCGTACTTCCCGAACGAACAGGACACGGCCACGAACCTCGACCCGTCGAAGACCGAGGTCTGTCCGCCGACGACCAACTACGTCTACGCGAACGGCGAAGTCACCATCTGTTCGCTCCCCGGCGCGAACTGACCGCTCTGCTCGCGGTCGTTGTTTTTTTGCGTTGTGTGGTCGGTGCAGGCGACTTACGGACCGACCCGTCTGTTGCGTCACTCGTCCACCGGCTCGACGAGATAACAGAACTGCGTGAGAGAGAAAAACGACTCACTCCTCCGGTCACGAGTTCGGACGTCTTCGGCCCACTGACGCGCGACTTCCGCTCCGAGCCGAGGTGTGACAAACTCTCGGATAGACGCCAACAGATAGTATGCAAACGAATCCTGTCCGAGTTCCGTAAGCAGGAGCGTATAGGGAACGATATCCGTCACGTCGAACGAGGCGGCTCGGAGTTTCGGTTCGAGGGTCGACCCCAAGTGTGGGTGTGAGCAGTGTTCGTTCCACGCGGAGAGGACACGGTTCGAACGCGCGCTGTTCCGGACGCGCCAGACGAGCGATTCCCAGTCGGTTGCATAAATCACCGCTCTCCCATCGGAATCGAGAACGCGATGGAGTTCGGAGAGGGCGGCATCGATATCGTCGATGTACTCGTAGACCTGTACCGACACGGCCGTCTCGACGGACCCGTCTGCGACCGGGATGGACGTCGCGTCACCGCGCAGGAGTGAGACAGCGTCTGGACACCGATCCCGGGAAACAGCGAGCATCGCCGGGTTGGAGTCGACTCCGAGAACGCGGGATGCGTTCGTCTGTGATGCGAGTTCCGACGGTTCGAACCCGGGGCCGCAGCCGATAGAGAGGACCGATTCTCCGGACTTCAGGTTCAACTGCTCGCGGACAAACGCCCGACGTGCCCGAGCAGTCGCCGTCTGGTAGTTTGCCTCTTCACGAGCGACCGCCGCTTCGTCGTAGTTGAGGTTAGTCATGGGTTCCGTGACGGGCCGGTGATGCCTACTCGTCGAGTGAGTTGGTCGTCGTCGTACGCTGTTCTCTGCGAGGCGACGCGCCTATCTCGGCGCCGAATCCGATGCCGGCAGCGGTGAGCCCCATCGCGTGGAGTACGAGAACGGTCCGAAGGCTTCCCAGCGGTAGTTCGGGGTGAATGCTGTACAGGGGTACGAAAGACACCAACCCGACAAACAGAATCTGGTGGAGGGCTGGCATATTACTGAGCGCACGGCGATTTCGCACCAGTAGCCAACCGGCGACTCCCCACGTGAGGATAAGGCAGAACAGCAGTTGCGGGTCCCACTGACCGTCCGCGTAGTAACTGCCGCCTGCGAGTATGCCGACGAGAACACCGATCGAGACGTGTTTGAACTCGGCCACAGCGATGCTGTTGTCGCACGGACAATAAATGTTGGAAGAATAACTCGTGTGACGGTGTGAACTGCACCTCTCACCGCAGTCGGCCGGTGCAGACGGCCCACAACCGAAGAGTACCACCCAGACAGCGCCGCGGAGAACTAGAACGCGTCGTCGCTGTCCGATTCGGTCGTTTCGTCGCTTCCGAACGTCGTCGAACTGTTGTTCGCCGTGCCACTCTCGTTTCCGCCGGACGACGACCCGAAGGCGGTGTCGTTTTCGGTCGTGGACTCACCGAACGACGTGTCGTTTTCCGTCGAGTTCCCGCCGAACGAGTCGTCGCTCTCGGTCGTCGTTTCACCGAACGTCGAACCGCCGGCGGCCCGTTCCAGCTGTTCTCTCGTGGCTTCGAAGTCGACCGTCGGCGCGGTCACCTCGTCGTCGGAGACGACCCGCGGGACGGTCGTGATGTCGAGTTCGGCCGCGCTGTCGGCGGACAGTTGGACGCTCTGGGCGTACGCGCGCGACCGAATCGCCCGCTGAATCTGGTCGACGCCGTTCACGTCCGCCTCCTCGGCGATTCGGACGAGGTTGTCGGTGGTCGCCCAGTCGTAGCGCTCCTGCGGCTGGTTGGCGAAGACGTACGCGAAGTACGTCCAGAACGACTCGGGGTCGATGTTCCAGACGGCGAGTCCGGCCTCGCTCGCGCGGGGCGCGTCCGGCCCGAGGTACGGGTCGCCGTCCATGTACGCCACGTTCCGGAACTCGACGGAGAGGTCGCCGGTCGCGACGTAGTCTTCGATGAGCGTGCCGAACTGCTGCTGGACGAACTCCTGGGTGTACGGGCACTTCCAGTTCCCGTACACCGTCACCGTCGTGTCGGCCGTCCCGACAGTCGGGTAACGGTTGTCGGTCTGCAACGACGGGAGGGACTCGGTCGGAAGGTCGAACGACGGGTCGGAGACCGTCAAGGGACCCATCTCGTCTGACGAGTCCGCGTCGGTTTCGTTGCCCTCCGCCGTCTGCGTCTCGGGCCGCGCCGTGGTCGTCTGTCCCCCCGATTGGCTCGCCGTCGTGGTTTCCCCGCCGGTGTTCGCCTGCCGAGCGAAACTCGCACAACCGCTCAGCGAGGCGATGGCCGCGACGCCGGATAGTTTGAGAATGCTTCGCCTGTCTGTCTCTCGGTCAACCATACAGTACACCCGGGACGTGACCGGCATTATTATCGGCCGTGTAAAGCGTGGCACCGCCCGTCCCGCGGACTGTTCGGTGCCTAATCCGCCGTTCGCCCGTCACCGCGTCGTTTCGAAGAAACCGAACGACAACGGTGCCTTTGTATCGGTTTCGAAATCGGAGCCATCCCTTAGCGCGTCTATAGTAATGGCCGCTTCTTCGTATCATGGTTCCAGGGGCAGCTCAACTCGCTGTCGACCTCGCAACCCATGACACACAGCAAACAACACCGGGTGGGGCCGAACGCCGCCACCTCGTCCGCTCTGAACCGTCCGCAGCCAACGACGACCGGCACGGCGCGTGTTTCCCGACACGCGGAGGAACGCTAACATGTGCGGAATCATCGCTCACGTCGGTGAACGACGGGCCATCAGCCCGCTCGTCACCGGGCTCGAAAAACTGGAGTACCGCGGCTACGACTCCGCCGGTATCGCGGTGAAAAACGGCTCGGGACTGGACGTGTGGAAGTGCTCGGGTCAGGTTTCGGACCTCAAAGAGACCATCGACGGGGTCGAATCGAGCGCGACGCTCGGTATCGGACACACGCGATGGAGCACCCACGGGCCGCCGACCGACGAGAACGCGCACCCGCACACGAACCGGACGAACCAGGTCGCCGCGGTCCACAACGGCATCATCGAGAACTACGCGGCGCTCAAGGACACCCTCGAAGAGAAGGGCTACGAGTTCACGAGCGACACCGACACCGAGGTCATTCCGAACCTCGTCAGCTACTACCTCGACCGCGGAAACGAGCCGCTTGCGGCGTTCCAGCACGCGGTCGACACGCTCGAAGGGAGCTACGCCATCGCAGTCGTCATCGACGGCAACGACTCCATCTACGCCGCGCGACAGGGGTCGCCGCTCGTCCTCGGCGTCGACGAGGACAGCTACTTCCTCGCGAGCGACGTGCCCGCGTTCCTCGACCACACGAAGAACGTCGTCTACCTCGAAGACGGCGACACGGTCGAGGTCCGCGCCGACGGCGTCGACATCACCGACGAGGACGACGTGACGGTGCGGCGCGAAGTCGAGACGGTCGACTGGAACCCCGACGAGACCGGCAAGGGGCAGTTCGACCACTTCATGCTCAAGGAGATTCACACGCAGCCGACCTCGCTCCAGAAGACGCTCGAAGGGCGTCTCGACCCGGCGTCGGGCGAAATCGACCTCGACATCGAGACCGACCTCTCGGAGGTCGACTCCGTCCAGCTCGTCGGATGTGGCACCTCGTACCACGCCGCGCTGTTCGGTGCGAGCCTCCTGAACCGCTGTGACGTTCCGGCGCGCGCGATTCGCGCGAGCGAGTACGACCTGACCACGGGGTCGCTGACTGACAACACGCTGTTCATCGCGGTCACCCAGAGCGGCGAGACGGCGGACACGCTCAGCGCGCTCCGACAGGTCAACGAGGAGGGCGTCGAGACGCTCGCGGTGACGAACGTCGTGCAGTCGACCGCCGCCCGCGAGGCCGACGAGCCGGTCTACATCCGCGCCGGCCCCGAAATCGGCGTCGCGGCCACGAAGACGTTCTCGTCGCAGGCCGCGGTCCTCACGCTCCTCAGCCAGCACCTCTCGGATATCGTCGATTCCGGCGTCCCCGCGGACAACCTCGACCGACTCGTCTCCGACATGGCCGACCTCCCCGACGCCGTCGAACGGGTGCTCCAGACGAGCGACGCCAAGCGACTCGCCCGCGAGTACCTCGACATGAACGCGTACTTCTTCATCGGCCGCGGACTCGGCTGTTCGGTCGCCAAGGAGGGCGCGCTCAAGTTCAAGGAGATCACCTACGAGCACGCCGAGGGGTTCGCCTCCGGCGAACTCAAACACGGCCCGCTGGCGCTCGTCACCGACCGAACTCCCGTCTTCGCGGTCTGTACCGACGGCAGCGACAAGACGGTGACAAACGCCAAGGAGGCGAAGACCCGCGGTGCGCCCATCGTCGCCATCTGCCCGTCGGACCACCAGATAATGGACGCCGCGGACGAGCACCTCTACGTCCCCGACAGGCATCCCGTCTGTACGAACCTCCTTGCGAACGTCCAGTTACAGCTCCTCTCGTACTACTGTGCGACCGAGTTGGACCGCGAGATAGACAAGCCTCGAAACCTCGCCAAGAGTGTCACGGTCGAGTAACCCCACGGAAACCAGCCATCCACAATGAACAAAGAACTGTTTGGCGTCCTCGACGACGACGGAGCCTTCGACGACCTCGCGTCTCGTTCGAGTTTCGACTGGGTCGCCGACGGTGAGCGCGCAACCGTCGCCATCCGCGACCCCGCGCTCGGCTTTCCCGGACGCTCGTCGACGTATCGAGACGAACGAGGGAGCTGTATCGTCTGGGGCGAGGCGTTTTCGCCCGACGACGTTTCGGCCCCGGCGGCCGAGCACGCCTTCGAGCGGTACGCCGAGGTCGGACCCGACGCGTTCGGCGAACTCAACGGGTCGTTCCTCGTGTTCGTCGAACTCGACGGCGACGCGATCGTCGCCTCGGACCCCGCCCGAACGTGGCAGTGTTTCTACACCGACACGCCCGACGGGCGGGTGTTCGGTACGAACCCGCAACGCGTCCTCTCGGCGGCCCGCGATCTGGAAGTCGACACCCGCGGTCTCCTCGAATACATCCACATGGGCGTCGTCGTCGACGACCGGACGGTGTACAGCCGACTCAGTTGCATCCCGTTCGACGGCTACTTCACCGCCGACGAGTCGGGGTCGCTCTCCCGGTTCGTCTACGACCCCGCCGACCCCGACGAGTTCGACTACGTCGACGAACTCGCGGCGCGCCTCGAACGGGCGATAGCCCGCCGGACGAACTTCCCGGGCAGGCAGGGGGTCCTCTTGAGCGGCGGCTACGACTCGCGGGCGATCGTCGCCCAGCACCCCGACATCGACGTCTGTTACACGCTCGGCCAGCCAGACCATCCGGAAGTCGAAGTCGCCCGGAACATCGCCCACCAGTACGGCGCTGACCACGAAACCCTCGTCCCCGACGACGACTACATCAACGTCGACGAGGACGTCATCGAGTACTCCCTCGGAACGCGTGAATCCGTCCACATCCACCACGCGGGCTGTGACGAAAAGATGGACGTCGACACCGTCTTTCACGGACTGCTCTTCGACACGTTCCTCCGCGGACACTTCCTCCCCCAGAACGTCGTCGACGTGTTCGGTAATCGGTTCCCGTTGCAGGGGCTGGACCCCGACCCGGACCCCGCCGAGGTGCTGTCGTCGAAGTTCGGCTACCACCCGGCGTGCGACCACGTCTTCCCCGAGTGTTACGACGAGTTCGACACGAGCATGGAGTTCATCGACGACGTCGTCGACGAGCAGCTCGACAAGTGGTCGGGCCGCTACGACAACGTCTACGACAGTATCGAACTCATCGGCATCCAAAACCAGCCGTCGGTCCCGTTCCACTTCGAGTTGTCCGACAACTACATCGAGTCGTTCGTCGCCGCCGACGCCGAACTCATCGACTGGCACCTGAAGACGCCGCCGGAAAAGCGCAACACGAACACGATGATGGCGGCGATGCGGAAACTCAACCCCGACATCTTCCGCCACCGCCCGCCGGACAGACCGCACGACTCGTTCCGGAAGAACCAAATCGAGAAGTTCCTCCGGCGGAAAGTGCCGGGCGTCTCCCCGTTCAGTTCGCCGTGGCCCGACATGGAGGCGCAGTACGACCGGAACGAACTCGACCGCAAGCTCTTCCCCGGCTACCCGAGCATCCACGAGCTTCCGGTCAGAGTCAAGCTGCGAATCAACGACATCACGACGTGGATGAACGCCGCGGACGACGACAGCATCCTCACCCCCAACGACGTGTTGTGTCCGCCGGTTCGGATGCTGACCGACTCCTGAGTCTCCGCTTCTTCTCCCCCGACTGACCGACGGCTCGCGCTCGCGATGTCGTCTCGCTCGTGCCCCGCCGCCACGGACTGCTGTCGGTGCTGACTCACCTCGACACGACGACGACTGACGAGAGCGTGCGACGGTGCGGGGAGATTCGGACTGTACCGAGACGTCGCAACCGGTGCGAGAAGGAGGTCGCCTCGTCGCTGTCGCCGCGTTATCGGTCGGTCGTCACGGTCTCACCGGGGGCCGTCTGAGCGCCTTCAGAGAGCGTCACACCGGCGTTGAGCGCCGTGTTGATGCCGGTCTTCACGTCGTCGCCGACGACCACGCCGAACTTTCGGCGGCCGGTCGAGACGCGGTCGCCCTTGACCGTCACGGAGACGTCTTCGTCGTCGTGCCGGAGGTTGGCGACGTTCGTCCCCGCGCCGAAGTTGACGCGGCGGCCGACGACGCTGTCGCCGACGTACGACAGGTGGCCGACGTTCGTCTCCGCGAGGAGCACGCTGTTTTTGATCTCGACGGCGTGGCCGACGTGAACGCCGGGGCCGACGAACGTGCAGCCGCGGACGTACGCGTTCGGCCCGACCGTCGCTCCCTTCGAGACGTAGGCGGGCCCCTCGACGACGGAGCCGTCTCTGACGGTCGCGCCCGCTTCGACGACCACGTCGCCTTGCACCGTGGCGTCGTCGCTCACGTCGCCGTCGATGCGGCGGTCGAACGTCTTGAGTTTCCACTCGTTGGCTTCGAGGAGTTCCCACGGCCGGCCCACGTCCATCCAGCGGTCGAGCGTCACCGGCGAGACGTTGAACTGGTCGATGACTCGGTCGAGGACGTCGGTGAGTTCGCGCTCGCCGCGCTCGCTCAGCGGCACGTCCAACATGTCGCGGGCCTCCGCGGGGAACACGTACGCACCGGCGTTGACGAGGTCGTTTCGGGGGGCGTCGGGTTTCTCGACGATTTCCGCCACCGCGCCGTCTGCGACGTTCAACACGCCGTAGTTGCCGGGGTTCGGAACGCGAATCGACGCGATGCTCGGGGCCGCGTCGAACAGGCTGTCGATGCCCTCGGGGTCGTAGAGGTTGTCGCCGTAGAGGACGGCGAACGCGCCGTCGATGTATTCTTCGGCGGCGCGGACCGCGTCCGCGGTCCCCTGCTGTTCGTCCTGTTCGACGTAGGAGACCGGGACGCCGCGGTACGACGAGCCGAAGTACTCGCGCACCGTCTCTTGGCCGTAGCCGACGACCATGACGAGTTCGTCGGCACCGGCTTTCACCGCCGCCTCCGCGGTGTGACCGACGATCGGCTGTCCGGCCACGGTCAGCATCGGTTTGGGAACTTCGTTCGACAGCGGTCGCATGCGTGTGCCTCGCCCGGCCGCGAGTAGGATAGCTTGCATACCCCGCCGTAGTCGAACGACGGGCCTTATTATACGCGAGATAAGGGGTCGTTGTCGGCGTTTTTCGGCGAGTTCAACGCCATTAGGTGCGGCGTAGTGCTCACCCGTGATAGACGCCGTGCTGCCACAGCAGGTCGCGGGCGACCGCGACTTCCCACGTCACGGCGTCTTCGAGGGTCGTCCCCTTACGGGTCGTCTCGACGAGGTAGCCGGGGAGGTGCAGGTCGCCGTACGCCTTGTGGATAAAGAGCGGCCGAGACCCGTCGAGGGAGTTGCCGCAGTCGAAGTCGTAGTGCGACGGGTACGCCGAGCGGTCGATGTACTGCTCGTTGACGTAGTCGCAGGCGTTCACCGCGTTCATCGGGGTCGCCCGGGTCGGGAAGACGGCCTGCCCGACTTTCCCGTCGTACTTGTAGATGCCGCTGGAGCTGTGGAGGTCGACGACGACGTCGGGGTCGTGGGAGACGAGTTCGTCCCAGAGCGCCCGGGCGAGCCGGGACGTGGGTTTCGCCCCCGTAGGGAACTGTCGATTCAGGTCGCCGTCTTCGGTGTACCGCGCGCCGATTTTGACCGCGGGCATGTTCGCGTAGGGGACGACGACGAGTTTGCCGCCGGTCGGGCGGAGGTGTCTGATGTAGTCCGCCGCATGGTAGCCCTGCGGTTCTTCGCCGTGGACGCCGCCGACGACGAACGCGGTCGGGCCGGGTTTACCGGAGTCGATGACGTGGACGGGCGTCTCGTGATTCGTTCCGGGCAGCAGCGAGTGAGTGCTGACCGACCCCGCGTTGACGCGGTCGAGGCGGGTCTGGGTCCAGCCGAGGATGTCGGAGTAGTTGCCGTGTTTGTGGTCGCGGAGGAGTCGGACGCGCGGCACGTCCGGAATGCCGTAGCGGACGGCCTCGTCGGTGGCCGAGCGAACGAGACTGTCGTAGCGGTCCTCGTAGGCTCGGTTGGCGATTTTGGTGATGTTGCGGACGCCGGCGAGGTCCATGTAGGACTCCAGGCGAGCGTGGGTGTACGTCTTCGTGGTGAAGTTCCAGAACATGAACTCGAAGAACTGCCAGAAGTTCTCGGGTTCGACGTCCCAGACGCCGTGAGCGGCGCGAGCGGCGCGGGCCTCGCCCTCGTCGTCGCCGACGAGATACGCGTCGAGGTCGTCGGGCTTGTACGAGAGGAATCTGAGTTCGAGATTGAGGTCGCCGGTGAGGACGTACTCGCGGACGACGTCTTCGAGGTTGTGCTGGACGAAGTACTGCGAGGAGTCCGACAGGAAGTTGACGTAGACGACGAGGGTGGGGTTGTCGTCGTCGGTGCCCATCGTCGGGTAGAGTCTGTCGGGGAGGTACGGTGCGGTTCCGACGACGCCCGGCGAGAACGCGGCTTCGGCGTTTCCAGTTCCGATAGTCCCGAGGAGCGCGAGTCCGCCCGTGGCGGTGAGGAAGTTTCGGCGGGTGAATTGAGTATCCATTTATGTTCGTTTCACAGAACGTCATGGATTCGAGAAAGTCACAGCCTTCACATATTCAGCTTTTTTATACTATCGCAAAAATTGACTGTATCGAACTTCGCCGCGTTACGGTGTGTCACCCGGTCACGAGGCGAATGCGCCCTCCCGAAGTTCAAGCGCGCACTACTCGGTGGGATTGACTGAACGCCCTGCGCCGCCACTCACTGCGTGTTCGGCCGTGAGAACGGGCTCTCCGGTCGCATCATTCGGTGGTGAACCTGAGTGTGTAACTGAAGTAGCGGTCATCGTACCGGAGGAACCGACGTTCGAGGTCTGGGTCGACGTCAGCGTCTTTCTCGACGTTGCCATCGAGATACACCCAGTGGCCGAGCTTCTTCAGAAGCGATTCGAAGGCGGTCGAGTACGGGTGTGACTCACGGTACGGCTCGGCCGTCGCTTGCCGGAGAACCTCGCGCTCCGCCTGCGAGAGTTCCCCCCGCGTCACCCGCGCGTCGAGGACCGCCGCCTGCAGAATCGTCTCGATTTCGGCCGCAGACTCGGCGACGGGGTCGACGTCGGCCCGATAGACCGCTTCGTGAAACGTCTCTCGGGTGAGTTCGACTTCGTAGATAATGTCCCGATATTCGACGTGAGACGCGCCGCGTTCGCCGATGAGGTCGCTCGCCCCCGCTGCGTCGTCGTCCCGGTACACGTAGCCGTCGCGTTGGACCAGTCCGTTCGGAACGCCACCGGTGTTGCCTCGTGCCCGAGCGGCGAAGAACGCGACCTGTACCGCCTGTTGGTCGACCTCGGGGAGCGACGAATGTGCGACGTGGTCCGGGACGTGTTCGAGCTTGTCAGCGCGGCCGACTTCGAACAATCGGAGAACCGGGTGGGTGACAGTCTCCTCACCGACGACGAGCGCATCGAGGTGGTAGTACGTCCCGTTCCGACGTGCGTAGGTCGGGGTATCGTCTCCCCGAGCGAGGAACGGCGTTCGATACTGCGTCGTGTACTCCGTGCCGTCGAGTGTGGTGTTGAACGCGTCTTCGTCCCACGAGGGCCGCGTCTCGGCCAGGTCCACGACGTACCGTTCGCGGAGCGAGCCATCGAACGGGAACAACGAAAAGACGAGTTGCCGCGAGTCGGTCTCCGAATCCGAGAGGGCCTGTGAACAACCGCCAAGCGCCGCTGTGAGCAGTGTTCCGCCGGTCGCGAGGAGTCGTCGCCGCGTCGTGGGTGGGGAGGGCACGGCTCTCCTTCTCCCAGAACTGTCAAAGTTGTTTCTTTTCGAACGGCTGCGCGGAGCCCAACCCCTACAAGGGCAGACTCCCCGATTCAAGCGGGGACGGTGTCGGCGCAGGACTCGACGAGGGTCAGCGCCTCGTCGAACAGTCGGTCGGTCGCCGTTTCGGTTCGCGCCTCGGCGGTGACCCGAACGAGCGGTTGCGTTCCGCTCGCCCGGATGAGGAACCACCCCTCGTCGGTCTCGACGCGAAGGCCGTCGCGGTCGTCGATGTCGACGTCGTCGTACTCCTCGCGGACGGCGCTCTCGACGCGGTCGAGAACGCCCGCTTTGTCGGTCGTCTCGACGCTCTCGCGGCGAAGCGGGTAGCTGTCGATGCCGTCTACGAGGTCGGCCAGCGGGCCGCGCCGCGAGACGAACTCCACGAGCTTACACGCCGCGAGCGGGCCGTCTGGACACGGCGTCTCGTCGGCCCAAATCCACGCGCCGGAGGGCTCGCCGCCGAAGACGACGCCGGGTTCGGCGCACTTCTCGGCGACGAACACGTCTCCAACGCGCGTCCGCACCGCGTCCGCACCGACGGTCGCGAGCGCGTCGTCGACGGCGAGGCTCGTGTTCACCGGAACCGCGATTCGGTCGCCCTCGGACGCGGCCTCGCGCCCGAACAGGGCGAGAAGCGTGTCGCCGTCGACGAAGTTCCCGTCGCCGTCGACGGCCATCATCCGGTCCGCGTCCCCGTCGTGGGCGATACCGAGGTCCGCGTCGGTCGCGGCGACGTGGGCTTCGAGCCCCCGGAGCGTCTCGTCGGTCGGTTCGCTCGGACGGGCGGGGAACCGGCCGTCGCGCTGGCCGTTGAGCGTCGACACCGGACACCCGAGGTCGGAGAGCGCGTCCGCCGTGAGCCGCCCCGTCCCGTTTCCGATGTCGACGACGACGGAGCAGGTGTCCGCGAGGTCGACGCTCGATGTGAGCGCGTCGCGGTGGCGGTCCTCCACGCTCCGGTGGTGTTCGGCCCCCACGCCGTCCCACGCGGCGAACTCGTAGTCCTCGTCTTCGATGCGTCGTTCGATGGCGGCGCGCCGGTCCGAACCGAACGCCCGGCCGGACGCGTCCCAGAGCTTCACGCCGTTGTCGGTCGGCGGGTTGTGCGACGCGGTGATGACGGCACCGGCATCGGCGTCGAACCACTCGACGGCGCGTGCGATAGACGGCGTCGGTTGGGTTCCGAGTCGGATTACGTCGGCTCCGCACTCCATGAGTCCGGCGACGAATGCGTGTTCGAGCATCGTCCCGCTTTCGCGCGCGTCGCGGCCGACGACGACGCGCCCGGAGACCTCGCTACCGAGGGCACGGCCGATACTGAGCGTCAGTTCCGCCGTAACGCCTTCGCCGACGGGGCCTCGAACGCCGCTCGTTCCAAACATACTCCGAAAGTAGGCCGCGGGGTTCCTTACTATGGGATGAGTAAGAAACCGCTCGACGGCGAGTTGGCTCCCGACTGGCCGCGGCCGAGGAGGGCCGTCATCGCTCGGCGTCCGGCGGTCGGCAGTCGCGGCGTGCTGGCGCAGTCGCCCGAACCCGCGAGATACCGCGCTTCGGGAGACCGAACCGGGTTCGGCTTATGATGTGTTTATTCGGACGGTCGACGTCCGTTGTGATGTGTTTATTCGGACGGTCGACGTCCGTTGTGGTGAGTGTAATCCGAGAAACGACCGTTTCACCCGTTCTAGGGTCTCTTTAGGGTCACAACTATCTCCGAAGTTCATATAGGGTGCGCTCGTGGCATCTCCTATGTGCGTACACGAATTAACCGCGATTCAACGCGATTTACTGTTCGTTGTGCGAGGAATGAGCGACTCGTCTGGGCAGACGATAAAGACCGAACTCGAAAAGACACAGGGGCGTGACCTGCTCACGGGTCGCGTGTACACGAACCTGAACGAGCTCGTCGACAAAGACCTCGTCAACAAGGGGAGCAAGAACGGACGGACCAACGAGTACTCGCTGACTGACAAGGGCCGCGACGCGGTCGAAAAACGCCGCCGCTGGGAGCAACGGTTTCTCAAGCAGACCGCGTGAGCGGTGATTTAGTGGTCCGATAGGTTCGCAGCCTCCGAACTGCTCACCAGAGATATCGAGGACGCTCGACCCTTATTCTGTATATAATAAACATCTGATGATTAGTAGTGGCTGGTGATGACAGAACGACAGTCGAGCCGCAGACGGTTCCTTCAGTTGACCGGTGCAGCGACGATTGCCGGACTCGCGGGCTGTTCGAGCGGGTCTTCGGACGAGACGACGACCACAACCCGGACGACCACCTCCGCCTCCACGCAGACGACGCAGACGACCACGGCCGCGCCGGAAAACCAGATGCGTGGGCCACGCGAGGGCGATGACTTGCCGACCGACTCCAAGCCCTCGGACGGTTACCCGCCGGAGTTCGACACCGTACCGGAAGAGCGGTCTATCGACACGAGCGCTTACGACACGCTCACCCGAGAGGTTCAAGGCGTGACCGTTGAGGTTCCGCTCGTTCCCATCGAAGACGCGTACTACTGGTACGCGCGCGGGGAGGCGCGGTTCGTCGACGCCCGCAGCGAGACCGGATACGAGGTCTCTCACATCTTCGGGTCCGTTCTCAGCCCTGCACCGGACGGCCGTGCCCTCGACCCCACGAGCGACTGGAACGAGGCGGACCGCGTGGTGACCTACTGCCACTGTCCGCACCACCTGTCGTCGCTCCGAGCGGCGATGCTGCTCTCGACCGGCTTCGAGAACGTGTACGCCATCGACGAAGGCTTCCAGTCGTGGCTCGACCGCAACTACCCGCTTGCGGGGTCCGATACGAACCGGGACTACACGGTTCGGACCATCGAAGGCGAGACCAACCGACTCGACGCCGGCGAGACGGCATGGGCGTTCCATCCGCAGACCGATCAGGTCGAAGCGACCGAAATCGAATCCGACGGCACGTACACGCTCGAACTGAAGTTCGTGCAGGTCGACGCGCAGAGCACGATTCAGGTCGAGACGCCGAGCTATGCCATTCAGGCCCCGCTGAGTGAACTGACGAGCGGAACCGTCACGGCCGGCACGGGCACACCGGCCGAACAGACGAGGTCGGCTTCGAGCTCCACGAACGAGACCATGACGAACGGTACCGAGACGAACGAGACCATGACCGACAGTTCGTACTCGCTGAACTGGCGCATCTGACTGGGGACCGACCGGCGGAAAGAGCGGAACTCGCCCCGTGGTGATTCTGTGCGTCTCGGTTTCGGCTTGTAGGCGATACATTTTGACTAATTGACTATATTTAGTGCATCGTTGTCGCATCTGGACAATGAGGTTGAGTAGCATCTGCGGAATACGGGGCGGCAAACAGATATATCGCATGATGCTATATAGAATCTACAATCCGGGTGGCCCACCGAGTCCCGGGAGCTAGGCCAATTTCGAGTCGATATTCCGACGAAATGCTCGATTCCAGCCCACTCCGAACGTGGTATTTCAACCGACGGTTACCGTGAGTCACCGAGCCCCAGTTCGTCGTGAAATACCGACGTGAGGCGGTCGGCCGTCCAGCCGTTTTCGTTTATCGCGGTCCGCTCGATTTCGGGCTCCGAGAGGACGCTGACGGAGTCACCGACGGCACGTATCGTCCGGCCGGTGATACCGGCCGCGTCGTCGCTCATCAGCGCGGCGACGACCGGCGCGATTTTCTCCGCCGACTTCGACTCGTCGTCGAGGAGACCTTCGGTCATCCGCGTGTACGCGATGGGCAACAGGGCGTTCACTCTGACGTTCGACGTGGCGAGTTCCTGTGCCGCTGTCCGCGTGAGTCCGAGGATGCCCGCCTTCGCCGCTCCGTAGTTCGCCTGTCCGACGTTCCCGAGCGCCGACGGACTCGTGACGCTCACGAACGACCGCTCCGACGAGAGGCCGCCCGCGGTCTCCTCGTCGCGGTTGCGCCAGTGGTGAGCGAGGTTCCGAAGGAGTGAGAAGTGGCCACGCAGATGAACGTGAATCACGGCGTCCCACTCCTCGCCCGTCATGTTCGTGAGATACGAGTCGCGGAGGATGCCGGCGTAGTTGATCGCTCCGTCGATTCGTCCGTACGCTTCGAGGGTGTCCTCGATGAGGGTCTCCGTGTACTCCAGACTGGTTATGTCGCCGAAGTGCACCATCGCCTCGCCGCCGGCGGCTTCGATCTCTTCGGCGGTCGTCGCGGCGGGCTCTTCCGCGGTGCCCTCGCCCGCGAGCGACGTTCCGAGGTCGGTGACGACGACTGTCGCACCGTTCGCGGCCAGCTCCTCTGCGGTGGCGCGGCCGAGGTCGCCGCCGCCACCGGCGACGATATACACGTTTCCGTCGAGAAGGTTCGTCATTCGTACTGTTCTGTATCAATCGACCCTTATAAAATATGCGGGCGTCTCGCCCCGCCTTCGAACCATCGTTGCCTCTCGGGTGTCGGGTGCGAGCGACGAGTTCCGACGGGCCTGCGGTCCCGAAAGTCAGTCGTCTGCGACGCGGACGAGGTCGGTCTTGTACTCCGAGAGTTCTATCTCTTCGCTCGGGAGGACCGTCGGGTCGACGCGAACGTTCAGTTGCTCTCTGACCGAGGTCGCGATATCGTCCACGAGTTCGTCCTCGGGTCGTTCGGTGTCGGGAGAGCGGGCGACCTCTATCGGAATCGGCTCGTCGAACTGGACCTTCCCCTCGTGGGGGAGGACGACCTTCATCTTCGGCGACGCTCCCTCGATTTCGCCGACGACCTCGCGGATTCCGGCGGGGTAGATGTTTTGCGCCTTGTAGATGAGCATGTCGTCCGCGCGACCGATAATCTGGAACCGCGGGGACGTCCGTCCGCACTCACACCCCATATCGATGATGCGTGCGTAGTCGCCGGAGCGGAATCTGAGAAGCGGCGTCGCCTCGCGACCGAGCGGCGTGTACACGACCTCGCCTTCCGCACCGGGTTCGAGGTCGATGGGCTCGCCCGTTTCGACGTCGATGAGTTCCAGGTACACGTACTCCTGGCCGACGAAATGCATCCCGTTTTCGACCGTACACTCCCCAGACAGCGCGGCCGCGATATCGCCGATTCCCATGACCTCGCTGACGCGGTCGGCGTCGTACGCCTCGTGGAGTTGGCTTCTGACGTCCGGGTTAGCGATTCCCGGCTCGCCCCCGCCGATGAGTTTGGTGACGGGCAGTTCTCCGACCGTTCGGTCGGTCACTTCCGGGGCGCGCTCGATGAGATACTGAAAGTGCGACGCGGTCGAAAACAGCCCGTCGACGTTGAGTTTGTCCGCCGTTTTGAGGATTCGCTCGGTCGAGCCGTCTCCCGCGGGAACGACGGTCGCACCGATCTCTTGCAACGCCTCGACGTACGGGAGTCCGCCGGGGACCATCGTTCGGCCGATTGCGTGCAGGAATACGTCATCGGGTCGAGCCCCCGCCGCGTACACCGACCGGGCGGCCATCTCGATCCACGCGTCGTAGTCATCGCTCGTGAGGCCGAAGAACGTCGGCTCGCCGGTCGTTCCCGAAGAGGACATGACCCGCGCCAGCTCGGCGCGGTCCGCGGCCTGATGCGGACCGAGCGGCTGGTCGATAGACGGGTCGACCTGATTCCGTCGCTCGTCTTCTTTCACGGTAAAGGGGATGTCCGCGAAATCGTCCATCGACTGGACATCGTCGGGGTCGATACCCCACTCGTCGAACTGTTCGCGGTAGTACTCCGACTCCGTCGCGAGGTACTCGACTTGGTCGAGGAGGCGCTCTTCTTGGAGCGTACGAACCTCGTCCCAGTCCCTCAGTTCGATCTCCGCATACACCGCTTCCGAACCCGTATCTGTCATGATTATCCAGATAGACAAGACGAATCTCGGGTGGAAAAACCTTTCTAACAGAAAGTTGTCACAATTCGGGGTGAAGTCGAATTCGACGGCCCCCGGGGTGGCTCACTGGTCGAGGAACCCCCGCTTTCGGTCGGTGAACTCTTCGCTCTGTATGAGCGGCTTCGCGAGTTCCAGGTCCCACTTGGCACTGCTGATGGGTTGCGGGAACGCCGCGTTGATAGCTTTGTTCAGCGCCGAGAGCGCCGCCGGTGGTTGTTCGGCAATCGTTCGGGCGAGCGACTGCGCCGTTTCGACCACCGATTCGGGGTCGTCGGTGGTTCGCGTAATCAGTCCCCAGTCGGCGGCCGTCGCCCCCGAAATCGATCTGCCGGTCAAAAGCAGGTCACGCGCACGGCTGAGGCCGACGTGCTGGACGAGCAGGCGGGCGGCCCCGGCCGGCGGGATGATACCGAGCGAGGCTTCGGGGAGCTTGAGAGTCGCGTCCGCGTCGGCGACGCGGAGGTCGCAGGCGACTGCAATTTCGAGCCCGCCGCCGACGGCGACGCGTTCGATAGCCGCGATGTACGGCGTTCCCGACTCGTACATCTGAACAATCGCGTCCAGACTCGTGTCTACCGCTTCGATGAACTGCTCGGGAGACTGGGTCAAATCACCGCCGGCACAGTAGGTTCCGCCCGCACCACGCACGACCGCGGCCCGCGCGTCGGACTGTTCGACCCACCGAACGGCCTCTCTGAAGTCCACGGCGAGCGGCAGGTCAATCGCGTTCGTACGCCGTTCGCCGTCGATGACGATTGTGGCGATCTCGTCGTCGTAATCCACGCGGACGTACCCGTGAGAACACTCCATACCGACAGATGCGAACGAGCGGTCATAATACTCCCGGCGTTCCCCACCGCATCTGCGGGACGCTGGCGACTCGAACCGCCGTTGGTAGTTGGCACTGCGGAGGCGGCTCGAACGGGTTCACTCCCCTATGCAGACGTTCCCTCCTGGGTTCCCGACGAGGAACTGGCGTAGTGGGTGCCCAAGAACACGACGGTACTTACGAGCGCCCCGAAGACACCCGCGGCGGGGTCGTGTGCCAGTTGAATCCCGGGCGTCACCGGGTGGGAGATGACGACTGCGGCGAAGCCGCAGACCATCGCTGACGCCGCTGTCCAATCGGAGATGTGGTCCATCGACGCGCTCAAGAGGACCGGAGCAGTGAACGCTCCGACGAACAGGCTCATCCCCGCAATCATCACCGTCAGGATGAGCCCGGGTTCGGTAATCGTGATTAGCGCGGCAACTGCCCCGACGCCGACCGTCACGACGCGGAGATACAACGTCACGTGGTCGGTGTTTTCGATATCGATGACGTGTTCCCCCAGGTCGTACACGAGCGACGAAGTCGCGTTCATCAGCATCGCGTCGGCCGAGGACATCGCCGCGGAGAGGATAGAGGCGAGAATGAGGCCGACGATGATGGGGTTCTGTGCGAACACCTCGCGGACGAGCGCGATGTACGCCGCGTCGGGGTTGTTCAGCCCCGGGACCAAGAGAATTGCGAGCGCAGGGGGGATGAGAATGATGGAGTAGAAAGCGGCAGTGAACAGCGCGGCGACCGCCGAGGAGTGTCTCGCGACGACCCCGTCTTTCGACGCGAAAAACCGGAAGATGACGTGCGGCGACGCCAGAACCCCGAGGAACACCATCGCCCCGAAACTCAGACCGAACCCGATACCGATTCGGCCGCCCGGCGTGAAGTAGTGGCCGGCGTTTTGACTGATGTCGGTAAGGAAGACGCTCCATCCGCCGACGTTACCGATCCCGAAGGCCGCGACGAGCGTCACCCCGACGATCAGAATAACCGCCTGCAAAAAGCTCGTGACGGTGATGGCGTACATCCCGCCGAAGAACGTGTACAGGACGAACGCCGCCGTGATGAGAAGCACCGACTCGGTGTACGAAAAGCCGAGCACGCTCTCGGCGACGAGGGCACCGCCCCGTACCTGAGCGACCAAGTAGACCACCATCACCACGACGATGATTGCGGACGAAAGCGTCCGCGACCGACCGCCGAACGCCGTCCCGAAGTACTCGGGTAGCGTCTCGCTTCGAACGTCTCGCAGTTTCGGCCCAACGTACAACATCGCGACGAGGAACCCGAGTGTGACGCCGACGCCTGCGAATATCATCCAGCCAACGCCGACCATGTAGCTGTTTGAGACGACGCCGAGCAACGACGCCGTACTCATATACGTGACGGCGAGGGCCCCGCCGCCGACGGTCGCACCGATAGACCGACCCGCGACGAGGAAGCCGGACTGGTCACCCGCCCGACCTCGATAGTACAGCCCGATTCCGATCATGCCCGCGACGTAGAGTATCGTGACGCCGAGGATGACGTGGTTAGACATCGGCGGTACCCTCTGCGATGACGAACGAATAAACGAGCCCGGTCGCTGCCAATCCGGGCATCGACATCCACCCCAGCACGAACCAGAGATTGATTCCGGTGAACACCTCCAATTCAAACATCGGGACGCCTACCGTCGGTACCGCATAGATCAGGAGTGCAACGTACAGTACGAGTGCGATACCGAGCCGGTTCTTCGTTTTGCGAAACCATTCACTGCTATTTGTGGCCATTGTTCATGACACCAAGTAGCACCATAATTTGACACAACTAAAGATTTCCGTTACTCGTCAAAATAATGATATTTGATTGCGGAAATGAGTATGGACAGACGAACATACCTCACAGTTCTCCGTCCGACTGATTCGACGGGTCGGCGATAAGTGAAAGCCGAGGTCCAGAGGGCAGGCCGGGTAACACCATCAAATCTGGCACCGAGTGTTAAATATATGTTAACGAATGGCCACCTAGTGCATCGACGAACCTGAAACTTCAATCGGAGTTGCGTCCGGAGGTTCGGCTTTCCGACACTCCCCATCAAATATTACAACTCTAATGTTGTAATATATGAGGTCGGGAGCGACCCACTTCGTTAAACATTAACAAACAGGAGTTCAGCTATCGCTGGTGTATCGGTTTCGCATCCGCGAGGATTCGTCCCGGATTCGCGGCGCTCACCTACTGTAGCCGCGTCGAATTTCTCGTGGGGACCGTCATCGCTTTAGATATATGCAAACGTTTTGTACCTCCGGTGTATCGAAGCGATACATGTGCGCGAAAACTCTCAAGACAGTCCTCACCGCATTAGAGGTCTTAGAGATTCTCGAACAAGAAGAGGGAATAGGGCCGACGAAGTTAGCCGAACAGCTCGACGTGACACGGCCGACCGCGTATGGGTATCTCTCTACGCTGGCCGAAGCGGGCTACGCTCGAAAGGACAGCGGCGAATACTATCTCAGTTACCGCATCCTCGGCATCGGGAACCGATTGAAGTACCGTGAGCCGCTCTTTCGAGCGTCGAAAGTCCCGCTGAGAAAGCTCGTCTCGGAGATACGAGAGCCGGCGTTCATCGGAATCGAAGAGGCCGGTGAGTGGGTCGTGCTCCACCGCAACGGCGACATCTCGTCCATCGATATTCGGACGTACTCCGGCTTACGGTTACCGCTGCATACGCACGCCGCGGGAAAAATCATGCTCGCGGAGATGGGGCCGGAACGACGAGACGAGGTACTCGAATCGCGCGGCCTCCACGCGATGACTGACGAGACGCTGACCGAAAGACCGGAGTTAGAATCCGAGCTACGGCGGATTCGGGAGCAGGGGTACGCCGTCGACTGGGACGAGCAAGCACGCGGCGTCGGGACCGCCGCACGGCCGATTTCGGGCGACGAGGGCTTTTTAGGGACGATTTCGGTTGCTACCCTGACCTCCACGCTTCAGAACCGAGACGACCGAGACGCAATCTTACAAAAGCTAAAGGAAACGGCCGAAGAGATAATCGTCAACTACCGACACCTGTAGTGTCGTCTGCGTGGTTGTCCCTCTGCGTCCCTGCCTCTGTCGCTCGATGGCGGCGCGGAGTTCGTCGGTGCCCTGATCCGATAGCACAGTCGGTCGTCAGGCGCTGGTACCCGGGGGTTTCGACTGCCTCCATGACTGACGGCTCCGCGTCCCGACCCGATCGGATATACAGTACTGTATACAGTATATAACCATTCAATATGAACCATCGTGTTCGTTCGTTACTGTCTCGAACCGTTACGGAATTAAGTTTGTAATATCTCTGCTCGAACGTATCTGTTTCCGCGATTGTATACGAAATTGTATACATACTCGGTTCGCGGAGTTACGGCTCAGCAGGGAAAGATGCAGGCATCGAGAACAGCCTATGCGAAGCTATCGGTCGGAGCAAACCACTTCCCACAGTCCTCGTCGACGGCGTGACGGTGGAACGGTGGAATGCGGGGCGGCCGTGAGTACGGTGGCGCTCCCCTCAGAGGAGTTCGCGAGCGATAATGTTCTTCTGTATCTCGTTCGTCCCCTCGTATATCTTCGTGATACGGGCGTCACGGTAGTACTTCTCGACCAGGTTGTCCTCGACGTATCCCGGTCCGCCGTGTACCTGAACGGCTTCGTCAGCGACCTCGGCGGCCCGTTCGCTGGCGAACTGCTTCGCCATGCTCGCGAGCTTCATCGCGTCGTCGTCCCCGCGGTCGCCCGCGGAGGCGGCGCGATACGTCAGCGACCGAGCGGCCTCGACCGCAGAGCCCATCTCCGCGACCTTGTGTTGGATGGCTTGATACTCCTTGATCGGCTTCTCACCTTGCGTGCGCGAGTTCGCGTAGTCGGTCGCCGCATCGAGCGCCGCCTGCGCGACTCCGACCGCCTGTGCGGCCACGTTGACGCGTTCGGTCTCGAAGAATTCGAGCAGGTGATAGAACCCCCGGTCGACTTCTCCGACGACGTTCTCCTTCGGAATCCGGACGTCGTCGAGCTCGATTCCCGCGACGTCCGCCGCACGAATCCCCAACTTGCCGGTGATGGGCGTCGCCTCGAACCCGTCACGGTCCGTCGGCACGAGGAACGCGGTCAGCCCCCGGTGCTCGGCGTCTCGGGTCGTCCGAGCGATGATAATTGCGACGTCGGCGACGGACGCGCCGGTAATCCACTTTTTCTTCCCGGTGAGCGTCCACTCGTCGCCGTCGTGCTCGGCACGGGTTTGAATACCCGCCATGTCCGAGCCGTAGTCCGGTTCGGTGAGCGCCATGCACGTCCCGACTTCGCCGGCGGTTATCCGCGGGAGCCACGTTTCGCACAGCCGTTCGTCGGCTTGGTCCAACAGGAGCGTCGAGCCGAAGCTTCGCGCCTGAATCGCCAGTCCGATTCCGGGGTCTGCCCGCCAGAGTTCCTCTGTGTAAATCGCCATCTCCAGTGGGTCGAGGTCGAGCCCGCCGTACTCCGAGGGGACGTTCGCCCCGACGAGTCCCGATTCGGCCGCCTCGGCGATGATGTCATCCGGGTACTCGGCGGTTCGGTCGTACTCCCGTGCGACAGGTGCAATCGCTTCTTCGCCGAATGCGCGCACACGCTCTCGAATCTCGTCGTGCGACTCGATCAATTCGTAAGCCATTATCTCAAATTTAGAATATAGTGGTAAGTATTCTTCGACTGTTTTCTGACATCGTTAGTTATATCGGGCGTTCGACTGACCGGAGAGATTTTACCTGACGCGTGTGACTACCTATCATGTGAAGCATCATAACATACCGATACACGTCGAACACGTGGGCATCGCCGTCGAATCGGTCCGAGACGCGGAACCGGTCCTCGTAGCGCTCGGCTGTCAGAAACTGCTCGACGATACGGTCGACGACCAGTTCCGGTGGGCGTACTACCGACTCGGGGACGGCTCTCGTATCGAACTGATTGAACCGATCGGAGCGGACTCGTTTCTCACGCAGTATCTCGACGTCAATGGTCCGGGCCTCCACCACGTGACCTTGGAAGTCGCGGACATCGAGGCCGTCATCGAAGCGATGGAGGCGAACGGGTTCTCCGTCGTCGATTACGAGCGCCGCGACGAGTGGTCCGAAGCGTTCGTCTCGCCTCGGAACCCGACCGGGGCCCTGTTCCAACTCATGGAGTACCACGACGCCTACGAGCGTAACCGCCCGCACCCCCCGGAAGAGCTGTTCGTTGCCGGCTCCCGACTCAGCGCTCCCGACGAAGACTGACCGACGCTCACATCGCGGACCCAGCCGGCGAGACCACCGCGTCGGCGAGCGGTTTCGCTCGCCACATGGGACACACTGGTAACAACAACCGGAAGATTAATTTAAATTGTGTAGAATTACTACCTACAGGCGTAACAAGAGATAGCACACACGAATTCGGACGTCCGCGGGCTACGGCTCTCTCGACGCCGCGTCGACCGCGTACGAACTCGCAATCGGTGCGCACTAGACATATGCAAAAACCACTACTCACTACGGACTTCTTGGAACGGGCTGTCAAACTATACGGGGACGAGGTCGGTGTGGTCGCCGACAACGGCACCGAGTTCACGTACGCCGAACTCGGTGAGCGCATCGACCGCCTCTCGAACGCGCTTCGGGAGTGGGGCGTCGAGAAAGGCGACCGCGTCGCTCTCCTCTCGCCGAATTCGCACTACTTCATCGAGACGCTCTACGCGTCGATGCAGTTGGGGGCGCTGTACGTCCCGTTGAACTTCCGACTCCAGCCCGAGGAGTACGACTACCTCGTCAACGACTGCGAGCCGACCGTCCTCATCGCCGATTACGACTTCACCGAGAAACTCCAACATCTGAAGGAGGGAGGCGACACCAGCGTCGAAGAGTGGGTGGCGTACGACGCCGACAGCGTCGAAGGCGAGTGGCACGACTACGAGACGGTTCTCGACGAGGCATCGCCCGAACAGCCCCCGACCCCGGACCTCCACGAGGACGACGACGCGACGATTCTCTACACGAGCGGCACGACGGGGGACCCGAAAGGCGTCGTTCACACACACCGGATACAGCACTATCACGCGCTCATCCACGCCCACCACACGGAACTCGAAGACAGCGATACGATGCTGTGGACCTCGCCGATGTTCCACATCAACGGCTGGGGTCACATCTACGGGCTGACCGGCATCGGCGGGACGCACGTCATCCTCCGCGACTTCGACCCCGCGACGGTCTTCGAACGAATCGAAGAACACGACGTCTCGTTTCTCGGTGGGGCACCGACCGTACTCAACATGCTGTTGGAGTACTACGAAGACGCCGACGTGCCCACGCGCGGCGACCTCCCCGTCCGCGTGGAGACCGCGGCGAGCCCCCCGCCGAAAAAGACGATTCGACGAACGGAAGACGAACTCGGCTGGCGTATCATCCACGCCTACGGTGCCACGGAGACGGGCCCCATCATCACGACCAGCAACTCGAAACGCAAGATTGCGAAGGGCGACAAATACAGCATCATCAACAAGCCCGGTTTCGCCACGCTCAACACCGACATTCGGGTCGTCGATACAGACGGCCAAGACGTCCCGCTCGACGACCAGACGAAGGGAGAAGTCGTCGTTCGCGGCAACCAGGTGCTGGACCGGTACTGGAACAAGCCCGAAGCCACCGACGAGGCGTTCAACGACCGCGTCGAGGGCTGGTTCCACACCGGCGACATCGCGACGATGGACGAAAACCGCATGATTACGATCGTCGACCGGAAGAAAGACATCATCATCTCCGGCGGCGAGAACATCTCCAGCATCGAAGTGCAGGACACCATCTACGACCACCCGGACGTGTCGCGCGCCGCGGTCATCGCGGTTCCGCACGAGAAGTGGGGCGAGACGCCGAAGGCGCTCGTCGTCACGCGCGAGGGGTCGGACCTGACCGAAGCGAACCTCATCGAGTTCTGTCGCGAACGGCTGGCACACTACAAGTGCCCGACCGTCGTGGAGTTCAGAGACGCGCTTCCGGAGACGTCGACGGGGAAGATTCAGAAGTTCGAGCTTCGACAGGAGCACTGGCAGGAGGAGGAACGAGGCGTGAACTGACGTGCCGCTCGTCTCGACGCCGGAAGCCCGGTTCGACGACCTCCAGGGGTACGACTACCCCGTCCGGCGCGTCTCCGTCGGCGAGCCCGAGATGGCCTACGTTGACGTCGCTGGTGACGGCCCGGAAACGTTTCTCTGTCTCCACGGCGAGCCGACGTGGGGGTATCTGTACCGAGGGCTGGTCGACCGTCTCGCGGACCGCGGGCGGGTGGTCGTCCCGGACGCCATCGGCTTCGGCCGGTCGGACAAGTACACCGAACGCAACGAGTACAGCTTTCGACTCCACTACGACGCGCTCGTGAGGTTTCTCGAAGCGCTCGACCTCACCGACGTCACCCTCCTCTGTCAGGACTGGGGCGGGGCGCTCGGATTGACCGCCGCGGCGAATCACCCCGACCGCTTCGCCCGGCTCGTTCCGATGAACACCGACCTCCCCTCGGGTGACCAGACCATGGCTCCGGAGTGGCACCGCTTTCACGAGTTCGTCGAATCGACCGACGAACTCGACGTCGGACGGCTCGTTCGGAACGGCACGAACCGCGGTCTCTCGGACGCCGAGGCGACCGCGTACGACGCCCCCTATCGAAGCGAGTCCGAGAAGGCGGGAGCCTACGCGTGGCCGGACCACGTCCCGCGTCGCGGGGGCGGTGACGGCTCGGCGCTGACCACCGCCGCACGCGACACCCTGAGTGAGTGGCGGAAACCGGTGTTCGTCCTCTTTTCTGACGGCGACCCGATTACTCGCCACGCGCGGGACGACCTCCGCGAACTGCTTCCCACGGCCAGTCGCCAGCCCGACGTCTGGGTTTCCGACGCCGGTCACTATCTTCAGGAAGACGCCCCCGAGGAGATTGCCGACGCTGTCGTCGGTTTCGTCGACCGCACGTAGTTCGAACTCGCGGAACTCGCGGGGGGATGGCCCGAGTCGAAATCCCCGTCAGAAACGTCTTCGAACACCGCCACACTCGTTCCCAATCGGTGGCGTACCGTTCCTCCAATCGTCGTTGCCTCGACCGACGACCGGGAGGCTCGACGCCCTATACGGGCGTGAACCGATAGAAGACCCGGTCTTGGTCGGTCGGGCCGTCTATCTCGACGATTTTGAGCCGGACCTCGCTCCCGATTTCGAGGTCCTCGTACGACGCGTCGTCGACCCGCGCCGAGAGTCGAATCGGACCGAGGTCGACGACGCCGGCGACGAACGGCGTGTCCTCGTTCATCCCGATTGCGGACGTTCCGCGCACCTCGGTAAAGGAGTACATCTCACCTTCGTGCGGGAGGTCGACGTATTTGAGGTCATCGCTCGTGCACTCGGGACAGACGATACGCGGCGGGAAGTGTAGCTCGCCGCACTCCTGACACTCCGTGGTCGTGAACCGGTCGTCTCGGAGGTTCTCGTAGAACTCGTGAATCTGCGTGTGTTCGGCGTCCTGTAACTCGTAGAAGTCGAGGAGCCGCGGCAGTTCGATCTCGGTCGGAATCGAGACGGTCTCCCGCGGCAGTTCGCCGCCGTCTGGCAGTACGTTCTCGTCGTTCGATGAGTGGTCGCTCATTGTGGGTCCCTCCCGAGGGTCATGACGCTGTGCACCGAGCCGCTCCCGCTGAGGTTGTGAATCAGCCCCGTCTCCGGGTCACCCGCGACGGCGCGGGCGGACGGCACCGTGCCGGCGAACTGGCGGTAGATCTCCAGTGCCTGCGAGACGCCGGTCGCACCGAGCGGGTGTCCACAGCCGAGCAGTCCGCCGCGGGGGTTGACCGCGACGTCGCCGTCGAGTTGGCTCCGCCCGTCTTCGACGAACTGCCCGCCCTCTCCGGGCTCGCAGAAGCCGAGTTGTTCGTACTCGATTATCTCGCTAATCGAAAAGCAGTCGTGGACTTCCGCGACGTCGATGTCCCGAAGCGGGTTGTCGATGCCGGCCTGTTCGTAGGCCTCTTGGGAGGCCTCGCGGGCCTGCGGCCACGTCGTCATCGACGGGAGGTTGTTGATGGAGTTCCCCGCCATACAGGACTGGCCGCTCCCGGTGATGTACGCAGGAGTCTCGGCCCCGATTTCGTCGGCCTTCTCCTCGCTGACGAGCAGGAGTCCGGTCGCGCCGTCGGTAATCCCACTGCAGTCGAGCAGGCTCAACGGGGGCGCAATCGGGTACGAATCGAGCACGTCGTCGACGTCGACCTTCTTTCTGTACTGCGCGAAGTCGGTCTCGGCGGCGTGGTTTTTGTTCTTGACGCTCACCATCGCGAGCTGTTCGCGCGTCGTCCCGTGTTCGTGCATGTGTCGCTGTGCGAACTGCGCGAAGTGAGACGGCCCGTTGAGTCCGTTGACGCCGTCGAACTCCCTGTCGAGGACGTTCGTCATGTTCGACTGCATCTCGGGCATGTACTCCTTTCCGAGGTTCATCTTCTCGACGCCGAGCACGAGCGCGACGTCCAGTTGCCCCGCGGCGATTGCGAGCCACGCGTATCGGAGCGCGACCTGCCCGCTGGCGCACGCCAGCTCCGTCCGCGCGATCATCTTGTTGGCGTTGATACCCAGCAGTTCCGCGGTGAGCGGGGCGACGTGGCTCTGGAACGCGAATCGCTCGGGCTGGACGGCACCGACGAACAGCCCTTCGACGTCGTCCGGTTCGAGACCGTCGACGTCGTCGAAGGTCGCCTTGCCGGCCTCCTGCGCGAGGTCTTTCCAGGTCGCGTCGCGTGCGCCCCACTCGGTCGTGCCGCCGCCGACGATGGCTGCGTTCTGGGGCATCGTCAGTCCTCGAAGTTCGGCTGGCGGTCGTTTCGGAACGCCTGGACGCCCTCGACGACGTCGTCGGTGCTGGTGAGGAGCCCGAATCCTTGGCTCTCCAACTTCAGTCCGGCGTCGAGGCTGGCGTCCTGTCCCTCGTTGATGACCTGCTTTGCGACCTTGAGCGCTGTCTTCGGTCCGTCGGCGATGTCGCCGACGAACGCCTCGACGGTGTCGTCGAACTCGTCGGCCGAGACGGCCCGGTTGAGGATTCCCCACTCGGCGGCCTGTTCGGCCGGGATGTGGTTCCCGCGGAACACCAGTTCCTTCGCGCGCGCTTCACCGACGAGGCGGGTGAGCCGCTGTGTGCCGCCGCCGCCGGGAATCAATCCGAGGTCGATTTCTGGACTCCCGAACGTCGAGTTCTCGGTTGCGATCCGAATGTCGCACGCCAGCATGAGTTCGAGACCGGCACCGAGACAGAAGCCGTCGATCGCCGCGACCGTCGGTCGGTCGAAGTTGTAGATGCGCTCGATTGACTCCTCGACGTCCATGATTTCGGTCGGGGCGTTGGTGAGAAAGCCCGTGATGTCCGCGCCGGCCGAGAACGCGCGGTCGCCGGCCCCGGCGAACACCACGCACGAGACCTCGTCGGTGTCCGCGGTCGACAGCGCGCGGTCGACCTCCGCGAACATCTCCTCGGAAAAGGAGTTCAGACGCTCGGTGCGGTCGAACTCGATAGAGAGCACGCCCCGTTCGTCGAGGTCGACGTTGAGGAACTGATACGGCCACTCGCCCGTGTAGTCGTAGAAGCCCTTGCCGGCGGCTTCGCCCGTATCGCCGTCCTCGACGAGCTCTCGGAGGTACTCCGCGGGCCGGTATCTGTCTGCCCCGGTCTCGTCGTACAGCGATTCGAGCTTTTCGAGCACCGCGTCGAGGCCGATTTTGTCGCCGACCCGGCAGGTCCCGAGCGGGAACCGCCCGCCGAGGCGGACGCCGAGGTCGATGTCCTCCGGCGTGGCGACACCGCCCCCGACCAGCTTGGCGGCTTCGTTTATCATCCGCGCTTCGATGCGGAGCGTGTCGAACTCACCGGCGTCGTTGGGACCGTACGTCGGCCCGTCGCCGTCGTCGTACTCGTAGAAGCCCGACCCCGTCTTCCGGCCGAGCGTCTCGCGTTCGACCATCTCCGCAATCGGCGGGGGTACTTCGAACTCGGAACTGCCGATGAAGTCGTGTCCGATGTCGATGCCGCTGTAATCGTTGAGTTCGAACGGGCCCATCGGATAGCCGCGCTGGAAGACCATGGCCGCGTCCGCCGCTTCGACCGTACACACGCCCTCGTCGAGCATCCACGCCGCCTCCCCCATGAACGGGACGAGCACGTTGTTCACGACGAACCCGTGGACGTCTTTCTTGACGTCTATCGGCGTCTTCCCGATAGACTCGACGTAGGAGTGCATCGCTTCGACCGTCTCCTCGCTGGTCTGTTCGCCGTGGACGACCTCGACGAGCGACATCTTTACCGGCGGGTTGAAGTAGTGAGTCCCGACGACCTGTTCCGGTCGGTCGGTGGAGTTCGCCATCTCCGTTATCGAGAGCCCCGACGTGTTGCTCGCGATGATCGCGTGGTCGGGCGCGTACCGGTCGACGTCCGAGAACGTGTCCCGCTTCAGTTCCATCTTCTCCGGAACCGCCTCGACGACGAGGTCCGCGTCCTCGACCGCGCGTTCGAGGTCCACGAACCCGCTGACGCGGGAGAAGACGTCCTCCGCCGACTCGTCGATCTGTCGCTTCTCGGCGAGTTTTTCGAGACTCCACTCGATGCTTTCGAGTCCGTTATCCACGAACTCCTGTTCGATGTCTCGGAGTGAGACCTCGTAGCCGGAAATCGCGGCCACCTCTGCGATACCGTGACCCATACTGCCGGCACCGAGGACTGCGACTCGCTCTATGTCGTTCTCGTGCATCGTCTATACTGTACTTAACCCGCCTATTCAATGTTGCGGGGACGATACACACTGTTAGCTTCAAACCGAATTGGTAGTACGATAGATATAGGAAATGGAGATATTGGACATATTGGAAATCCCTACCGCAGTTAGGTACACTCGTCGCGACGGTCCCACCGAAACCGTCGGTGTCCCGGACTGTCGTGCGAGGCCGGTCGCCGAGCGACGTGGCACCCACGCGAGAGCAACTGTACAGTATACGTCGGGGGAGCTTTCAACTGTTAACCTCGTCCGGATATTCCTAACCATCGAAAAGGATATAACTCCATGATTCAAGTACAGATTAGACCATGAGATCATTTAGCAGACGAGAGTTCGTCAAGGTAGCCGGGGCAGGAACGGTCGTCGCGTCTTCGGGGCTGGCGGGGTGTACCGGCACCGGCGGTTCCGGCGGCGGCGGCGGTGGCGGCATCGGCGAGGAAATCACGATTGCGTGTCCGACGGCGCTGAGCGGGGCGTTCGCCCCGTACGGGGAGGCAGAACGAGACGGGGGGATGCTCGCCGCCCGACATCTGGAAGAGGAGTTCGACGTCTCCATCGAAATCATCACCGGCGACTCCGCCGCCGACCCGAACGAGGCAGTGAGTCAAATCGAGGGGATGGTCGTCGACGACGGCGCACACATGGCGTTCGGCGGCGTCAGTTCCGCGGTCGGTATCGCCGTCGGGGCGTGGGGGTCGGAAAACCAGGTTCCCGTCTGCGTACACGGGGGGTCAGACGACATCACGGGTTCGCAGTGTGCGCCGTATATGTTCAGCACGTACATGTCGAACACGATGCAGTTGGGTCCGGTCGCGCCGGCGATGGCCGACCTCGAAGACGACTGGTACATCCTGTACTCGGATTACACCTGGGGGCAGACGGCCTTCGAGGCCTACTCCGAGGCCCTCGAAGCCGAGGGGGCCAACGTCGTCGGCAGTCAGGCAGTTCCGTTCCCCACACAGGAGTACAACCCCTACCTCAACAGCGCTGCGAACTCCGACGCCGGCGGCATCGCGTTACTCGTCGCGGGGTTAGACCAGCGGGCCTCAACCAGTCAGATACTCAGCCGCGAGATGCAGGACGACTACTCGTTTATGATGCATCAGACCGAAGACGTCGGGCTCTGGGGTATCGACCCGGAGGCCGCGGCGCTCTTGGACGTGAACAGTCAGGGCTGGAGCCCGTCGCTCGACGTCCCGGAAGACTGGCTACAGGAGGTCGCCGAGGTTTCGGACCACGACCCGTTCGTCCGTCACTACATGGGGTACGTCTCCGTAGACCAACTCGTCCGCGCCGCGGTTCGCGCGGACTCGCTCGAAGGAGCGGCCATCCGGGACGAACTCTCCGGACACGAGGTCGAAAATCAGACCATTTACGACCTCCAGCCCTCCGCTGACACCATCTACTGGCGTAAGGGCGACCACCAGTTGGTCCAGCCGACCCACATGACGTCCGGGCGTCCGGTCGAAGAACAGCAGAACGACCCGAGCAAGGTCTGGTTCTCCGTCGAGGACACGATGAGCGGAGACGACGCGTCGCCCGAACCGAGCGACGAGTGTGAGCTCTAACTGAGATGGCTACCGCTACACTCAGGCGACTCGGAGCCGGTTCGCGCTCGACGCCCGCCGTCGGTGTCGTCATCGCGTCGGCCCTGCTGTTCTTGCTCACCTTCGCCGTGTTCCCCGAGCTGTTCGTCCAGAACCTCATCGGGGGCGTCGCGTACGGCATGGTCTTGGCAATCATCGCGCTCGGGTTAGCGCTTATCCTCGGCCTCCTCGGCGTCGTGAACTTCGCGCACGGCGGGCTGTTCATGTTGGGTGCGTACGGTGCCTACGAAATTGTCGTCTCCCAAGGGCTGTCGTTCTGGGCCGCGCTCGTTGTCATCCCGATTGCCGTCGGCCTACTCGGCGTCGCGATGGAGGTGAGCGTCCTCCGACGACTCTACGGGAAAAACCCCGTTATCGGCCTGCTGGCCACGTTCGGCGTCTTCTTGATGATAGAGGAGGCGACGAGGGCCCGGTGGGGCGGGACGCCGCTCACGTTCGAAATCCCGGCGGTGTTACAGGGCGCGATTCCCCTCGGCGTGGGACAGATTGCCACGATACGACTGCTGACTGTCGTCGTCGCGGCGTTCATCATCGTCGGCATCTACAGCCTCATGTACCGAACCGACTTCGGGCTCACGATTAGAGCCGGGCTTCAGGACAGGGAGATGGCCGAATTCATCGGTATCAACATTCCGATGCGGTTCACCATCGTCTTCTTTCTGGGCTCCGCCATCGCCGGGCTGGCCGGCGTCCTCCGTGGTGCCGAGACGGGCATGGACCTCTCGTTGGGATTCGAGTTCGTCCTCCTCGCGTTCGTCATCGTCATCATCGGCGGCGTCGGGAGCATCTTCGGAAGCGTCGTAAGCGGCCTCTTGGTCGGCGTCAGCGTGTTCATCCTCCCGGTCACGGCTCGGGCGCTCGCGACCGTGACCGGCGTCGACGCGCTCAACGTCGCCGGGATCGGCGGCGTCGTCCCGTACATCGTGATGCTCGTGGTCCTCTTGGTTCGACCGCGCGGGCTGTTCGGCGAGGAGGGGTTACTCGAATGAGCTACACGGCCCGGCTCAAACGACTGACGAGCGACGCGGATCTGGACACGGTCCGCGAACTCAAAAGTCCGATTGGAATCGTGTTGGTCGCGTTCCTGCTTCGCCCGGTTCTCGGCTCCGAACTCGTCCTCGGCACGCCGCACATCGCGACGACCATCCTCATCTGGATGCTGTTCGCCGCGGCGTTCAACCTCCTGTTCGGCTACGTCGGACTCCTCTCGTTCGGTCACGCGATCTTCCTCGGAACGGGAGTCTACGTGACCGCGATCGGCCTCTCAGAGTTCGGACTCCCGTTTTCGCTGATGACGGTCGTCGCCATCGTCGCTTCGGGGGCAATCGCCTACGGAATCTGCCGGATAATCGTCCGGTACGGGGAAATTTACTTCGCGATGCTCACGCTGGCGTTCGCGATGGGCGTTCACTTCATCGTGAACTCCAACCCGTACGGGCTGACCGGCGGGTCCGACGGGCTCCGTTCGGGCACGACCCCCGACTGGATCGGGAGCTTCCGAGGCCAACGAGTCATCGACGTCCCGTGGTTCGCCGACCTGCTCGGCGCGTTCGGCCTCGAACCAAGCTACTACTACTTCGTGGCCCTGGTGTTCGTTGTCGCGATGGTACTGCTGTGGCAGATCATCCGTTCGCCGTTCGGACGGACGCTCGTGGCGATTCGCGACAACGAGGAACTCGCCCGAGCGATGGGTATCTCGGTGAATCGGTACAAAGTCTGGGCGTTTACCGTCTCCGGCGCGTTCTCGGCGCTGGCCGGCGCGCTGCTCATGCTCAGTAACTACGGGGCCGCAATCGAGAACTTCAGCCCGGAGACCAGCGCGGAAGTGCTCTTGATGACCATCTTCGGCGGCGCAAACTTCTTTTTCGGGCCGTTGGTCGGTGCGCTCAGTTGGTTCGGCGTACAGGAGTACCTCCAGTCGTTCGAGACGCTTGGTCTCCCCGTCGTCGGTGCAATCGAAGTAAGCGGCGTCCTCGGGTACTGGCGGTTCTTCTTCGGACTCGCCTTCGTCGTCGTCATCCTCCTTTCGCCCCGCAACGGCGTCTGGGGGTTCGTCCGGGACGCCGTACTGAACGGAATCGACGCGATTCGACAGCGGGGTTCCAATGACTGAGTCGTATTCCGACCCACTGCGGGAGGGACAGTAATCATGCACACAGATACCGATCCGAAACAAGCATCGTTAGGCACAGACGGCCTCACCCGACGGTTCGGCGGCCACGTCGCAGTCGACCGTGTCGACCTGGCCGTCGCGAAAGGCGAGCTTCGGTCGATAATCGGGCCGAACGGTGCGGGCAAGACGACGCTTTTCAACGTCCTCACGAACGCGCTCGAACCCACGGAGGGGCGCGTGTACTACGACGGCACCGACATCACGGACGTCCCCCAGTACGAACGCCCCCACATGGGGCTGGTTCGGTCGTTCCAGTCGAACCAGCTCTTCGAGTCGAAAACGACGCTCGAAAACGTGCGAATCGTCGCACAGACGATCGAACAAGGGTCGTTCTCGTTTGACTTCCTCCGCGACGGCCGACGCGTGGCGAAAGAGCGGGCCTACCAGATACTCGATCAGGTCGGACTCACGCCGCTGGCCGGAGAGAAGGCGACGAACCTCTCACACGGTGATCAACGGCGACTCAGCATCGCGATGGCGCTCGCAACGGACCCCTCCGTGCTGCTGCTCGACGAACCGACGAGCGGCATGGGCCCCGCCGAAACCGAAGAGACCGCAGAGATGATCCAGTCCATCCAGTCCGAGTTGGGACTCACGCTTCTGTTGATCGAACACGACATGAGTATCGTACTCTCGATGAGTGACCGAATCTCCGTCCTCGACCGTGGCAAGATAATCGCGACGGGCGAACCGGACGTCATTCGTGACGACGACGCGGTACAGAAAGCGTACCTCGGCGGTATGCGGGAGGAGCTATGACGCTTTTGCGCGTCGACGGACTCGAAGCCGGGTACGAAACCGGACAGGTGCTGTTCGGTATCGACATGGAGATTTCCGAGGGCGAGACGCTCTCGCTGTTAGGGCGAAACGGTGCCGGGAAGACGACCACCATTCGCTCGATCGTCGGCGCTGAGACGCCCCGCATAATCGACGGGTCGATAACGTTCCGGGGGACAGACCTGCTCGCCTGCCCGACACACGAAATCGCCGACCTCGGCCTCGGCTACGTCCCGGAAGAGCGGCGGTGCTTCCCGCGATTGACCGTCGCGGAGAACATCCACGTGGCGGCGACGTCCGTCGACGACCCGCTTCCCGAGTCCGAGATGTTCGAGTTCTTCCCCGAACTCGACCAGGTACGCGACCGCGAAGCGAAGAACCTAAGCGGCGGGCAACAGCAGATGGTCTCGATTGCTCGCGCCCTCGTCGCGAACCCGGAGTTGATGCTACTCGACGAACCGTGCGAGGGCCTCGCGCCGACAATCGTCCGGCAGGTCGAAGCGGGCATTCGGCGGATAAACGAAGAGCGTGGCGTGACGGTGCTCATGGTCGAACAGAACGTCGCCGCGGCCATGGCAATCGCCGACCGACATTACATCCTGGAGGAGGGCAACCTCGTCAACGAGGTGACGACAGCGCGGCTCAGGGAAGACGAAGCGCTCCGACAGGAGTATCTCGGCGTCTGAGCCGGTTGGACTCGCGTCCCGAGGGGGAGTCGAACGCTCAAACACTCGCCGACCGTCCGGCTTCGGATCGTATCGGCCCGACCGCCCCGACCGGCTGTGTCGATACGAGACTCGGAGTCGGTGCGGCCTTCGAATCGGGACGTTCTTCTCGGTGGGGCGCTAGTCCCGGTCGGCTCCGAAAACCTATCGTACCCCGGCTTCGAAGACCGGACTGAGATGACTAATAAACGACCCGACTGGGAATTCAAAGACCGCGATATCATCATTCTCCGCGAACTCGGTCGCGACCCGCAGCTTTCCGCCCGGGAGCTGACGACCGTGCTCAAAGAGGAGTACGACATCGACGTCTCGCACGTGACGGTCAGTAAGTCGATTCGCGATATGCGGAGCGCGGGCGTGTTTCGGGAGGCCATCATCCCGAACGAAGACTACTTCACGTTCTCGTTGATGGAGTTCAAATTCAACCCGGAGAATTTCGCGGACCACTGGCGGGAGACGATGGAGTTCCTCCGCGATAGCCAGTACACGCTCTTTTATTTCCTTTCCGATGGCGAGTATCAGTGGAAGGCGGTCATGATGTTCCCGAGCCGAGAGGTGCAGTCCCGGTGGCTCCACAACTTCTACAAGGACTACGGGAAGATGGTGCACAACGTCCGCAGTTCGGTGATGACCAACGTGCTCAAGTTCGGGACCGAACCGCAACTGTTCGACCATCTCAAAGAGGATACCGTCAACTGACCGCCAACCGGAATCGAACTCCGGTTCGGTGATATCCGCTGAGACGCGAACAGAATGATCTGAGAGCCGACCCCCGCGCGGCTACGGTTCGGCCTCGGCGTAGAAGTTGAACGCTTCGAACACCGGGCGGTCGGTCATCCCGAGCAGAATCGCTTCGCCGTCGGGGTCGTGGTGGTGAATCTCGTCCGGCGGAATCACGAAGATGTCGCGTTCGCTCCATTCGAGCACGTCGTCGCCGACGTGCGTCGCGCCCTCGCCCTCGATGACGAAGTACGCGTCGACGGCGTTGTGGAAGTGCGGGTCGGTCTCCGCTTGGAGCAACTGCGCGCGGAACGACATCGTCGGGAACAGCGGCGGCTGTCCAGTCGCGGGGTTGACGTACGAGAGGCTGTAGCCGTCGTGCGGGTCCGGGTCGTCGTTCTCCGCTCGCTGCCGAAGGGTCTGGAGCGTGTCTTTCCAACTGAATCGGTACGGCGGCGTCGCGGCGCAGTTCCCCTCGAAGGGGCCGGGAATCCCGTCTTCTTTCGTGTCCTCGAACGGGCGGGCGCGTCCGTACTGCGACTCCCAGTAGCCCTGCGACTTCGTCACGGGCTGGCGGTCGAGTTCGTGGTTCTCGAAGGTGTTGCGCGCGTTGAGCGAGTCGAGGACGAGCGGGAGGTCGAGGACGTCGAGCCACGCCGCCGTCTCGTCGCCGTCGTTGACGTGGTCGTGCCACTCCCACTGCGGCGTCGTGATGAGGTCGTTGTCCCGCATCGGGAACTCCTCGCCCGCCACGACGGTCTTCATGTCCTCGCTTCCGTCGATAGTGAACCGAAGCGCGTTCGCCCCGTGCCGGTGTGCCGGCGCGGTCTCGCCGGGAGAGACGGTCTGGACGCCGACGTAAATCGTGTTCGAGATGGCGTTTCGGTATCCCGTGTTGACGGGGACGGCGACGCGTCGCTGGAACCCCGGCGGGAGGTCCTCGATGGGGACGTCCCGTTCGATGGCGTCGATCGACGCCTGGATGTCCTCCCATTTCCAGATGTCCGCCTCGAACCCGTCGAATTGATTCCCGAAGTCCTTTTCCACTTCCCAGAGGGGCCGAAGGTCGTTCTCCTCAAGGAGGCGCTCCGTGTCGGCACTCATCTCTAGGAGTTCCTTCGGCTCTTGTTCGGCCATAGCGAAGAGTTTTCGAGGATTCTTCATAAATGTATGGGTCGGTTCTCGACGCGTGACTGCTCGTCGGGGTTACGCCGTCGTCCCCACCCGCGGGTCGCTACTGGCTCGCCTGCGCGTCGAAGATCTCCTTCGAGGAGTACGGCTCACGGCAGTCCTCGCAGACCATCTGCCCCTGAATGGCGTACTCCCAGAGCTTTCCGCCGCAGGTCGGGCAGTCGAAATGGGCCCGGACGAACGGGTTCGATTTGGCGTAGATGTTTTCGAACTCGGCCATACGGACACACGGTTCGGACGTCACAAAAACATGTCGTCGGTCGCTTCGGCCGCGGCGACTCCGGCGCGAGTCACCCCTCGGTGTACGGTTCGATGGCCTCCCGGAGTTCGACCGGGAGGTCGCGCGAACTGACGTCGTCCGTGCTCGCACAGACGCGCGTCTCGTGTCCGGTGAACGTCACCGCGCCGTCTTCGTTGCGCGCGACGTAATCGAAGCGGAGGCTCCGGGTACCGAGCGCCGGCGTGATGGTTATCTCGATTTTGTCGCCGGCTTCCATCGGGCGCTCGAACTCGAAGTCGATTTCGACGAGCGGGAGTCCGAAGTCGTATTCCAGAGAGAGCTCCCAGAACGGGAATCCGACCTCCTCCATGAACATATCCGAGCTCTCGTGGAGCGTGTCGACGATGCGAGGGTAGTGCGCGATACCGAATGGGTCCGTGTCGGAAAACCGGACCGTCCAGGTGCGTTGGAAGCCGCTCATTCTTCGAGCACCACGAGCGCGTCGAGCGCGGTCGCACCGTTCGGCGTCGCCAACACGGGATTCACGTCGATTTCGGCGATCTCCTCGTGTTCGACGAGCAGGTCGCCGACCCGCGTTATGACCTCGGCGAGCGCGTCGATGTCCGCGGGGTCGCTCCCGCGATAGCCTTCGAGAAGCGGCGCGGACCTGAGCTCCTGGACCGCCGAGCGCGCCGTCGTCCGGGTGACGGGTGCCAGCCGGTGGGCGGTGTCTTCGAATAGCTCGGTGAAGACGCCGCCGAGTCCGGTGAGCACGACGGGACCGAACGAGGGGTCTCGAAGCCCGCCGACGATGACCTCGGTGCCGGCGTCGACGTCGGCGGCGGCTTCGACCAGCACGTCGGCGTCGATACCGCTGTCGGCGGCGGCATCGAAGACGTCCGCCGCGACGGCCGCGGCCTCGTCAGCGTCCGCGACGCCGACGGTCACGCCCAGTCCGCCCATCCACTCGCTTTTGTGGGTCACCGCGGGCGAGGAGACTTTGAGCACGACCGGGAACCCGATTCGCTCGGCCGCCGCGGCGGCTTCGTCGGGCGTCGATGCGACCTCGAACGCGGGGGTTTCGACGCCCGCGTCGGCGAGGAGCGCCTTCGCCTCGGCCTCGGTGAGCGTCGTCCGGCCGTCGGTACGAGCCTGTTCGATGGGGGTCGTCTCACGCATTGTCGACCACCTCCGCGGGCGCGGCGTCCGCATTGACGCGCGCGTACTCGGCGAGCGCGGCGACGGCGTCTGCGGCCCGCTCGGGCGACTCGAAGACGGGGACGCCGACGGATTCGAGCTCCTCGCGGTCCGATTCGAGGAGCGATTCCGGGCCGGCCGTCGCGAACACGACCGGCTTGCTGACGGACTCCGCGAGCCCGTCGAGCGCCTCGGTGGGGAACCCGAGGGCGGCCTCGTGAAGCTCGTACACGAGGACGGCGTCGACGTTGTCGTCCGCCGCGACCGCGCGGACGACCTCACCGAACTCCGGCATCGGTCGGCCGGTGTCGACGGGGTTCGCCGAGTACGTGATGCCCGGGAGGATATCGTTCACCGTCGCCGTGGTCTCGGCTTCGAGCGGCGGGAGCGAGACGCCCGCCTGTTTCAGGCGGTCTGCGATGATGATGCCGGGGCCGGCCTGCGCCGTCACGACGCCGACGTTCGTCCCGTCCGGGAGCGGCGCGGTCGCCGCCACGTGCCCGGCGTCGAGGAGTTGGCTCGTCGAATCGACCGTCGGAACCCCGTACTGTGCGAATCCGGCCTGATAGAGCGCGTGGTCGCCGGTGAGCGCGCCGGTGTGCGACTCGGCGAAGTCGCCGACGTCCGCCTCGCCGACCTTGTAGGCGAAGACGGGCGTCTCCGCGTCGTAGCAGGTTTCGAGGAGCGAACGCGCGTCGTCGGTCCCCTCGACGTGGAGCACGATTGCGCCGGTGTCCGGGTCGCCGTCGAGGTATTCGATGACCTCATCGAAGCCGACGTTCGCGCGGTTGCCCAGCCCGACCATCGCGGAGAGTCCGCGTCGCTCGCGGGTCGCCTGAAACGCGATGGAGTGGGCCACGCCGCCGCTCTGGGCGACGATTGCGAGGTCGCCCGCCGGGAAGCTCTCGACGCCGGTGGCGAACGAGCCGTACAGCCCCGTCCGCGGGATGACGAACCCGCTCGTGTTCGGGCCGAGCAGGGCGATTCCGTGTTCGTTGGCCGTCTCGGTGAGTCGGCGCTGTATCTCCGCGCCGTCGTCGCCGGCCTCGGCGAAGCCGCCGGAGTAGATGACGGCGGCACCCACGCCCGCCGCGCCGCACTCCTCGATGACGTCCGGCACGACCGGCGCGGGCACACAGAGCAACGCGAGGTCGACGTCGTCGTCGATGTCGGTCACCGACGCGACGAACGGCTCGCCGAACGCGGTGCCCTCCGCGGACGGGTTGACTGGATAGACCCGCCCGCCGAAGTCGTGGACGTTCTCCATCGCCTCGTACCCGATTTTTCCCTCCTTCGTCGACGCGCCGACGACCGCGATAGAAGACGGGTCGAAGAGTCTGTCGAGTTCGAATTGGTGAGTCACGTCAGCACGTATTCGGAACAGGAGCATAGTGCTTTCGCCCCGACTGTACTTCGCGGCCGAGGCGGGGGCCGGGCCGACGCTCAGACCGACTTCGGCGGGGGTCGAACGGTCCGGTCTACCGTTCGGTTCGGACGGCCCGCGCTACCTGTTCAATCGGGGTCGGCGGCCGCTCCGCGTCGTCGTCGCGGTCGCCGAGTTGGGTCCGACACGACGCGCCGGGGGCGACGACCCGCTCGCCGTCGCTCGCCGCCACCTGGTCGAACAGAATCTCCCCGACGGCGTCGCTCATCGACCGGTGTTCGGCCTCGTAGCCGAAGCTCCCGGCCATCCCGCAACAGCCGGAGTCGAGCGGGTCGACCGCGTAGCCGGCCCGCCGGAGCACGCCCACCGCGTGGTGGTCTTTCTTCACGGACTTCTGGTGGCAGTGGCCGTGATACGCGAGCGACTCGTCCGGCGCGTCGAACGCCAGTCGCTCGTCGAGGCGGAACGAGTCGAGGTACTCCATCACGCCGTAGGTGTTGCGAGCGACCCGCTCGACGGCGGGGCCCGACAGGAGATCGAGGTAGTCGGACCGGAGCATCACCGCGTCCGAGGGCTCGACCAGCACCACGTCGCGTCCCGATTCGACCTTCGGGGCGAGTTCCGCGACGTTCTCGCGCGCCGTGTTCCGCGAGACGTCGAGAAAGCCCTTCGAATGCGCGGGCCGGCCGCTGTCGGTGTGATCTGCGAGTTCGACGCGAACGTCCGCCGCTTCGAGGACGCGCACGGCCGCTTTTCCGGGTTCCGGGTGACTGTAGTTCGTGTACGTGTCGACGAAGAAGACGGCCGTCCGCTCGGCGTCCGCCGGGGCGACCTGCGACCCGCCGCGGGCCTCGAACCAGTCGTGGAGCGTCTCGCGCTCGAACGACGGGAGCGTCGCTTCGGACGTGATGCCGACCGCGGACTCCAACAGGGACCGCGCGCCCGGGAGCTTCGTCGCCCAGTTCGAGACGGGCGCGAACGCGCTTCCCACCTTCGAGAGCGTGTCGACGTTGGCGAACAGCTTATCGCGGAGGCTCGCCCCCTCGCGCTGGTGGTACTCGTGGGTCACCTCGGCTTTCAGCTTCGCCATGTCGACCTCGCTCGGACAGTCGTTCGAACAGCCCTTACAGCCGATACAGAGGTCGAGCACCTCGTGCATGAACTCGACGTCGAACTGCTCTTCGTCCGGGAGGTCGCCGCTCATCGCCTGCCGGAGGAGGTTCGCGCGCCCGCGGGTGGATTGAATCTCCTCGCCGCTCGCTCGATAGGTCGGACACATCACGCCGCCGGTCGTGTCCTGGTCGCCGCGACAGCCGGCACAGCCGTGACAGAGTTCGGCCATCCCTTCGAACCCGTTGTCGTTCGTCCACTCCAAGGCGGGGTCGAAGCCGGCGTCGAACTCGTAGTCGGGGTCGTATCGCAAGTGCTCGGTCATCGAGACGCGCCGGGCGCGCTCGGGGGCGTCGTCCGGGAGCGGCTCGTCCGGTTCGTAGCCGCAGACCTGACCGGGGTTGAGGAGCCAGTCGGGATCGTACGCCGCCTTCAGCTCTCGGAACGTCTCCCACAGCGAGTCCCCGTAGAGCCTGCGGTTCCACTGGGTCCGCGCCCGGCCGTCGCCGTGTTCGCCCGAGACGCTTCCGCCGAGGTCGACGACGAGTTCGGTCACGCGGTCGGAAATCTCCTCGTACGTCGCGAGTCCCTCGGCGGTCTTCGTGGTGACGAGCGGGCGGACGTGCAGGACGCCCGGCCCCGCGTGGCCGTAGAACGCCGCGAACGTCCCGAGGTCGTCGAGCACGTCGCGGAACCCGCCGACGAACTCGGGCAGGTGCTCGGCCGGGACGGCGCAGTCCTCGATGAACGAGAGGTGTTTCTCGTCGGTCGTCCGCGAGAGCAGAATCGGATTGCCGGCCTTCCTGAGCTTCCAGACTCGACCGCGCGCCGCCTCGTCGTGGGCCTCGATGGCGTCGACGGCGCTCTCGCCGACGCGGTCCGCGACGAGCGCGTCGACCTTCTCGCGTCCGGTCTCGTCGTCTTCGGCGTAGAACTCCACGAGGAGCGCGGCCCGCGTGCCGTCGGGGAGCATCCCGACCACGTCTTCGAACTCCGAGGTGTCGCCGGCGAGGTCGATGAGCGTGTCGTCGATGAACTCGACCGCCGCCGGGTCGTGTTCGAGGACCGCCACGACGTCTCGCACCGCCGTCATCAGCTCGTCGTAGGTGAGAAGCGCGACCGCTTTGGTCTCGGGGACGGGTTCGAGCGAGACGGTAACCTCGGTGATGAGCGCGAGCGTCCCCTCGGAGCCGGCGAGCAGTCGGGCGAGGTTCACCGACCCCGACTCGGCCTCGTCGACGAGCCAATCGAGGTTGTAGCCCGAGACGTTGCGCTTCAGGTCGGGGTAGCGCTCGCGGACGAGGTCCGACTCGGATTCGAGGATGCGGTGGACTTCGGCGTAGACGCGCTCTCGGATGCTCCCGTCGGGGTCGGCCCCCTCGCGGAGCGCGTCCAGCGTGACCTCGCCGAACGTCGTCACCGACCCGTCCGCGAGGACGGCCTCGACTTCCTCGACGTAGGCGTCGGTCTTGCCGTACTTCAGCGAGTGCGACCCCGTCGAGTTGTTCCCGATTGCGCCGCCGATGACGCTCCGGTTCCCGGCGGCGGGGTCGGGCGCGAACTTCAGGTCGTGCGGCGCGAGCGTCTCGTTGAGCTTCGACAGCGTGACGCCCGGCTGGACGCGCGCCGTCCGCGCCTCGGGGGCGACCGAAAGCGGCGCGTCCATGTATCTCGTGAAGTCGAGGACGACCGCCTCGTTCACCGTCTGTCCGGCGAGACTCGTCCCGCCGCCGCGCGGGAGCACGGGGACGTCCTCCTGTGCGCAGTATTCGACGACCGCCGCGACGTCTTCGGTGTCCGCCGGGAAGACGACCCCGATGGGCGTCACCTCGTAGGCGCTGGCGTCGGTCGCATAGAGCTGGCGGGAGTAGGAGTCGAAGCGAACGTCGCCGCTGATGCGCCGTTCGAGCGCGGCGACGAGGTCCGGCCGTTCGATATCGTCGCTCACGTAGTCGTAGTTCGTGTCCGATGCGTCTGCCGGGTCGGTGGCGGCTGTCTGTCGCGTCGTCATGCGGTGTTCTCGGATAGTAATCGCAGCGTCTTGGTCGGTGGTCGCGTCGGCCGACTCCGAACGGTGAGCGCCGGCGTAGTTCGGTCGGCGCGTCACCGGGCGTCTCCCCGGTCCGGTCGAAGTCGGCGAACTCGGTGTCAGTTCGGTTCCGTTCGTCCGCGGTGAGACCGCCGTCTCGGAGAGCCCCGAACCGACACCGGCGGCGGTCGCCGTTGACTCTCGTACACGCGAACGGACGGAGTCATCGTATTAGTGGCTTACGCTACCACACGTCACTCGGTCGCTCGTCCCATCGACGGCTGGCTGGGCCGTCGGGCGGGCGAAGCGACACAGGACCGCCGATGACCGGAGTGACTGACGCGTGGGCGGTCGTCAGTCGGGTCGCAGAAAAACCGCGGAGAGAGTCAGTTCTGTCCGTGCTTTTGGACGTCCACGTCGGCGAACGACACGTCGCGCTCTTCGACGCCGACGGTCATCGAGCCGATGTTCTCGATGGTCGCGTCGACGGTGTCGCCGTCCGCGAGGGGCCCGACGCCTTCCGGCGTCCCGGTCGTGATGACGTCGCCGACCTCTATCGTCGCGCCGATGGAGGCGTACTGGACGACGTCCGCGCACGTGTACACCATCTCACTGGTGTTTTCGGACTGACGGACCTCGCCGTTCACGGCGAGTTCGAGGTCGAGCGACTGGGGGTCGCCGACCTCGTCGGGCGTGACGACGCAGGGGCCGACGACGGTGAAGGTGTCGTAGGACTTCCGGTTCGAGCGGTCCTGGTCGCCGCGGACGGAGATGTCGAGGAGAATCGTGTAGCCGAAGATGTTCTCCCACGCCTCGTCGTTGGAGACGTCCTTCGACTCCTCGCCCATGACGAACGCGAGTTCGATTTCGTGGTCGATGCGGCGGTCGGAAAACGGGATGACGATGTTCTCCGAGGGACCGATAACGCTCGACGGAGCCTTCAGGAAGTAGCCCTTGTCCTTGATGGAGAACCACTCGTCGGTCGTGATGTCTTTGTCCGCGATGGCCTCCGCGATGTGGTTCTCGTAGTTGAGCGGCGCGGCGATGACCTTCCCGGGGCGGTCGACCGGCGCGTCGAGCGTGACGTCCGACACGTCGAAATCGGCGTCGGCGTCGACGTACTCGCTCGCGTCGTAGTCCCCCTCCATGTACTCGACGAGCGGTTCGTCGCTCGTGAGCCCGAGGCGGTCGGTCAAATCGACGATACCCTCGCCGTCGTCGGTCAACAGACCGAGTTGGCTCTGGTTGAATCGAACGAACTTCATTACACTCGTTGATTTACCCGCAGGTGTTTAAATTACACCGGTTCAGGTAGACTGGGAACGCCACGCCGTCGCCGTGACGCGAACCACTATACCGGTCGGCGTCGCATCGTGAGGTGATGCAACACACGTTCGACGGGATGGCACCGGTGATAGACGAGCGCGCGTCCGTCTCGGAGATGGCCTATCTCGTGGGAGACGTCGCCGTCGGACCGCGCGCGAGTCTCTGGCCGTTCGTCTGCCTCCGCGGCGACCGGGGGGCCGTGACGGTCGGCGCGGACACCAACGTACAGGAGTTCACGATGCTCCACGGCGCGACGGTCGGAGACGGCGTGAGCATCGGTCACGGCGCGGTCATCGATTTTGCGACTGTCGAGGACGACGCGCTCGTCGGGATGGGGAGTCGCGTCCTCGGCGGGGCGACCGTCGAGTCCCACAGCATCGTCGCCGCGAACGCCGTCGTCACCCACGACCAGATCGTGCCGTCGGGCCATCTGGCGTACGGCGTCCCCGCGGAAACCCGACCGCTTTCGGACGCGCAACTGGCCGAAATCGACGACATGCGCGACCACTACGTCGAACTCGGCCGGGAGTTCGTCGAAGCCGGGCCGCATCGCTACGTGGAGTGATCGCCCGCCCGCAGGGCCGCCGCAGTCGATAGCCCAATTTCTGCCGCTACCCTCTTGATTAATAATGACCTACACGCAGTATACCGGAAGGTATACACATGAAGTATTCTTCCGCCTCGAACCGACCCACGCGTGATTTCGGCACGGAGACGGGGTGTACTGGCACCGCGAGCGCGTCGTTGATGGCGCTGGCAGTCGACGAACGGTGGTGTGTCGGATGAGTCCGCAGTACATCACGTCCGAGGACCACCTGCCGTCGGACACGGGGGGAGAAGTGACGGTCCAGGTGACGAATCAGGAGACGAAGGAGATATTTCAGACGCGTGCGCGCCTCTCGCGGGACAGTCACGAACTCGACGACCCCGAGCCGCTGACGGTGCTGCGCGGCCCCCACGAGAACGTCGAAGAGCAGTGGTACATCGAGATAATCGAGGCCGACCTCGACGGGGCCCCGGTCGACGACGGAGTCCTCGACCGGTGCATCGAGCAGAGTCGAACGCAGTCCGACGTGGTCACGGTGCGGAGCGAGGACGTCCGCGCCCTCGTCACGTACCTCGTCGAGACCGGGGAGTACGACTCCGTCTCCGAGGCGGTTCGGACGTTCGTGACCCAACACCTCGCCGAGACCCGTCCGCTGCTCCTCGACCGATACGTCGAGCGGCGAGTCCGCCTCGAACAGGACGACCTCTCGCGGCGGCTCACCGGTGGTGACGAGACGTGAGCGCCGACCACCCCACCGAGAGCCTCCGCGAGTACGTCTCGCGTCTCGAAAGCCGGGGCGACGTCGCTCGAATCGACCGGTCGGTCTCGTGGGACCTCGAAGCGAGCGCGATAACGATGCTCGCGAACCAGCGCGACGACCGGATTCCGCTCTTCGAGTCGGTCGCGGACACGGACATCGACGCGCGACTCGTCGGCGACCCGTACCGCGGCAGTCGGCGGCGGCCGTGGGACCGAATCGCCCTCGCGCTCGGACTGGACCCGGGGCTGTCCGCCGACGAGTACTACGAGACGGTCATCGACCGGCTCAAGCGACCTATCGCTCCCGAAACCGTCGACGGCGGCGACGCGCCCTGCAAGGAGGTCGTCCGGCGCGGCGACGACGCCGACCTGCTGTCGCTGCCGTGGCCGTACATCCACGCCGGCGACGGCGGACGGTACTCGAACCTCCACACGATGGTCGTCAAGGACCCCGACTCGGAGTGGATCGACTGGTCGGTCCACCGGGCGATGATGCAGGACGGCGAGCGCGCGAGCCTGCTTCTCCTCGCGGGCGAGCAGACGCCGAACATCTACTACTACAAGTACGAGCGTCGGGACGAGCCGATGCCGGTCGCGCTCGTCATCGGCGGCGAGCCCGCGACGCAGGTGACCTCCTCGATGTGGATACCCACGGGGCGAGACGAGGCCGGGTTCGCCGGCGGCCTGAAGCGCGAGCCGGTCGAACTCGTCGAGTGCGAGACGAACGACCTGCTCGTGCCGGCGAACGCCGAGATCGTCGTCGAGGGCCACGTCGTGCCGAACGAGCGACTGGACGAGGGACCGTTCGGGGACTACTTCGGCTACATGCACGGCCCCCGCCGCTCGATGCCGGTCCTCCAAGTGGACGCGATTACCCACCGACGACGGCCCGTGATACCGTTCTGCGTCGAGGGCTCGGGCGTCGGCCACACGCTGAACACGAGCGCGACAGTCGAAGTGGCGTGCGTCGGGCCCGACGCCACGCTCGGCCTGCGAACGGCGGGCTACGACGTCGAGAAGTGCGTTCCGTGGCGGTTCACCTCTCGGACCGTCTACGTCGTGTCGACCGACGTGTCCCGCCCCGGCTACCTCCACGAACTGGCGAACTTCATCTTCACCACGTGGGGGATGCTCCACGTCGATTTCTTCGTGTTCGTCGACTCGAACGTGGACCCGCTGTCGATTCGAGAGGTGCTCGAATCGCTCGCGCTCCACGCCGACCCGGAGTCAGATTTCCACCAGTTCGGCACGGTCGCGATGCCGAAAGTCCCCCTGAACATCTACCAGACGCCGGAGGAGAAGGGAGACGGCGAGACCGGCACGTCCAAGACCAAGACGACGAAGGCGTACATCGACGCCACCTCGGGCGACGACGACGGGGACCGCGCCGACGCCGGCCTCGTCGACGACGACTTCGTCCGGGAACGCGCCCGTGAAATCCTCTCGGCGGCCGGTGTCACCGTCGACGAAGCCGACGGAGGGAGCCTGTAATGCTCGGCGTTCGCGACCTGCTCGACCGGCTCGACGACGCCGACGACCTGGCCCGAATCGACGAGCGAACGCACTGGGCGGACGCCGCATTCGCGGTGAGCGCCGAGGCGGCGCGGGCCAACGGGCCGGCCCTGCTCCTCACGGACGCCGGCGGCCACGCGCGACTCCTCGCCGGGGGGCTCGGCGGGCCCGACCGGCTCGCTGTGCGTTCGCGCGACCCCTGGTCGCGTCTCGGCGCGGCGCTGGGGCTCGGCTTCGACGCGGGCTACCTCGACGTGCTCGACGCGCTGGTCGCCGCCCGGCACGGCGGCCCCGTACCCGCGGTGGAACCCGCGGCCGCCACGGAGACGGTGTCGGACCTCCGGTCGCTGGGACTCCCGGCGGTCTCGGACACCGGCGTCCCGTCGGTCACCCTCGGACTCGGCGCACACTCGAAAACGGCCGACTGCGAGGGTGATGCCGACAGCGAGGACGACGCCGACGACGAGCGGGCGTCCGACGCGGTCGATGCCGACGCGGTCGAGTGGTTCCCGGTTCGTGGGTCGGTCCGCGGGAGCAACGGGCTCAGGCTCTCGGTTCCGGCGGACCTCGCCGCCGACGTCGCCGCGGGGACGACCGTCTCGTTCGCGCTCGGAACGCCGCCGGCGGCGCTCGTGGGTGCAATCATGCGCTGGGTCGGCGAGACGCAGGTCGCCGGCGCACCGGCCATCGCGAACGTGTTCGGACCGGTTCCGGTGGCCGCGACGGCCGCGGGAGTCGTCCCGGCGGAAAGCGAGGTGCTCGTGGAAGCGACGATTACGGATCGCGACGACGGCGACGACGCGGGTCGAGCGCCCGAGACGCCTCGGGAGCCGTGGGAGGACGCGATGGAGACGGCGACCATCGAGGCCCGCGCCGAACGGGTGACCGTCCGCGAGAACCCGGTCGTTCCGTTCTCGCCGACCGGCGCGCCGATGGCCGACGGCCGCGCGCTCCTCTCCGTCATCGAATCCGCCCGTCTGTACGGCCGCGTGAACAACTACTGGGGCGTCGCGCCGGTCGAGTGGCTCGCGTTGCCCGCGGAGACCGGACTCGGCATCTGCCTCGTCGCCAGCGAAATCCTCTATGCGGGCTTCGAGTGGCAACTCGCCAACACGCTGTTTTCGTTCTCGCGGCTCTTCGACAAAATCGTCGTGCTCGACACCGAGACCCGTCCGATGGACCTCGCGCGGGCGTTCGACGACATCTGGGTGAAGGCGCATCCGGCGAACGACTGGGAGTTCTCCGACTCCGCCGCGCCGGCGGCGAGCGCGCCGTACTACCGACAGGACGGCGCGACGGGCGCGAACGTCTACGTCAACGCCGCGTGGGACCCCCGGTGGGACGAGGAGTTCATCGCCCCGCGGGTCACCTTCGAGACCATGTATCCCGAGGCGCTTCGAGAGGCCGTCCGGGCCGACTGGACCGACATGGGGTTCGACCACGGCGACGAACACGAACCGCGGGGACAGCGAGGCGACGCGACGGACGGTGGTGACGAGTGAGCCCCGACGGGAGGATAGAACGCATCGCGCACACCGCCGCGAGCCCCGAAGGCGAAAACAGCACGTACGTGCTCCCGGACCGCGGCGTCGTCGTCGACCCGGGGCCGCCGGGAGACGCGTCGTGGGAGGTTCTGCGGTCGGGGTTGTCGGCGGCGGGACTCCCCGTCGAACGGGTCGGGACGGTCGTCGTCACGCACTGGCACGCCGACCACGCCGGATTGGCTCCCAGACTCGCGGCGGCCGCCGACGCGAGGCTCGCCCTGCACGAGGCCGACGCGCCGTTGGTCGCGGAGTACGCCGCCGCGCGGAGCCGCCGACTGGACCGAGACGCCCGCCGCCTCCGCGAGTGGGGGGTCCCCGACCCGCTCGTTTCGACGCTTCGAGACGCCGACGAGCCGTCTCCGATGCCCGACGAACACCCCGTCGTCACACTCACTGACGGTGCAACCGTGGGGGGCATCGAGGTCGTTCACGCGCCGGGACACACCGCGGGGCACGTCGTGTTCGACGCCGGAGACGCCCTGTTTCTCGGCGACGCGGTCCTCCCGACGTACACGCCGAACGTCGGCGGGACCGACACCAGACTGACCGACGCGCTCGCGACGTACCTCGACACGCTCGACCGCGTTCGCGAGCGCGCCAGCGTGGCCGACGCCCCGCCGGTCGGGTTCCCCGGCCACGGCTCGTCAGTCGAGCTCGTCGACCGAATCGACGCGATTCGCGCCCATCACACCGAACGCGTCCGCAACGCCGTCGCGGCGCTTCCGAATCGGGACGGCGATGGCGGCGACGGTGTTACCCCGTGGGCCGTCGCGCGCTCGCTGTTCGGCGAGATGCGCGGCATCCACGCGAAGATGGGGACCGGCGAGGCCGCCGCGCATCTGGCGTTCGCCGCCGACCGCGGGCTGGCCGAACGAGTCGGTGTCGGGCCGGACAGATACGTCGGTGGGGACGCTCGGTCGTTCGACGGCGTCGACTGCTGACCGAGCGGTCGCCGTTTCGCGTTACAGATAAGGTCCTCGACACACGAGGGGAGGGTATGACGTTACTGGAGCGTGCTCTCTCCGAGGAGCACCACGACGTGCTGGACCGCGCGGAATCGTTTGCGACGGAGTCGCTCGCCCCTCGCGCCGAGGAAATCGAGCGAAGTCGGGAGTTCCCCCGTGACGTCGTCGAGGCCGCCGGCGACGCCGGGCTGTTGGGGATTCTCGTTCCCGAGGAGTACGGCGGCCTCGGCGGCGACTTCCTCTCGTACTGCCTCGCGATAGAGCGCATCGCCGAGGAGAGCGGCGCGGTGGCGGAGACGATTCAGGGCCACACGTTCGCGATGCTCCCCGTGTTGAACTTCGGCACCGACGCACAGCGCGAGCGACTGCTTCCCGACATGGTCGCCGGCGACGCCGTCGGGTCGATGCTGTTGACCGAGCCCGGCGCGGGGTCGTCGCCGACGGAACTCGGGACGGTCGCCGAGGCGACCGACACCGGCTACCGAATCTCCGGAGAGAAGTCGTTCGGGACGAACGCGGGCGTCGCCGACGTCCACCTCGTCGTCGCTCGGAAACGGCCGCAGCCCGAGGACTCCCACGGCGTGAGCGTCTTCCTCGTCCCCAGCCCCGACGAGGTCGACGGGTTCTCGTTCGAGCGAGGGGAGTATCTCGGAATGCACGGGCACGTCACCGGCGATTCGACGTTCGATGACGTCGCGGTCGACGCGGACGCGCTCTTGGGAGCCGTCGGTCAGGGCTTCCGCATCGCGATGGGCACCATCGACATGGCCCGGACGGGACTCGGGGCCATCGGCTGTGGAATCGGCCGGGCCGCGTTCGACGAGGCGGTCAAGTACGCCGGCGACAGGAGACAGGGCGGTCAGGCCGTCGGCGAGTATCAGGCCGTGCAGGTGCTCGTCGCGGAGATGGACTCCCGACTCGAATCGGCCCGCAGTCTCGTCTACGACTCCGCCGTCCGCATCGCCGACGGTGAGGGCGACACCCGCGTGTCGTCGCGGGCGAAGTTCACGGCGAGCGAGGCCGCGGAGCTCTGTGCACGAAACGCCATGCAGGTGTACGGCGGGAAGGGCTATCGGACGGACTACCCCCTCGAACGGTACTACCGCGACGCCCGCATCCTCTCGATTATCGGCGGCACCAGCGAGATTCAAAAGACCACGGTGGCGAGCGCGGCGCTGGGGCTCTGAGCGCCGCCCATGGCTCGGAACTACGACAGAATCGCCCTCTCTCGGGCGGAGCAGGTAGCGCTCATCGAGGAGGCCCCGGTCGCCCGCGTCGCCACCGTCGGCCCGGACGGCCTGCCGCACGTCGTGCCGGTCGCCGCGGCGGTCGTCGACGGCCGCCTCTGTTTCGAGACCGACGCGGACTCGGTCAAGGTCGAAAACATCAGGTCGACCGGCGTCGCAGCGGCGGTCGTCGACGCCGGAGAATCGGAATACGCCGAGCACCGCGGCGTCCAGTGGCGCGGCCCGGCCGCCGTCGTTGGCGACCCAGAACGGGTGGCGGACATCGAGCGCGCGCTGTTCGGCACCGTGAAGTCCATCCCGGACGCGAGCGGTCACGAGCGCGTCAAAATCGCGGTGACGCCCGAGCGAACCGTCTCGTGGGACTTTCGAAAACTCGGATAGGACGAAGGCGAACGGGCGCGTTCCGGTTCAGCGCGTGCCGTCTCGGTCGCGGCCGGTCGACGGAATCGCGCCGTCGTATTTGATGCGCTCGAAGACGGTTCGACAGCCGTTGCAGTAGTACTGGCTCTTCGAGACCTCACCGCCGAATCTCGATTCGCGTTCCGTGTCGCCGGAGCCGCAGAACGGACAGACCGCCTCGGGTTCGTTGCCATCCCCGTCGCCGTCGTCCGTGTCGATGCTGTGGTCCGACGTGGCCCCGTTCCCGTCGCCGAACGACTCGGTGGAACTCATTCGATGACGTACTCCCTGTTCGTGACGCCCTGCAGTTGGTCGGCGACGCCCCGGCCGATGTGACCGTCGCCGCTCCGGCGTCGCTTCTCGTCCCACTCGTCGGGGTCCGGCACGTCGTCGGTCAGTGCGGGGACGGTGACGTCGGTCCCCGCGAACAGGTCCACGTAGTGCTCGCGGAACGCGCCGCGAATCTCGGCGACCGCGCGGTCGGTGAACCCCGCTTCCACGAGCGGGTCCTCGCCCGCGTCGTGGGTCGCGGGACCGATGAACGCGAGGATGCCCGGGAAGTAGCGTTCGAGAGCGGCTTCGACCGCCTCGGGCTGGTCGACCGCCAGCGTTTCGAGGCGGGCGTCGTGGTGTTCGAGATGGAAGTACTCGTCTTCGCCCATCTTCTGGACCATGCCGGTGAAGTCCTCGTGTTGGATGGCGTCGAGCAGGAGCCACGCGGCGCGGTCCGAGAGCGCGACCTGAACCATGAACGTCGGCCACGCTTCCGCCTCCTCGTCCAGCGGTTGCGCGTTGGCGTACTCCGCCGGCTCGCGGTCGGTTTCGAGCCAGTCGCGGTCGACGCCCTGCTGTTCGAGCAGGCGGAACAGCTGTCGAACCTGCCCGATTTCGTCCTGCCCGTTGGACGCGCCGGAGATGTCGTCTTCGAGGTTCGGACCCTTCAGCATCCACTCCCCGTAGCGCTGTCCGAGGAGCAACTTCGTGTCGGCGATGGCCTGCACGTAGTCGCGGGCGACCTCGGGCCAGCGACTCTCGGCGTCTGCGCTCATGCGACACCCCGACTGCTGATGGGTTCTTCGTCGACTTCGAGCAGGTCCTCCTCGCGGACGACGCCCATGAAGTCCCAGTCCTCCTCGTCGTACGTTCGGTGGGCGTAGATTCGCGCGAGGCGGTCCGAATCCGCCTGAACGGTTCCTGCGTGTATCATGTCGTCTCCGGATCTGTTGCGGGTGAATACGTGGTACTTCATAGGCCGATTCCTGCGTCTCGCAGTTCTTCGCGCGCGTGGTCAGTGAGCATGTCTTTCGACCAGACGGGGTCCCACGTCACCTCGATGGCGACGTCGGTGACGCCGCGGACGGTCCGAAGGACGGCGCGGACGTCGTCTTGAATCATGTCGTAGGCCGGACAGCCCATACAGGGGTAGGTCATCGTGACGGTGACCTCGCCGGCGTCGACCTCGATGTCGTAAATCATCGCCATGTCGACCAGACTGACCGGGATGTGCGGGTCGGGGACCTCGTCGACGGTCGCCCAGAGCTCCTGTTCGAACTCGTCGGCGTCCTCTTCGGGTCCGATGCTGAATCCGGCCGTCCCGATACCTGCGGTGTTCGCGCTCATGCTACACTTCCACCTCTAACGTGCCGGATTGGAGCATGTTGACGTACTTCTCGTTGGCGGGGCCGCGCGAGCGCCACCGGTCGAGGACGTCGTCCCAGCCGATGGGCTCGTCGAAGCGCCATTCCTTGTTGTCGGCGTCGAACGCGACCGGCATGTCGTATTCGAGGACGTATTCCTCGGTCTCGTCGTCGAAGTGCGCGGGCACGTCGAGGCCCAGTTCGTTCGCGAGGGGAACGGTGTGGCTCATCCACTCCTGTCGGAGCTCGTCGTTGGTCTTCCCCTTGATGCGGTAGTCGAGTTGGTCCGTGTTGTGCTTTTTGCCGTCCGGCATGCCGAACCACTCGATTCCCATCGGGAACATCCAGTCGACCGCGTCCTGCACGCGCCGTTTCGTCTTCTCGGAGTTGTTGACCAGCCGGCGCATCCACGTTTCGCCGTGACGGAGGTGGAACTGCTCTTCCTTTCCGACCTTCCGGAGCGCGCGTTTCCACGGTGCGTACGAGGTGTTCGCCTCGATGTCGCTCAGGAGCACCATCCCGGCGCGGTCGAAGAGCCCGTGCCCGCAGACGAGTTCCGCGAACGTTTCGAGGTGCTGGTCGAAGCCGTAGGTGTTGCGGAACTCGTGCGGCTCGCGCTCGTAGATGAGCTCTTCGCGGTCCTCGCCGAGGTCTTCGAGCAGTCGGTAGGCGATGTGGCCGTGCCCGAGTTCGTCTTGGATGACGCTGATGCACGACGCACGCGAGTCGAGCGTCGGCGCGTTCATCGACATCTCGTAGTACGCGGGCGCACTCATGAGTTCGGTGTCCGCCGAGACCTTGAGGGTCGCCTTCAGCGCCTTCTTGTACCCCTCGGTCATCTCCGACTCGTCTTCGATCATGCGACCGTTCTGTAGCTGGTTCTTAAATTGTTTTTCCGTTGGCATGGCTTATCTAATCGAACTCATCAAACCATTAGAGTCGAACGTTATGAATGTTTCTCTGCCCCGTCCCCGACGCGGGCGACGCGCCGGCCGTAATGTAACTCGACATATAGTTCGATACGAATATTTTAGGCAGTCGGCTCCAGTATCGGTTGTATGGGTATTCAGACACGTCACGCTGAAAAGGAAGATGGAAGCGATATACTGGAGCTCTGGCACGGGTTCACGAACCACCTCTCGCGGTTAGACGACCGATACGGGCACAGCGACCAGGCCGACGAACGCTGGCTCCGCTACTTCGAGAACCAGCTCGTCGATTCGAAGTACGGCACCGTGCTCTTGGCCGAGGTCGACGGCGAGGACGAACCGGTCGGCGTGCTCGAAGCTCGCGTGATGGGCGACCACCCGATTTTTCGACTCGCGAACCACGGCTACGTCCACGGCCTCTTCGTACGCGAGGAACACCGCGGCGCGGGCGTCGCCGGCGAGTTACTCGACGCTGCGGCCGTGTGGTTCAAAGAAGAACCGCGGGCGGTCGATTACTACCGAATCGACGTGTTGGCCGACGACGACGCCGCCGCGAACATGCTGGAGTCCCACGGGCTGGACCCCGTCGAACTCGTCTACGAAGAACGCCTCTAACATGGTCGAATACTACGAAGTCGAGTTCGTCGACGAAGGGCGCACCATCCAAGTTCCCGACGACAGACCGGTGTTGGAGGCCGCCGAAGAGGCCGGAGTCGACCTTCCGTACCAGTGCCGAATGGGCGTCTGCGGCGTCTGTTCGGCCCTCCGGGTCGTCGAGGGTGAGGTCGACCAAGTGGAGGCGATGTTCCTCTCGGAGTCCGAAAAAGACGAGGGCTACGTCCTGACCTGCGTCGCAAAAGCGCGGTCGGACCTGAAGCTTCGGTCGAACTGCGGCCCCTGAAACCCACCTTTTCGTCCGTTTTTGGCCGGCGATACCGACCTTCGAGCAGTCGCTTCTCGAACACCACGACGAAATCACCGTGCCAACGAGTCCCCCAGTGCGGTGCTCGAACAACGGATGTGTATACGTATATGTATACAGGGCCGGGGCGGTATTCATCACGGTCGTTCCAGAAAGTATCCGCGAAGAGTATTACAACCATATGACTGTAATTTACTCATTCTCGATGTCGTGCGAACCCGAATCGGTCGGATTCGACGACGGTCTCCAGCAAAGTACATTACACTCATACGTCTGTAATAATTAGGCCGCCTCAGCCGGATTCACACGATGTGACACGACGACCGACGAATCGTATACGGTTCTGTATACGGACCGGCTGTGACGGCGGAAACGAGCGTCGTTAAGTATTAATAGCCCGCTAGGGAAATGACAGTCGATGTCAGACACCGACTTCGAGACCATCGACTGGTCGTTCGACGAGGAGACCGGACTGGGGCGTATCACGCTCGACCGCCCGAAGGCGATGAACGCGATTAACATCCAGATGCAACACGACCTCATCGACGCCTTCGACGCCTTCCAAGCGCTGGACGACGAGGCCGACGGCATCGCAGTCAGGGCCGTCATCGTCGATTCCGCGGGCGACAAGGCGTTCTGTTCGGGACTCGACGTCGGTGAGATGAGCGACTTCTCGACGTATCACCAGAAAAAGCGCGTTCCCGACCTCTTCTGTGAGATGTGTGCGGCCTTCGAGGAGTACGATGCGCCCGTCGTCGCCGCCGTCGACGGACTCTGTCTCGGCGGCGGGTTCGAAATCGTCATGTCGTCGGACTTCCGGTTCGCCGTCGAGGACGCCTCGTTCGGTCAGCCCGAGGTCAACTTCGGCGTTCTCCCCGGCGGTGCCGCGGCACAACGGCTGACCACGATGGTCGGTGCCAGCCGAGCCAAGGAAATCACCATGACCGGCGACCAACTCAGCGCCGCCGAAGCCGCCGACAGCGGCATCCTGACGGACGTCGTCGCCGACACCGACGAGCTCGACGAACGCGTCGACGAACTGGTGTCGAAACTCGCGAGCAAACCGCCGCTCGCGGTCCGCTCTATCAAACAGGCGGTCAACATCACGCGCAACGTCGGCTACGACGCCGGGATCGAGTACGCCAGCCACGCGTGGCCCGCCCTCGCGCAGTCCGACGACTACGCGAAGGCAATCGACGCCTTCGGAAGCGACGAGCAACCGGAATTCGAGGGGAAGTAAAGCCGTGACCGTCGACTCGCCGGACATCAGAGACGGCTTCGACTTCGAGGGGCGAACCGCCTGCGTGACCGGCGCCGCACAGGGCATCGGCGAGGCCGTCGCCGAGGCCTTCGCCGCCCTCGGAGCGAACGTCGTCGTCGCCGACATCGACGGCGCGGGCGCAGCGGCCGTCGCGGAGCGAATCGCCGACGCCCACGACGTCCGAGCGGTCGGCCTCGAAACCGACGTCTCGGAGTACGACGCGGCGGTGGCGATGGTCGAAGCGACCGTCGAGGAGTTCGGCTCGCTCGACGTCCTCGTCAACAACGCCGGGGTGGCGGGCGTCGAGAAGTTCCTCGACTCCGAGCCGGCCGACTGGGACGAAAAGCTCGGCGTCTCGCTGTACGGGACGCTCAACTGCACGCACGCGGCCCTCCCCGGGATGGTCGAGCGCGGCGACGGCGTCGTCGTCAACTACGCGAGTTCGTCCTACCGGGGGAACGACCCCGGACTGGCGGTGTACGGCGCGGCGAAGGCCGCGAACCGCTCGTTCACGAAGACGATGTCCAAGGAGGTCGGCGGGTCCGGCGTCCGCGTCAACTGCGTCTGTCCGGGCACCGTCGAGACGCCGTCCACCAAGGCGTTCGTCGAGAAGTACCGCGAGAAACTGGGGCAGTCGTACGCGCTCGAACGGGTCGGCCGCCCCCAAGAGGTCGCCAACGCGGTGGTGTTCCTCGCCAGCGACGCCGCGAGTTGGATCACCGGCGAGACGGTTCACGTCGACGGCGGCTACGTCCGGCGGTAGTCGTTCGACTGCGACCGCGTTCTTCCGGGGCGAAACAGCTCCGACACCACATCGTCTTACCGCCCGATTCTCAGGCTTCCTGCCGCTGGCGCTCGCGCTCGCGGAGTTTCACGCGCTGAATCTTGCCGGTCTCGGTCCGCGGAAGCTCGTCGACGTACTCGACGCGACGCGGATACTTGTACGGCGCGAGCGTGTTCTTGACGTGATTCTGGAGCGAGTCGGTCAGCTCGTCGCTCGCTTCGAACCCGTCTGCGAGGATGACGAACGCCTTTACCACCTGTCCGCGTTCCTCGTCGGGCGCGCCGACGACGGCAACCTCGGAGACCTCGTCGAGCTCCTGTAGCACTGCCTCGACTTCCGGACCGGGGATGTTGTAGCCGCTGGAGATGATGAGGTCGTCCTCTCGGGCCTTGTATTCGAGCCGGCCGTCCTCGCGGTGAATGTAGATGTCGCCGGGGAGGCTCCAGCCGTCGACGAGCGCGTTCTCCTGTTTCTCCGGGCGGTTCCAGTACGAGATGCCGGTCGGCCCGCGAACCGCGAGCAGACCCGCCTCGCCGCGCGGAAGCTCGTCGCCGGTGTCGGGGTCGATGACCTTACACTCGTAGCCGGGGACCGGGTAGCCCGTCGCTCCGGGGTCGATGTCCTGGCCCTCCCGGTGGCTCACGAAGATGTGGAGCATCTCCGTGGTGCCGATGCCGTCGTAAATCTCCACGCCGTAGCTGTCTTTGAACTTGTCGAACGTGCTCGGCGTCAGAGGTTCGCCGGCGCTGATTGCCATCCGAAGCGACGAGGCGTCGTACTCCTCGGGACCGTCGGGGTACTTCTGAAGAATCTGGTTGTACGCGGTCGGTATCGAGCAGATAACCGTGATTCCGTGGTCTTCGATGGCCTGAAGCAGGTCGCCGGGAGACGCGTTCTCGACGAGGCTCGTGGTCGCGCCGAACCGGAGCGGCATCGTCACCAAGTCGCCGTAGCCGTAGGCGAAGGGGAGCGGCGGATTCCCGCCGAAGACGTCGTCTTCGGTGGGGTTGAGACAGTACCGGGCGTAGCTGTCCGCGGTCGCCAGCACCTGTCTGTGCGTGTGTGTTGCCCCCTTGGGTTCGCCCGTCGTCCCGGAGGTGTAGAGCATGAGCGCGAGGTCGTCGCGGGTCGTCTGGTACGCGTCGAGGTCGTCGTCGGCCGCGGCGGTCAGCTCGTCGTAGTCCGTGTGGTCGTGTTCGACGCCGTTCCGCTCGACGACGACGACGTTCTCGACCGTGTCGGTTCGCGGAAGCGCCTCGTCGATCTCGTCGAGGAGGTCGTCGTAGACGACGACCGTCGAGGCCTCGGCGTTGTTGATGATGTGGACGAGTTCGGCCGCGCGGAGCAGCTTCATCGAGGGGAGCGCCACCGCACCGATCTTCTGGACGGCGAGACAGGAGACGATTGCCTCGGGGCGGTTCGTGAACCGAACGACCACGCGGTCGCCGGGCTCGACGCCGATATTTACGAGGCCGTTCCCGAGGCGGTTGACCTGTCGTTGCAGTTCTGCGTACGTCAGCTCCTCGTCTTCGAACCGGATGGCGACGTTGTCCCCTCGTCCCTCCGAAACGTGTCGGTCGACCAGTTCGGTAACCACGTTGACGTGCTCCGGGTAGTGGAGCTCCGGCAACGCGTGAACGAGCTTCGGTCCCACGTCTGGTAGGTACGACTCGGGTATCTTCTCTTGCATGGGCTGGCTGTATAATCAATATTAATCACGAAATATCTTGCGGTGTGTTCAGTAATAACCACCTGTATGCTGAGGGGGCCAACCGTCGGGGCGATAGACGCGAAGATACCGACGAGCGGCACAGAGACGGGTGATTTCGCTAGCCTTCGAATGGAGTCAGCATATCGGGAGTGAACGTCGTGGGATTCCCCGCTCGGTCGAAACACCCGTACTCGGTGACGCCGGATATCCGAACGCTCCCCTCGGTTCGGAACGTGTGTTCGACTCGAATCGCGTCGTCGTCGACCGCCCGAACGTCGCTTTCGACCGCGAGCTCCGAGTTGAATCGGACGGGCGATTTGAACTCCCAGTGCCAGTCGCGGATGCGGTACGGCTGTCGGTCACCCGATATCGCGGCCAAACTCACCCCGTCCGCCGCGAGAAACGACTCCAGCGCGACGTCGGCGAACCGCGGGTACTCCTCGAAGTACGCGAGTTCGGACGACTCGATGTGCGGCGCGTTCACGCTGAACGACTCCTCGAACGTGGGAAACCGACTCGGGTCGCTCTCGGGGTCGTCACCGGGGCCGGCGTCGACCGTCCGGTCGACCCGGTGGTCGGCCAGCGTTTGTTTGACGTCTGCCGGGAGCGAGAGCGCACCCCCTTCGGGGGCGATCGTCACGTGGGTCATCCGCGCCGTCGAGAGCGGTTCGCCGTCGCCGTCGGTCGCCTCGTACACCAGTTCGAGACTGGAGTCGCCGACGTGGGTCGCCTCGACGTCGACCGAGACCGTCTCGCCGAAGGCGGGATACCGATAGACGGTCGTATCGACGCCGACGGGCGCGTAGGGAATCGCGTCGTCTGCGACCAGGTCCTCGAACGAGTAGCCGACCTCGCGGGCGAACACCTGCGTCGAGATCAGTTGCCAGTCGAAGAACTTCGCCCCGTGGACGAGCGGGCCGGCCATCTCGCCGAAGCGGAGTTGGTGGCTGTCAATAACTCGCATGAGATGTGATTTACTATCGGTGTACAATAGGGTTCAGATGTCGGCAAGGGCGTGGCGTATCATCGGGGGGCGTCGGCCGGCTTCGTCAGGAAGATGTTCGTCGCCCGCCAGTAGATGACCTCCTCGTCGGCCTCGTTCGTCGCTTCGACTTCGGTCGTGATGTACCCCCTGTCGTCGCGGCTGGTCGACTCGGTCTTCTCCAGTATTCGGGCCTCCACGCGGATGGTGTCGCCCGGGTACACGGGGGTTTCCCAACGGAGTTCTTCGAGTCCGAACGACCCCAGCGTCGCCGTCTCCGCGAGGAACCCGTCTACCAGCAAGCGCATGCACGACCCCGCGGTGTGCCAGCCGCTGGCGATGATGCCGCCGTACATCGTCTCCGCGGCGGCGTCCGGGTCGGCGTGAATCGGCTGTGGGTCGTAGCGCTCGGCGAATCGAAGGAGTTCCGCTCGGTCGGCCGTATACGTGCCGAGGTCCCGAACGTCTCCGACCGGGATGTCTTCGTAGTAGCGTTGTGACATCGAACAGTAAGTCACTCAAACGGAGTAATAAGTGCTCGTGTCCGACGCCTCGCTCTCGCGTGGGCGCGCGGTCAGCCACGTTGACCGCCAAACCCGCCGTTCGCTGGCGGGGGACCGCAGAGGTGTCAGCCAGTCTAGTCGGACGACAACACACCACAAAGTTATTTAACCCCACTAATCGATGATGATATTCATGGCCGGGAAGAACCCAATTCGCAGACGGAACTTCGTGAAACTGAGCGGTGTTGCAGGCGTCGGACTGCTCGCGGGATGCGCCGGTGGCGGGTCCGGCACGGAAGACGGGACGGGGACGACCGAGGGCGAAACCGGAGGCGGCGGAACGACGGGGCAGACCGACAGTTCCGGGGGCGGCTCCGGGGAGTCCATCGTCATCGGCTCGCTCCAGCCGCTTTCGGGGTCGTTCACCCCGTGGGGGAACGCCCACCGCGCCGGGCTCGCGTTCGCCGTTCAGGAGGTCAACGAGGACGGCGGCGTCTTGGGCCGGCAGTTGGAAATCGTCGAGTCGGACACACAGAGCGACGCCGGACAGGCCGACACCATCTTCCGCCGGTTCGTCGAACAGGAGAACGCTGTTGCGACGGTCGGTCCCGTCTCGTCAGACGTCGGCATCCGAACCGCACGCACCGCACAGGAACTCGAAGTCCCGATGCTCCTCCACATGTCCGGGACGAATCAGGCAATCACCCCGGAGACGACCTACACGTTCCGGGTCGGGTTGCTTCCGGCGGCCACGACGATGCAGGCGCAGGCGAGCCTCGTCGCCGAGGCCGGCTACTCGAACGTCGGCGCGATCATCGGTGACTACGCGTGGGGCCGCTCCGTCGAGGCGGGGATTCAACAACACTTCGACGTGGACGTGAACGTGCAGGCCGCGCCGGTCGGCGCGAGCGACTTCAGATCGTTCATCCGGAGATATCCGCAGGACTTGGAGATGATGGTCGCGACGGGCCACCCGCCGGGGTCGCTCAGCATCGCGGGCCAGCTGAACGAACTCGGGTACTCGCCGGAGGTCGTCACCGGCCCGAGTTTCCCGCCGAGCGTCATCGCGGGCGCGCTCGGCGACCTCGCCTTCGAAGGCGGGTTCACTCACGTCCACAACACCGACGTGTACAGCGACGAGTTCGCGGAGGTGGCGCGGCGCTTCGGCGAGGCGACGGGGAACCAGTTCGACACCCACACCGCGTACGGCTACGTCTCGGGGAAGATGCTGGCGCAGGCCATCGAAGACGCCGGTTCGACGGACTCGACGGCCATCGCCGACGCCATTCGGAACATCAGGTTCGACACCCTGTTCGCGAACCCCATCGAGTACACGGAGAACGGCGAGCTGAAAAATCAGGTGCAGATATACAGCCAACTGACGTCGGAAGCGCCGTCGTACTTCCCCGAGGGGAACTTCGGCTTCGAAGAGCAGTTCCGGACCGACGCGCTGCCCGCACTCCCCGCTGACCAATGATGGCGCGATTCGGTCGGGGTACCGCCGTCGCCCGGTTCGCCGCTCGGAGCGGCGCGGCGACGACGACTCGGGACAGGGGGTGTCCGGTATGGTGACGGCGAGTACGTTACTGGGCGTCGCCATGGACGGCCTCGCCTTCGGCGTGTTCCTCGCCCTGCTCGGCGTGGGCATCACCCTCGTGTTCGGCCTCGGCGAGGTGCTCAACCTCGCTATCGGCACGTTCGCCGTCCTCGCGGTGCTCGTCGCGACGCTCGCCGTCAACAGCGGCATGGGGCTCGTCGTCGCCGGCGCGGTCGCACTCGTCGCGGTCGCGCTGTTCGGGCTGGTCGTCGACCGGACGATTCTCTCGCTCGTCTACCGGTCGGACGGCGAGGAACGCATCCTCCTCGGCATCTTCACGACGCTCGGGTTGACCGTCTTCCTCGACGGCGTCCTCATCAACTACTTCCCGTCGCGGTACACGCTCCCGCTGGACGTGGGCACCGTCTCCGTCGGCGGCGCGGCGCTCACCGGGAGTTCGCTCATCATCGTCGCCATCGGCACCGTCGTCCTCGCGGTCCTGTTCGGATTCTTACGCGGCACGTTCCTCGGGAAAGCCACCCGGACCGTGTTTCAGGACGAACGCGGCGCGCGTCTCGTCGGGGTCAACCCGCGGCGCATTCGGACGCTCATCTTCGTCCTCTCGGCCGCGGTGGCCGGACTCGGCGGGCTGGTGTTCGCCGCCGGCTCCGCGGTCGCGGTGTCGAACGGGTTCGAGTTCACGACGTTCGCGCTCATCATCTCCATCGTCGGCGGCGTCCGGAGCCTCGTCGGCGCGATCAGCGCCGGCGTCTTCCTCGGGCTCGTCAACCAGTTCGCCAACTTCTTCGTCGGGTCGTACGTCGCGACCATCATCCTGTTCGCGACCGCCATCGTCGTGCTTCTCTTCCGGCCGGAGGCGATATCATGAGTTCCAGACCGTCGCTCGGGACCGAGGTTCGAAACGTCGCCATCGTGGCGGTCGTGTTCGCGCTCGCACCGCTCGCGGTCCTCGGGAGCAGTTACTACGAGAGCGTCCTCGCCCACCTCCTGCTCATCGCGCTGTTCGCGGTCGCGCTCAACATCGTCTTCGGACACACCGACCAACTGTTCCTGTTCATGGGCGGGCTGGCGGGGTTCGGAGCCTACACGACGGCGATTCTGGCCGACGCGTTGGCCATCTCCGCGTGGGTCACGCTCCCCGTGGCGGCGCTGGCGTGCGGCCTCGTCGGCCTCCTCGTCAGTTACGTCTCCGCCAAGCGCAACTTCACCGTCGTCCTCATCTCCATTCTCACGCTGAACCTCCAACTCGTGTTCAGCGAGATATTCGTCGGCGCTCGGAGCATCACCGGCGGGTCGACCGGGTTCCCGTACGAGTACTTCGGACTCGACGTCGTCGCCGACGCGGTCGGCATCGAGACGAAGCTCGTCCTCTACTACCTCGTGTTGCTCCTGCTCGTGGCGACGCTCGGGTTTTACCTCCGACTCGTCCACTCGAAGTACGGCATCGCGTTCGACGCCATCAGGGAAGACGAGGTCGCGGCCGAATCCATCGGCATCGACGTCGTCCGATACAAGACCATCGCGGGGTTCGTCGCCGCCTTCCTCATCGGCTTGGTCGGCGCGTTCTTCGCCCGCGAGTCGGGGTACATCCTCCCGGGTGGCTTCACGTTCATCGCCGTCGACGTCATCGTCCTCATCGTCCTCGTCGTCGGGGGCCTGCGGACCACGATGGGGCCCATCGTCGGCGCGACCATCATCGTCGGTATCGAGGAGTTCCTGAGTTCGGCCCAGAGCCTCCAGACCTGGCGGTCCGCCATCTTCGGCGCGCTCCTCATCGTGCTGTTCCTCTACTTCCGACAGGGCGTCGTTCGCTCCGCCCGAGACGTGCTGAGCGACCTCGGTCTCACTGACGAACCGGAGGGGGGTGGCACGGACGTCGAAAGCCGCTGACCCGGGTGGTTCGGATTCGAACGTCTCCTTCCTGTTTTCAGTCCTACGCGGACCATCGTTTTCACGCCACGACGCGAGTCTTCCGGACGGGCGAGCCTCGATGTGCTCGTGTGGTATACAGCGACGGCTCACCGCCCCAACGACCGAGAGTGGCAGCCCGACAGCCCGCAGAAAAGCGACCGTCCCGTGAGAATCAGAACCGCGTCGGCGCTACAGGTACGCCTCTTTGATGTGGTCCGACTCCAACAGCGACGGCCCCGTGTCTTCCGTGATTATCTCGCCGTTCTCTAAGAGGTACGCCCGGTCGGCCAGTCCCAGCGCTTTGTGGACGTGCTGTTCGACGAGGAGTACGGTCACGTTATCGCTGATCTCCTCGATTTTCTCGAACACCCGGTTCGTTATCTTCGGCGCGAGCCCCTCCGAGGGTTCGTCGAGCGCCAGAATCTTCGGCCTCGCCATCAGTCCGCGACCGATAGCGAGCATCTGCTGTTGGCCCCCGCTCATCGAGGCCGCGCGTTGGTCCTGTCGCTCTTCGAGAATCGGGAAGAGTTCGAACACCTCCCGCATCGTCTCGTCGAGCGACCCCCGCTGGGTGTACGCGCCCATCTCCAGGTTCTCGCGGACGCTCATGTCGCCGAACAGGTTCCGCTCCTCGGAGACGTGGACGAACCCGCGCTTGACGATATCGGAGGGCTCCATGCCCGCCACATCGTCGCCCCACGCGGTCACGCGGCCGTCGTCGACCGGGTGGAGGCCCGACATGACCCGAAGGAGCGTCGATTTACCCGCGCCGTTCGGTCCGACGATGGACACGACGCGGTCGTCTTCGGAGACGCTGAACGACAGGTCCCACAGCACCTGAATGTTGCCGTAGGACACGTCGATCTCGTCGACTTCGATCATGCTTCGTCCCCCAGGTAGGCCTCGACGACGGCCTGGTTGTCCCTGATTTCGGCGGGCGTCCCCTCCGCGAGCTTCCGCCCGCTGTTCAGGACGATAATGCGGTCCGCGACGCCCATGATGGCGTCCATGATGTGTTCGATCCAGAAGACGGAGATGCCGCGTTCGTCGCGGAGTCGCCGTATCGTGTCGGTGAGGTCGGCTATCTCGCCGGGCGTGAGCCCGCTCGCGATTTCGTCTAAGAGCAGTAAGTTCGGCCGAGAGGCGAGCGCGCGCGCCAGTTCCAGCTGCTTTTTCTGTGCAATCGGGAGGTTGCCGGTCGTCAGCTCCGCTTTCTCCGCGAGGCCGATGAACGCCAGCGCGTCGCGGGCGCGTTCTTCGGCCTCTTCCTGTGAAATCGACTCGTCGGTGCCGAACAGCGCGCCAGTCATCACGTTCTCGAAGACGGTCATCTCGTCGAAGACGCGGACGATTTGGAACGTCCGAACCAGGCCTCTCCGCGCGATGTCGTGGGTCTCCAGCGCCACGATGTCGGTTCCGTCGAACGTGACCTGCGACCCGGTTTCCGGTTGGAGAACGCCCGTGATGCTGTTGAACAACGTGGTCTTACCGGCCCCGTTCGGACCGATGAGTCCGACGATTTCCCCGCGGCCGATCTCGAAGTTCACGTCGTCGACCGCGACTAGTCCACCGAATTCCTTGCGGAGATCGGCCACTGCTAACATAGTTCATTAAGATTCGGCAACCGTTATAACGTTTTCTCGTGCGTACGGACCCGCCAACGACCACGAGACGAGTCGATGACTAGTCTCGTGACGAGCGGCCCGTCGAACGCGACTCGCGACCCGGTGAGTGCACCGTCCACCCGTCAGCCCACGGGAATGACTGCGCTGACCACAACGTATATCCCAGTCGTATCGTGATATGCTATCACCGATGACGAACGATGACACGGAATCGCCGGTGTTAGTCGCGGGAGCGGGCCCCGTCGGCATGACCACGGCGCTCGCGCTACACGCCCGCGGGGTGCCCGTCACGATTGTCGAAGCCGAGTCCGAAGACCGCGACCGCTCGGGGAGTCGAGCGATTTACGTGCACGGCGCGACGCTCCGAACCCTCGAACGCGTTCATCCCGGACTCGGGACGGACCTCGTCGAAGAGGGCCTCGTCTGGCCGACTCGGCGGACGCTCTATCACGGGACGGAGGTGTTCTCGCGGACGTACGACAATCCCGGCGGGTCGGGCGACATCCCCCACTTCACGAGCATTCCGCAGGTGACGACCGAGGCGTACATGCACGAGGCGCTCGCCGAAGCCGGCATCGACATCCACTGGGACGCGGCGGTCGAGACCGTCGAGTCGAGTCCCGACGGCGTCCGCGTCGAGACGGCGGACGGACGGACGTGGGAGACGCCGTATCTCGTCGGAGCCGACGGCGGGGGGTCGACCGTCCGGTCGGAAATCGACGCACGGTTCGAAGGCGACCAGTCGGAGAACTCCTTTATCATCGCCGACGTCGACGAGGTCGAAGACGACCCGATTCCGTTCGAACGGCTGTTTCACTACGCGGACCCGGCCGTCGGCGACCGGAACGTCCTCCTCGTCCCGTTTACCGGCGGCTGGCGGCTCGACATCCAGTGCATCGAGGGAGACGACCCCGAAGAACTCACCAGCGACGAGCGGATGCGGGAATTCGTCGCGGCAGTCATGGGTGAGGAGTACGTGGACAACATCGAGTGGGTGTCCACGTATCGGTTCCTGCAGGTGATGGCCGACAGCTTCGTCGACGAACATCGCCGCGTCCTCTTGGTGGGCGAGGCGGCGCACCTGCTCGCACCGTTCGGCGCTCGGGGGATGAACTCCGGGGTCGCCGACGCGGACGAGGCGGCGTCCGCCGTCGCGGTCGGTTACCGGGCGCACAGCGACGCGGTCGCCCGCGACGAGGTGGAGCTATTCGCCGCTCGCCGAGAGAAGGCGGCAGAGTACAACCTCGACGCCGCGGGTCAGGCCCTCGACTATCTGCAGGGCGACGACCCGGTGACGGTGCTCCGAAAAGAGGCCGCGGCGTCGCTCGCCGCGTACTTCGAACCGGCCGGCGAGTACCTCGACGACGCGCCGTACGGTCCTCACACGCCGCCGCCGATTGTCACGACCGGGAACTACTGACTCGACGGCGATTCGTCGAGTCCGAGTTGGTCGGCGACCCAGTGGTCGCGGACCGCGAACACCATCTCTCTTTCATCGTCGAACACCGTCGTCTCGGCGACGAACTCGTCCCACGTCCCGTCCGGAACCAACGACAGGTCGTCGGCGGAGGTCACATCCGACGGACTGGCCTCGACCATCTCGTCGAAGCTATCGAAGTCGGTATAGGCGGTCATGAACGCCGAATCGAACAGTTCTCGAATCGGAATCTCATCGCGGTCCTGTAAGACGTCCTCCGCATCGGGGAGGTCGTCTGCAGTCTCGGCAGTCGCTTCAAGGTCGGATTCGAACGACATACCGAACGACTCGTTCCAGAGCTACCTAAAACCACCCGCTCGTACGCGTTCGCGCGCGAGTGTGGCCCGAGTGTGAGTTCGGTTCGGCAACACGACACCTCGAAGATTCGGTAGTCCGCGGTGCCCCCGTAGCTCGCCGTTTCGAACAGATTGTGAATGATATTTCGCTATACATAGTTGCAGAGGCTTGCAACTTCCCGGTCGCGCTGGGGTACAAAGACAGGTCAGCACGCTCTGAGCGCCGATGATGGCCGCCGCGCATCTGGCGCTGATTCCGACAGTCGCGCCGTTCGTCTCGATGCAATAGTCCCACGTCCCACGTCCGCGGGTTCGTCCTCAGCGGCCTGAAGGGGTAGACCCCCACCCTCGATCGAGGGGAATCGAGCGTACACACCTTTTTGTAGTCGCCCCGACCTCACTCGTGACAGACATGAACGACGTCACCGTCTACGAGGGAGTCACCTACGCGGAGCGCCCCGAGGGAGCGATGAAGCTCGACCTCTACGTCCCGGAGCGCGAGGACCCCCCGCTCGTCGTCAACGTCCACGGCGGCGGGTGGGTAGCGGAGACGCGCGCGAACGTCCCGACGCCGGAGCGGTACGCCGCCGAGTGGGACTGCGCTATCGCCAGCGTGAGTTACCGGCTCCAAGCGATTCCCGACGGGTCGAACCTCGAAGGGATGTACGACCCGGCGAATCCGACGCCGAGAGGGAGTTTCCCCGACCACTTCGTGGACGTGAAAGCCGGGATTCGGTGGCTCCGGGCCCACGCTGGCGAGTACGGATACGACGCCGAGCGCGTCGCCGCGTGGGGGTCGTCGGCCGGGGGGCACCTCGCGCTCCTCACGGGCGTCGTCGACGACGTCACCGACCTCGGAGACGCGTTCGCCGACGAGGTCGAAAAGGCCGTCGCCCCCGAGGAGTCGGGGGCCGTACAGGCGGTTGTCAGCTGGTACGGCGTCGCCGACTTCGCGCTCCCCGAAGACGACGTGGACGGCATTATCCCGCTGTTGATGGGCGGTTCCCGGTCCGAACGGCCGGAGAGATACGCACAGGCCAGTCCCGTTACTCACGTCACGCCCGAGGCCCCGCCGACGCTGTTGATGCACGGCCGCGAGGACGAGGTGGTCGACGTCGAACAGAGTCGCCGCTTTTTCGACGCGCTGGACGACGCCGGGGTGAACGCCGTCAGATACGAGCTACACGGCCTCAATCACGTCTGGGCGGAGAGCGTCGAGGACATCGAGTCCGAACGCGTGGCGATGGACCTGCTCGCGGCGGAGCCGAGTCACGCGCAGTCCGTGTACGAGGCGACGCACGCGGCGGCCGGCGAGTCGCCGGAGTCGCTTCTCGCGGACCTGCCGCCCGCCGGTCCGGAGGCAATCCGCCAGTTCCTCGACCGGACGGTTCGGTAGCAGACGGCCGCGTTAGCGGACCGACTGAACCGTGTTCCGCGTGTGCCACGAGGAAACTCGGTGGTCGCTCAGCGAGACGGCAGTCACCTGTGCCTCTCCCGTTGGCGCGCTCGGCGAACTATTCGGCAGAGTGGTATCAGTAAAGTTGTTATTCACGCCCCAACGAACGTGGATGGGCTTCGTCGCCGTCGGTGGGGAGACCTGTCGAGAGAGGTGCCAGATAGTATTGTGTTTTTCATTCGAAACTAGTTCGGCGTGAAGTGAGTCCACACGGACGGATTGTTCAAACGAGGGGCGGACTCGCCCCACCAGTCCACCATAGGGGGCAGTCGGTTTTGGGGATTTAACTCCGATTTAAGAACGAATTCTCGGCAGGCGGTCGGTTGAGGTCGCGTCGATCTCGGTGACGATGTCGTGAGCCGAGAGACCGTCAGCCGGCATTAGATATGTCGTTTTTACACAAGTATATAACTCCGGAAATTTCGTCTTTCGCTCACCGTGAACGCTGGGGACAGCGATTGTAACTCGGCCGTATCTCACCGATGTATCCGTGACCAGATATCTCTCGCTCGATTCGCGAGAGCCTGTTGCGGCACCACCGATGACGAAAGTCCGAACACGCGGCACTCGGTTGCGAGTCTCCGGGCGAGCGGACCACTTAACCATGCTTTTCGTATAGCATTGCAACCATACCGCTCGGAGTCCTCGATACGAGTATGTCAGCAGGGTGCCGATGTGTTCGAGACGGACGGGTCGTTAGTCCGCCGTCGAAATCAGTCACGGACGGCGAGGCGACACCGACGCGAACCACAGCGCGAGCGTCGGCGTGGCGACGGATGACCTACGAGGCAAGCGGCCTACTGGGCGTCGTCGGGGTCGTCTGGGCGGTACTACCACGGACACATCCGCTCCAGATGATGGTCGCAGTGAGCGCGGTGTACGGGCTACCGTTTCTCTGTGTGTCGGCCGTCCTGTGGACCCGAAACTATCTCGACGCTGCCGAACAGTGACGCTCCGCTGACGAGCGCCGTACGGCACCGAGGCGGTCGGTTTTAGCCCTTCTGCGAGACGCGACCGCAACCCGATTCGTACCGACCGCGGGAGCCGAGTTTTCTGGTCCGAGTCACCGTACCGCCACCGCGGGTATCGCCGGGAGACGGGGCGCTCGAGAACGGGGGGAGAGGATACTTAAACACCCATTCCAGATAGCATAACTGGGAAGCCAGTAAGGTGACTACTAACAGGTGATGACAGAAGAATTCGGTTCGGAACTGGACGGGCAGGTCGCAATCGTCACCGGCGCCTCGTCGGGTATCGGCAGCGCGACCGCCAAATCCCTCGCCTCGCGCGGTGCCAGCGTCGTCGTCGCCGCCCGCCGCGAAGGCGAACTCGAAGAGCTCGCCGCAACCATCGAAGACGACGGCGGAGACGCCCTCGTCGTCCCGACAGACGTCACGGTCGACGACGACATCGACAACCTCGTCGAGGCGACCCTCGACGAGTACGGTCGCATCGACATCCTCGTCAACAACGCCGGTCTGATGCCGCTGGCGCACATCGGCGAGGCGGACCGCGAGACGCTCCAGACGACCATCGACGTGAACCTGACCGGCCTCATCACGCTCACGCACGCGGTCGTCCCGACGATGATGGAACAGGAAAGCGGCCACATCGTCAACCTCTCGTCGGTCGTCGGCCGGTTCCTGCAGGCGAACAGTTCGCACTACAACGCCGCGAAGGCGGGCGTCAAGATGTTCAGCGACTCCCTGCGTCTCGACGTCGCCGAGGCCGGAATCCACGTCTCGTCGATCGAGCCCGGCGCGGTCGATACAGAACTGCTCGACCACATCCCGGACGACGAGGTCCAAAAGAACGTCAAAGACTACGTCGGCACGATGGACGCGCTCGCGCCCGAGGACATCGCGCGGACGATCACGTTCGTCGTCACCCAGCCCGCGCGCGTCGATATCAACGAAGTTCTCATCCGTCCCCTCGACCAGGTCCAGCCCTAATCGGCTTCGACAGTTCCCCCTCGGGGCCGCGTTTCGACGGCGCGGCGACACTGCGGGGGTGCTCGACACGCCCGGACGTCCTTTATCGGCGGTAAATAGAGCCTTCGTTCGGTTCGAACTCGAACGCGGTGTTCGACCGGCCGCGTTAATGGCCCGCAGAGCGCCCACCACGCCGTGCGTTCGACGAACGGAGTGATACTTTCGGAACCGGGACTGGACGTCGACTACCAAAACCGGTAATAACGTCAGTATCAGTCTGAACATATGTGTGAGATTACATAGATACATCTGTAATGTGCCACAATCGGCCGGGAGACCGCCGCGTCGTCACTGCGGTCGAATCGTCGACAGCACAAACACAGAAACTGACAAATTAATAGTGTATATATAGAACAATATTATTAGCGGGGAGCTATCTCCACTCGGATATGCGCTCGGTACGGGAAATTCGGATAGAAGCGCCCATTCACTGAATTTCTGGACCTGTTGTCTGTCGAAAACCGTGTCGCTCGTCGATGACAGTGAGAGACTCTCCGTCGCGGTCGAGAGCGTTCCGCCCAGACGGTCTCTGCCGATATTCAACCGAGAAACGGCTTATTTCCTAAAATATCACGGAGTGTGAGAACCTGTTCGCGTGTGTGGAGAAGTCAGTCGACGTTTCTCAGAGCTCATCTAAAATACAATATCATACAAAGTACATCAGGAAAGCATCATTAGAACCGCGCAGAGTGCCGGACGAACTACGGTCGCGGAAGTGACACCCGGAGAGTACCACGAGAATTAAACCAGCGCGCGCAATCCGATGACGAGTGAGCGATTCCAACGAGACCGAACCCGAGATAGTGTGGACCGCGGACGTGAGCGGACTGCGGGGTCTCCCGATGCGAATCGCGTTCAACGGCGTCGACTTCGGCCGCGTGTTGTGGTGGAGCGTGTTCGCCGTTGCTCCCCTCGCGTTACTGATTTTCGGGGCGCTCGCCGGTGACCGCGGCCCGTTCGTGTACAGTATGTACTGCGCGGTGATGCTGACGGCAGTCCTCCAGAGTTCGGAGCGGTTCGTCCGCATGAGCGTCACGGTCGACGGGGACGCCGGCGAGCTCGAAAGCACCTACCACATGGGCGACCCCTCGCTGTTTCGGAGCGACGAGAGCGTGACCACGTCGCTCGCGGACGTCGAAGCCGCTCGGTTCGTGACCCTCGGGGACCGGACCGCAGTCCGACTGTCCTACGGGAAATCGGTCGTCAACAAGCCCTCGATGTTTCTCGTTCCGGACGGGGTCGAATCCCGGTTCCGCGAAACGCTCAGACGACACGACGTGTCGATTCGAGCGGACTCGACGCCGAAATCGGCCGATTGGGTGTGGGTTCGGTTCGCCGTGACCGCGCTCTTTTTCGGTGCGATTCCGCTCGGCACGGTCGTCGTCTGGCCCGCCGGTTCGGTTCCCTTCCTGCTGGCCGTGTTCGGGCACGCCGCCTTCGTGCTTCGACAGGGGTGGTAACGGCGTGGGGCGCTCAGGGCCGCTCGGGAGGGCGAGCTCAGGGCAGAAGCGACAGTAAATCGAGGAGCACCTGTTTCACCCGCTCGTTGGAGACCGCGTAGCCGACCGCGAACATGAGACTGACCACGCCACCGACCGCCACCGACGCGGGGACGCCAGCGTCGGCCGGGCCGAATAGGGAGACGATTCCCGTCGCGACGATACCGCTCAGCACGACGAACAGCCAGCTTTGCCGCGGCGTCCACCGACTCGTCTCCATTCAGCTATCCTGTCGGCTGTCGGAACAAAACGTTTGCCACCGGGTGGTCGAGCCGGAACCAGACTGTCGACGCCGGTGGCCGTCCGCCACTCGCGACCGTCACTCGTCAGCGGTTCCGAGACCCGTCACCGGTGACACCGACGTCACCTGCTTTCGGTCACGTCGCCGAGAAGGTATATAGAGTCGACGCGTAGGTGCGCACGTAATGAAAGTCGGCTCCGAGACGAAACTCTACAAGGCGGAGCGAACCGACGTCTCCCAGAATCAGGGGAAGTTCCGGACCTACTTCAACTTCCCCGGCCGCGCCCTCCCGGACCACGCGGACCACGGCTACGGTCCGCTCGCGACCATCGTCGAGTCGTTCATGGACCCCGAGACGCACATCTCGATGCATCCCCACCGCGACGAGGAAATCATCTCGTGGGTGCCCGCGGGCGTGATGCGCCACGGCGACCAAGACGGCAACGACCTCGTCACCGACGCCGACCACCTGATGGTGATGAACGCGGGCGAGACGTTCTGGCACGAGGAGTTCACCCGCGCGGACGACCCGCCGCTGCGGATGCTCCAGATGTTCGTCCGGCCCCACAGTCTCGGGCTGGAGCCGAACGTCCAACACGAACCCATCGACGCCCCCGTCGAGGGCGAGTGGCGGCACCTGTTCGGCCCCGAGGGCTCCGACGCGCCGCTTTTCGTCCGCAACGAGGTCGACCTCTTCGACCTCCGCCTCGACGCCGGGTCGAGCGCCGACCTCCCCGAAATCGAGGGCCGGGACGCGTACTTCTACGTGTTCGACGGCGCGGTCGAGGCCGCGGGCACGCGCTTCGGGAAGACCGAAAGCGGCCTGCTCGTCGACGACGCCGGCGTGACGCTCACCGCCGACGAGGACGCCACCGTCGTTGCCTTCCTCGTCGACCCCGACGCGCCCGTCACCCGACAGGGGACCATCGGTCGCTGACCGCGGTCCCGACGCGACGAGTCGGCTGTACGAGGGACTGGGCCACGCCATCAACGACGACGAAATCCGGGTTACCAACTCGTTCATCGAGCGACTCGACTGACTGGACAGACGGGTCTCGGGGGGTCGGCGAAGAAAAACGAGCGTGCGTGGCCGCGGTCAAAACGCGACCGCGGGGTGCGATGAGACCTAGACCTCGTCGACGAGGGAGCCGAAGGTGGACTCGGCGTCGGCGGGCACGTCGAAGTCGTGGTAGTGTTCGCCCTTTTCGTTCGAGAGGATGTTGAGGGCGGCGGCCGCGCCGTCGCCGGCGGAGATGACGGCCTGCCACTCCTCGGCACGGACCATCGCGCCCGTGGCGTAGGCGCCCTCGACGCTCGTCTCCATCGTCACGTCCACGTCGACGAGGTCGTCGTCGAACGCGCAACCGAGGGACTCCGCGAGGTCGCGGTTCGCGCCCGTGGCGAGCACGACGTAGTCGGCCTCGTACTCGTCGTCGTCGGTCGCGACCACGAAGCCGCCGTCGCTCTCGCTCACGTCGGTGACTTCCTCGCCCTGATGGCGGTCGGCGTCGAAGTGGTCGACCTGCGTGCGGAGCGTCTCCATGAAGTCCGTCCCGTCGATGGAGCCGATTCCGGGGTAGTTGAACAGATGCGCCTTGTGCATCCACGTCTCGTCGGTGTCGAAGACCGTCGTGGAGAGCCCGTTCTTCGCGGCGAAGAGGGCGGTTGTCAGACCAGCGGGACCGCCGCCGATGACGATTACGTCTGCCATGCCCCATGCACTAGCGCACTCGATAAAGAACCTCGGTAAAGCGGATATTTTGTGTTCCTCTCGGTTACGTTCTACCCCGGGCGTGCGTCTCGGCGCAGCCCTCGGCGTCCTCCTCGTGAACACGGACCGGCGGGGCGATTCGCCGCGTCGACCGAGCCCGGAACCGACCGACGCGACGCTTCGACGTCTACTCCTCCAGTTGCGACTCGGCGAACGAGACGGCGAACTGGTCGCGCATCTCGCGGCGAAGCATCTCGCTCATCACCTCGTAGACGACCGGCTGCGGGTATTCCTCCAGTAGCGCGGCGAGTTCGGCGGCACAGTCGGACTTCAGCGCGGCGAATTCGGCGGTCCACGGTGGGTTGCTCATTACCCGCACATCCGCTCCCGCGTAGTTATGAATTTTGATTGAAACAAAGTGAGTTCCGAGCGCGCCCGGTCGCGCCGCTTGCCGGGAGAGACGCCGGACGTTCGGCAGAAGGGTGCCGGTCTGGCGGGGCGAATTCGCCGCGCCGGATACCCTCGGTCGGGCACCCTCTCACGGTAACCTGTGGTGGTCGCGCGGGAAGCGCGCCGGGTCGGCGATGCGACGTTACTCGAAGAGTTCGACGGCCTGGTCGTAGCGGGCCGACGGTTCGTCCCAGTCGACGACCTCGAAGAACGCGCTCACGAAGTCGCCGCGGGCCGGGCCGTAATCGTGGTAGTACGAGTGCTCCCAGACGTCCAGCGCGAGGATGGGGTGGCTACCCCAGAGCGCGCCCTGGTCGTGCTTGTCGACGACGACGTTCCGAAGCTGGTTCGAGAACGAGTCGTACACTAAGAGCGCCCAGCCGCCGGCCGCGCCGGCCGCCGCTTCGAATTCGCCCTTCCACGCCTCGTAGGAGCCGAAGTCCTCCGCGATGCGCTCTGCGAGCGCGCCCGAGGGCTCGTCGCCGCCTTCCGGCGACATGTTCTGCCAGAACAGGTCGTGCAGAATGTGTCCCGAGCCGTTGTGGGTGACGTTGCGAAGCGCGCCGGCGGACGAGCCGAACTCGCCTGCGTCGCGGTTCTCGGCGAGAGTTTCTTCGGCCGCGTTCCAGCCGTTGACGTAGCCCTGGTGGTGGGTGTCGTGATGCCACGTCAGCACCTGCTCGGAGATGTGCGGTTCAAGCGCGTCGTACTCGTACGGGAGGGGGTCAAGTTCGTAGTCTGACATTGGTGTTCGCAGTTAGACCGAGGGACCGAACACATATGTACGTTCGCTGAACGCGATTTACGTAGTGGATATGATATGTGTGTTCGCGGAGCAGTTCGGCGCGGTCGGCGCTCGGGTCACTCGTCGTCGCCGACCCGCGCGTCGTCGAGTTCGGCCTGCACCTCCCCCCACGACACCGGTGGCTCGAACGCGGCCAGCGTCGCCTCGAACGACTCGATTCGCGCCCCGTACTCGTCGGTCCACGACGGTCGGGCGAGGTCGTCAAGGCGCTCGCGGAGGCGCTGTACGCGGGCGTCGAGGTCGGCGAGAGCAGCGGCGGCCTCGTCGAGACCGTCGGTCTCCGCGTCCGACTCGGGAGCCAGTTCCCAGAGGTCGGCGAGTTCGGCCCGGGTGTCCTCGACCAACAGGGCGGAGACGCGGGCGCGGAGCGCGGCGTTGCACCACTCGGTCGCGCGGTCGTCGTCAGCGTCCTCGGCGGCGTCGGCGCTGTCTTCGGAACCCTCCGCGTCGGCGACGGCCGCGACCCGGTCTTCGAGTCCGTCGAGCGACTGTTCGAGCGCCGCCACGTCGCCGTTGACCCCGCGCACGCGAACGTCGCGGTTCGAGAGCCAGCGCTCGAACTCCTCGATGTCGAGTTGTACGTCGTCCGCGTGCGCGGTGAGCGCCTGCGACTCGGACGCGACCTCCCGGAGTCCGAGCACGACGTCGTAGACGGACCGGGGGTCGTCGCGCCAGTCGGAGAGCCCCCGTAGCTTCTCGCCGAGCGACTCGACCCGGTCGTTCGCGTTTTCGACCGTCGCCTCGAACACGTCGAGGCGGGACCGCACGGCACCGACGGCCGCATCGTCGCCGGCGGCCTCGCGGGCGCCGTCGAGGTCGATAGCGGCGAGTTCGACGCGGGTCTCCGCGGTCGACAGAATCATCGACGTGTCCGTGACCGCCGAATCGACGCCGTCGGCCGTCACCGCACCGTCTTCGGTCACGTGACTGAGTACCGCCCGAACGGTGTCGGGGTCTCGGGAGTCGTCAGCGGCGACGACGCGGTCGACCGCCTCGGATTTCGACAGACCGACGATACGTCCGGGGGTCGTGTCTCCGTCTTTCTGGGCCATCGTGCGTACGTATTCTGGGACCCGTTATATTTTCTGTCGTCTCGATTACGTTCGAGTATATAGTTCTCTGTACTAATGTGTGCGCTAATATCGAACTATTTCGTCTCTTAGTGTTACGTTGAACTCTGATAGAACTAAAGTGGTATTATAAACGCATTTTATTTAAAACCGGGTCTGACCACGTGATGGCGCAAGATTCCAAGAAGTTGGCAGGCAGCGTATCACGTCGGCAGTTCCTCGTCGCATCGAGCGCGGCGGGCGTCGCGGGGCTCGCCGGTTGTTCGGGGCAGTCCAGCCCCGAGACCGACGCGCCGGCGACCGAAGCAGAGGAGACCGACGCGCCGGAGACCACGACCTCGACCCCCGAGGAGACGAGCGAATCGAGCGCGCCGCAGATGCTCACCGCCGAGGGCTCCTCGACGGTGTACCCCATCGCGAACAAGGGGAGCTCCTACTGGAACTCCAACGCGCCGCCGAGCGACGGCGAGTACTGGGGTTCGAGCGACGAATCTACCGTCCCCGGCTGGGACGAACTCGGCGCACCGGACATGCGTCTGGCCGACTACTTCGCGTCCCTCTACGGCTTCGAGCCGACCGAGACGCAGGCGAACCCCGCGTTCGCAACGTCCATCGGCCTGAGCCACTCCGGGACGGGTTGTAAGTCCGTCCGCGACGGTCTCGTCGACATCGGTAACTCGTCGGGTCCGATCACGGCCGAACTCGGCATCAGCGAAGAAGAGCGCGACGCGAACTACGTGGACCACGTCCTCGGCCGCGACGGCCAGCCCGTCGTCGTCTCGAAGGACGTTCACGACGCGGGCGTCACGGAGCTCACCGGCGAAGAAGTCCGCCAGATCTACCAGGACGAGATCACCAACTGGAGCGAAGTCGGCGGCCACGACCAGGAAATCTACGTGGTCGGCCGCGCGGAAGGCTCCGGGACGGACACCTCGTTCCGGCTCAACATGCTCGGCAGCGCCGACGCCTCGATGGGGGGCGTCGACACCCGTAAGGGCCAGAACCAGCAGGTCGCGACCGTCGTCCAGCAGAACGACGGTGCCATCGCGTACATGGCACTCGCGTTCACCGGTCCGGAGGTCATCCCTGTCGGTATCGACTTCGAGGGCACGCTCTACGCGCCGGACAAGAGCGCGGAGCACACCATCTTCGACAGCGACTACCCGTTGAACCGCGACCTCCACCAGTACACGACCATCACGGAGGACACCCCGAGCGGGACGGACATGCGCGAGGCCGCGTTCATGAACATGTTCCTGACCACGTTCGGTCAGAAGCTGTTCGTCGAGGACAACAACTACATCCCGCTGCCTGACAAGGACCTCCAGTCCGAGAAGGACAAGCTCCCGAGCCAAGCGTAACGCGGCCCGGACGCGGTCGCGGTTCCTGAACCTCGTTCTTTCCATTCATCGACGCTCCAATCATGAACGTACTTCCAGACTCCGACGGTGCCGGCCTCAGAGCGACGGCTCGGCGAGGGCTCCGGCGCGGTCGCGACTTCGTCGACGAGACGCCGCCCGACGCGCTCGTCACGGTCACGGTCGCGGCGGTGTCGCTCCTCGCGGCGTTCGCGGGCTTTCTGGCCGTCTCGTCGCTGACGGCCGTCCCGTTCGCGGTGTTCCTCGTCGTGACGGGTTACGGCTGGCTTAGACACCAAGAATTGACAGCGCGCGTGCTCACGCTGACGACGACGGTCTCGACCATCCTCGTCCTCGGGCTCATCCTCGTCTTCATCTTCGCGGAGGCGTGGCCGACCGTGCAGTACGCGACCGTGAACGTCTTCGGTATTCCGATTCCGGGTCTGCGTCTCTTCGTCGAGACGCGCTGGAGTCCGGTGACGCCGCCGATTCGGTACTCGCTCGTCCCGATGATTCACGGGACGGTGCTCGTCACCGTCATCGCGACGGCCGTCGCCGCCCCGCTGGGCGTGGCCGCCGCGCTCTTCCTCAGCGAAATCGCCCCGCGGACCGTCCGCGAGGTCGTCAAGCCGGGCGTCGAGATTCTGGCTGGCATCCCCTCCATCGTCTACGGCTTCATCGGCTTCACCATCCTCAGCCCGTGGGCGGCCGACCAGTTCGACATCGTCGGGCAGGGCACGTACCTCTTCGTCGGTATCGTCGTCGGACTGATGGCGCTGCCGACGGTCGTCTCGGTCGCCGAAGACGCGCTCAACAGCGTCCCCGAGTCGATGAAAAGCGGCTCGCTCGCCCTCGGCACGACCGACTGGCAGACGATGACCTCCATCACCCTGCCGGCGGCCTTTTCGGGCGTCTCGGCCGCGGTCCTCCTCGGCGTGGGCCGCGCCATCGGCGAGACGATGGCCGCGACCGTGATGCTCCGCGGCAGTCCGGGGCTCACCGAACCCCTGTACAACGTCTTCTACGGTAACGACACGCTCACGTCGCTCATCGCGGCGAACTACGGCGACGCCGACGGCCTCCAGCTCTCGGCGCTGTTCGTCGCGGGCGTCATCCTGTTCGTGACGGTGCTGTTCCTCAGCATCGGGTCGCAGTACATCGAGGCGCGCATGCGCCGGAAGCTCGGAGGTGTCGAATAATGGCGGGCGCGACCGACACCGCGCTCGTCAGCGAGGACACCTCCGAGACAGAAGCGGTCGCCGCCGCCGCGGTGGGGCTGGCGGCGGTGCTGTTCGCCCTCTCGCTCGGGGCGCTGTTCGAGTTCGTGACCGTCACCGACCCCGTCGCGGGCGTGCCGATGGTCGCGCTCCTCGGCGGGCTGTTGGTCCTCCTCGGGCTCGCCGTCGTCGGCTTCGGCGTCGGCTCCCGACTCGGCTACGTCGCCACCAACCCCAGACCGACCGCCGGACTGGTCGCCTCGGGCGCGTTCGCGCTCATCTGGTTCGTCGTCGGCGGACTGGTCGGCTCGCAGACGCTCGGACTCGGGACGGCCGGGTGGGTCGCTGCGTCGCTCCTCAGCGGCGGGGTCGCGTTCGCGGTGAGCGCGCTCCCCCGCGAGGACATCGGCTCGACGCTCCCCGCCGGCGCGCTCGCCGCGTTCGCCGGCGTCGTCTTCCTCACCGGCGTCATCGGCCCGTCGTGGGCGTGGGACCTCGGGTGGGAACAGCAGGCGTCGTTCAACGCCGAATTCACGATTCCGGTCCTGACGGCGTTCTGTTCCCTGCTCGTCGGCTGGGCCGCCGCGAAGGCCTACGGCGGGTTCGGCGCGCGCGGCCGCCACGTCGGCGCGTACGTCCTCGTCTACCTGAACGCCCTCTCCATCATCGCGCTGTTGTTCCTCCTCGTCGCGTTCACGGTCCTGAAGGGCCTACCGGGGCTGTTCAAGGGCCTCGCGCTCGGCGCGGGTGCGGGCCCCGAAGTGACGCTCGTCGGCGTGACGTTCTCGCTGCCCGTCTCGTGGCCGTTCGTGATGAACGGCGTCGCGCTCCTCAACGACGTGAACGGCGTCCTCCCGGCTATCGCGGGCACGATTTGGCTCGTCGTCGGCGCGGTGCTGTTCGCCGTCCCGCTGGGCGTCGGCGCGGCCGTCTTCATCACCGAGTACGCCGACCGCGGGCGATTCACGCAGGTCGTCGAAGTCGCCACCAACGGGCTGTGGAGCACGCCCAGCATCGTCTTCGGGCTGTTCGGACTGGCGTTCCTCGTCCCGCGGCTCGGCAACCAGAAGTCGCTTCTCGCGGGGATGCTCACGCTCGGCTTCATGCTCCTCCCGCTCGTCGTCATCACGAGTCGGGAGTCGATGCTGGCGGTCCCCGACGAGTACCGCGACGCGAGCGCCGCCCTCGGCGTCACGAAGTGGCAGACCATTCGGAGCATCGTCCTCCCGGCGTCGCTCCCGGGTATCGTCACGGGCATCATCCTCGGCGTCGGTCGCATCGCCGGCGAGACCGCCCCGATCCTCCTGACGATGTCGGGGAGCGTCGCTCCGCCGGGGAGCCAGACGGTCGACGTAGTCGGCGGCTTCCAGTTCTCGCTTTCGCCGCCGTTCGTGACCAACCCCGAACTGATGCGGGCGACCTCGGCGCTCCCGTATCAGCTCTACTCGCTTATCACCGCGGGCGTCGGGGAGTCGTCGAACATCGGCGCCATCGACGAGTTCCGGTGGGCGACGGCGCTCATCCTGCTCGTGGTCGTCTTGGGCTTCTACGCGGTCGGCATCGCGACGCGGTACTACTTCCGGAGTAAACTTCAGCACGACTAACCATGAGCGAAACCAGACAGACGACGGACGACGCACAGGCGACGGCGGACGACGCACAGACCGCGGACGGCGAACTCGCCGGCGGCGCGAGCGCCGGCACCGACCAACCGCTCGAAGTCACGAGCGGCGAGACGCGCGAGCGCACCCGCGAGGAGTGGGTCGAACACGAGTTCGAGGGCGACGCGAAGCTCTCGGTCTCCGACCTCGACGTGTACTACGGCGACGACCACGCGCTGAAGGGCGTCTCCATGGAGATTCCCGAGAACAGCGTCACGGCGCTCATCGGCCCCTCGGGCTGTGGGAAATCGACGTTCCTCCGGTGTCTCAACCGGATGAACGACCGCATCAAGGCCGCGAGCATCGACGGCTCGGTCCGGCTCGAAGGCGAGGAGGTCTACCAGGAGGGCGTCAACCTCGTGGAACTGCGCAAGCGCGTCGGCATGGTGTTCCAGTCGCCGAACCCGTTCCCGAAGAGCATCGCGGACAACATCTCCTACGGGCCGCGGAAGCACGGCGACCTCGACACCGGCCTGCTCGCCAACCTGCTCGGCCGGAGCGACGACGACGCGGTCGACGAACTCGTCGAGCGCTCCCTGCGGCAGGCGGCGCTGTGGGACGAGGTGCGGGACCGACTCGACGACAACGCCCTCGGGCTCTCCGGCGGCCAGCAACAGCGGCTCTGCATCGCCCGCGCGCTGGCGACCGACCCCGAAGTGCTTCTCATGGACGAGCCGGCGTCGGCGCTCGACCCCATCGCGACCTCGAAAATCGAGGACCTCGTCCACGACCTCGCCGAGGAGTACACGGTCGTCATCGTCACCCACAACATGCAGCAGGCGGCGCGCATCTCGGACCAGACCGCCGTCTTCCTCACCGGCGGCGAACTCGTCGAGTACGGCGACACCGACCAGGTGTTCGAGGACCCACAGAGCCAGCGCGTCGAGGACTACATCAGCGGCAAGTTCGGGTAACGGTCGGATTCGACCCCGACCCGACCCGAGCCGACCCGACCCGCGCCGAGCGTCCCCGCGCTGACGACGCCGACTTCGACTTCCCGACGTGACGACGGTTCTCGACGACCTGCGGCCGTCGAAGCCGGACAGTCGGCGGCGACGCTCGCTTTTCGTCAGTCGAATCACTCCCTGCGGCGGGGTCGGCGTCACCGCGGAACTGGCACGCAGACAACACGGTTTCAGACACGCCAACACAATGGAGACACGCAAGATACAGCAGGTCAGCAACGGGACGTTCACCGTCTCGCTCCCCCGAGAGTGGGCGGACGGCGAGGGCATCACCGCCGGCACCGTCGTCAACCTCCACACGCACATCGACGGGGTGCTGGTCGTACAGGCACCCGAGCGCGAGGACGACTCGTCGATGCAGTTCACGGTGACCGTCGGCGGTGACGCGGGCGGCGGGGGTGACGCGGGCGGCGGGCGCGACTCCGCCGCCGGCGACTTCCTCGAACAGACGCTCCGGGCGGCCTACGCCGCCGGGTCGAAGCAGGTCGTCGTCGAGGCCGACGGGACGTTCGACGCCGAACAGCGACAGGCCGTCAGGCGGGTCGCCCGGAACCTCGTCGGCGTGACCATCACGGAGGAGTCGGACGCGTCGGTCACGGTGCGGAACGTCCTCGACGCGAACGAGGTCTCCATCCGCCAGTCGGTCCGACAGCTCCAGTTCGTCGCCGTCTCGATGCACCGCGACGCGACCGCCGCGCTCACGGGTGCCGCCCCGCTCGACGGCTTCGCGGAGCGCGACGACCGCGCCGACCGGCTGTTTGCGATGGTCGACCGGCACTTCACCCGCGGGCTCGACCGCCTCGACGAGATAGACGCCCTCGGCGAGACGCGCCCGGAGCTGTTCCGCCTCCACACCGCGGCCCGCGAGTTAGAGCGCGTCGCCGACCACGCCGAGCGAATCGCGGCCGTCGCGTCGGCGGTTCCCGCCTCCCTACCCCAGGGGGTCGCCGACGAGGTGTCCGAACTCGCCGAACTCGTCCCCGAGGCGCTCGAAGCCGCGGTACAGGTCGCGTTCGACGGCGAGAACCCCGACGCGGCGCGGGAGGCGCTTTCGGCGCGCGACCGAGTCCGCGAGGGCGTCGAAGAGGTCGAACGACGGCTGTTCGAGGAGCGTGACGCCGAGGTCGACTACCGGTTCGCACACGCCCTCCACGCGCTCGAACGGACGGCCGAACACGTCGGCAACGTCGCCGAGGTCGGTCTTCGGACGGCGGTCCGAACTCGCAACATGGACGAGCGGCCCGTCGGCGAGGGGGGCCGCGAGTCAGCGGAACACACCCAGAGCGCCTGAGCGACTTCAGAACGTCCGAACGACTCTAGAGCGCCTGACCGGATCGTCCGTGGAGGTGCGCTCCCGAAGTGAGCAGCGACTGCGAGCTTTGCGAGAACGCTGTCGAATACGGGGCGGTTGGGAACGACGATTACGTGTCGGCGTACAGAAGCAGACTCGTGGCCTCGTAATCCTCCATGAACGCGCCGACACCGCCGATACTCACGCGTCGATTCCCGACGTCGACCTCGAAGGCGTTTTCGAATATCAGCTCGCTGTTCGTGGGAGCGATCAAGCTCTGCCGAATCTCGGTTATCGGTCCCTCTATCGTCTCGGTCTCGTCGTCGACTCCCGTTGGGCGGACCGTCGCACGCAGGTGGAGTGACCGCCCGCGGCGTCGCGCCAGCTCTGCGTCGTAGACGGCCGGTCGAATACCGGAGTATCGCCGGGGAAGCGTGTTCGGGCGGAGAAGCATGACCGTCGTCGAAGACTGATACAGACCGAAGAACGCGACGGAGACGACACCCGTCACGGTCGGGTTGGTGAATTCGATCGCTTCCTCTGGACCGTGTTCCCACGCGAGGACCGACAGCGGTGCGATGAGTCCGCGAGCATCGTCGATTGCGACGTAAGCGGGTAACTGTGCATCGATCCGGTTGACGACGGTTGCGACGTCTTCAACGGCTCCTGACCGGGCTTCGTAGTCGGATTCACTGAGCACGAGGACGACGAAGACACCGTCTTCGACTGCGGACTTGAGCGACGCTTCGACTTCGGAGAGAAACGCAAAGGGCAGAGAAAGTCGGATTTCCGAGTCCGCCTGTGAGATCAGCTCGCGGAGTCGACTCGCAAACGTCGGTCGGGACTGAATGACGCCGAGCGACATCGGCTCCGCTCGTGGCTGCTGATATCGCTCTTCGACGGCGTCCTCGATTCGGTCGAGTCTCGCAGATAACGTCTGAAACGCCTTATCGGGCCGTCGAGCGTGGACGACCGTCGGCGACTGATGCTCCTCGATTCGAACGAGGTTTCTCGAATCGAGCTGGGTCACGACCTCGTAAATGTAGCTCGTCGAAACGCCGGCGTCCGATGCGAGCGTCTTCGGTTCGGCGCTGCCTCGCTCTACGAGCGAGAGATACACGTCGATTTCTTTCTCGGAGAAACCGAACCGCCGTAAGTCGTCGCGGAGCGCGTCGGGATTAGACATCTGTACCAAGTTAGGCATCGATAGTTTACTCGTCGGCGGATAAATGTTATCCTAAGCGGTGTTCCGATATCGGAACAATCCGATATTCGGCACGTGTATCGCGTCTGTCGCAGTTTCTCTGAAACTATATCCGGGGGTCGTCAGTTCATTCATCGCCGTTCACTGAGAATAAAAAATATCTATCCGATATTAAAATAAAACTCTCAACGAGTACTACCTCAGATATCATGTACATTTATTTTAATGTGGTTAGTTTGCCCGTTTGCGATGTCAGAGGAGAACACAGACACGGCAGACGAAACGGGGCTAGACAGACGGAGTTTTCTGCGGGGGAGTGCGGCGAGTGTCGCGGCGCTCACGTTCGGGTTGTCGGCGACGGAGACCGGCGCCGCACAGACGTCGGACCGCGTCGAATCGCTCATCGACGAGATGACACTCGAAGAGAAGGTGGCACAGGTCACCGGACAGGACGCGTTCCTCGAAGACACCGGTTATCTCCCGCCGAACGAGCGTCTCGGAATCGACGAAGTCCGGATGAGCGACGGGCCGCTGGGGCTTCGACGGGGACAGCAGACGGCGTTCCCGGCGACGATTTCGGCGGCGTCGACGTTCGACCAGCGCCTCGTCGAGACGGAGGGGACGGCCATCGCTCGCGAAGCCGTCGCCAACAATCAGGACGTCCACCTCGCACCGGCGCTGAACATCGTTCGGGTGCCGCAACTGGGGCGAGCCTTCGAGTACTTCGGTGAGGACCCGGCGGTGACCGGCGAACTGGCGACGGCGTTCATCGACGGCATTCAATCCGAGGGAATCATCGCGACGGCGAAACACTACGTCGCCAACAATCAGGAGACGAACCGCGGTGGGCCGTCGCAGGACCTGCCCGGTGTGAGCGCGGAAGTGAGCGAGCGCGCGCTTCGCGAGATATACCTGCCCGGTTTCCGGCAGGCCGTCGAAGACGGCGACGTCGGCGCAGTCATGGCGGCGTACAACCGTATCAACGGGACGTACGCCACCGAACACGCGAAACTGCTTGACGAGATTCTCAAAGAGGAATGGGGCTTCGACGGCCTCGTCATGTCCGACTGGGGAGCGGTCCATTCGACGGTCGCCTCGGCGAACAACGGCCTCGACGTCGAGACGCCGGGAGAGAACCCCGCGTTCGACCTCAACTGGCCGGCCTACTGGGGCGACGACCTGCTGGAGGCCGTCAACGACGGCTACGTCAACGAGGCGGAAATCGACGACAAAGTACGACGGCTGCTCGGGCAGTTGGCGCGGTTCGACCGCTTGGAGACACGGGATGCGCCCGACGTCTCGGTGGACAGGCGGGCACAGCGCCGAGTCGCGCGGGACGTGGCGGAACGCGGGGCGGTCCTCCTCAAAAACGAGGGCGACGTGCTCCCGTTCGAGACGGACGAGCTAGACGAACTCGCGGTCATCGGACAAACGCCGTCGCGCTTCCGAATCGGCGGTGGCGGGAGTTCCGACGTGGTGCCGGAACGCCGCGTCGGCCCGCTCGAAGGTATCGAGTCGTTCGTCGGCGACGACGTCACGGTCACGCCGGTCGAAGCGTCCGAACACCAGCCACTCGACGTCTCGACGGTCGCACACCCGGAGACGGGGGACGCGGGCTTCCGGGCGGCGTACTTCGACAACACGTCGTTCGACGGTGAGCCGGTCACGACGCGGTCGATGCGGTCGAACTCCCTGTTTGCCGAGGATATCGAGACCGTCAGCGGCGTCGAGCCGAGCGAGTTCTCCGCGCGGTTGACCGGCGAATGGACCGCCCCGGTGTCCGGTACGGTCTCGTTCGAAGTCGCCAGTTCGAGCGCGAGCAGGCTCCTGATTGACGGCGAGCAGGTGGTCGAAAATCAGGGCGGTACGCTCGGAGGGAGCGCATCGACGACCGGGGACGTCTCGGTCGAAGGCGGCGAGGCGTACGACGTCACTATCGAAGTCGCGGGCACCCAGTACACCGACGAACCGTATCTCCGCGTCCGCATCGCCCGACCGGACGAAAACCCCCTCGACCTCGCGACGGAGGCCGCGGCGAGCGCCGACGGTGCGGTGGTGATCGCGAAGGGGTCTTCAGAGGAGGGCGAAGACCGCGAGGACTTGCGTCTCGGCGGGAATCAGAACGAACTCGTGGAGGCCGTCGCCGAGGCCAACGACGCGACCGCCGTCGTTCTCAACACCGGCGGTCCCGTGGTGATGCCCTGGATCGACGCCGTCCCGACGGTTCTCCAGATGTGGTTCCCCGGCCAAGAGGGCGGTGGGGCACTCGCGAACCTCCTCTTCGGCGACGCGAACCCCGCCGGCAGGTTGCCGGTCACGTTCGGCGCTGACCTCTACGACTACCCCGCGAACGAGCCGGATTCCGACCGGCGCTTCCCCGGGGAGAACAACCACGTCTACTACGACGAGGGGATTTACGTCGGGTACCGACACTTCGACGACGAGGCCATCGAACCCCTGTTCCCCTTCGGCGCCGGCGAGTCGTACACGTCGTTCGCGTACCGGAGGGCCACGCTCAGCCCCGGAGCGGTCGGGGACGGCCAGACCGCCTCGCTCTCCGTCGACGTCGCCAACACGGGAGACGTCGCCGGGACGGAGACGGTCCAAGTGTACGCCAGAGACGTGCAGGCCAGCGTCGACCGTCCGCCGAAGGAACTCGTCGCCTTCCAGACGGTCTCGCTCGACCCCGGCGAACGGACCACCGTCTCGCTCGAAGTGACGCCCGACGACCTCGCGTTTTTCCACCCCGACGACGAGGCGTGGGTCACCGAACCCGGGCGGTTCGAACTGCTCGTCGGCCACTCGTCGCGAGATATCCGCCAAACCGTCACGCTGAACGTGATCGACAGGCCCGACGTCGCGAACAGTGCGGGTAACGGTCGCAGCGGAAACAGTGCGGGTAACGGTGATAACGGCAACGACAGGGGTGGCGCAGGAAACTAGGCGCGGTCGAATCCGCGGCCGCGCCTCCGGCGTCGTCGCTTCTGTTTCGAGCGCGTCGAACGCGATTCCGCCCAGCACCGCTATCGAACGCGCGGGACCGAACGGGCCTACTCGGCCACCGAGTCCTCCCGCAGCGGAACGAGATTCGTCAGGGCGCGGTCGCCGAACAGGACGACGAGCGCCGCGCCGACGAGGTTAAACAGGAGGTCGAGCGCGGTGTCGGTTCGGCCGTAGGAGACGAGCACGGGGTCGATGCCGAGCGCGTCGGCCCCGCGATGGATGGCGTACTCCGCGAGTTCCCAGAGCACGCCGGTGCAGGCGACGACCGCGAGCACGCGGGTCGAGGGGTCGCGGCCGCGGCGGCGCGAGAGCACGTGGACGACCCCGCCGAGAATCGTCGCCGAGTGGGCGTGAGTCAGGTGGTCCCACCACCACACGTCGTCGTAGGGGCCGAGCATCCCGGCCGCGTGGGTCAGCATGGCCGACTCGACGTAGACGCGTTGCCACGGGCGGAACTCGACGCCGACCAGTCGCTCGAAGGCGTCGGGGAGGTACGTGCCGGCGAGCGCGAACGCGGCGTTCACCATCGCGGCCGGGTTGCGACGGCGGAGTCCCGTCAGGAAGACGACGACGATAGCGAACCTGATTCCGTCGTCCGGTCGCCGCCGCCCCGTCGAATCGCTCGTCTCGGTCACGGTCGTTCTCATCGGGACTGTCGTCGGCTTCGGGTAAAAACGTTGACAGCCAGTGGAGTCGGCCCGCGGCCTCAGGCGACGGCCGACAGCGCGTCCATCACGCGGTCGACCTTCTCCACGTCGGCGTTGTAGCCCATGTGGCCGACGCGGAGAATGTCGTCGGCGAGGTCGGCGAGGCCGGTCGCGAGGACGATGTCGTGTTCGGCTTCGAGCTCCGCTTGGGCGCGTTTCGCCTCGCCGGGGAGGTGGAACGCCGTCACCGTCGGAGCGCTCCGCTCTGCGTCGGCGTAGAGGTCGAGGCCGAGGTCGGCCCCGCGCTCGCGGCAGTGGGCGGCGGCCTCCTCGTGGCGCTCGTAGACGGCGTCGAGCCCCTCTTCGAGGAGCATCGACAGCGACTCGTCGAGGGCGGCGACGTTCGCGCCGAGGTGGGTGTACGGGAAGCCCTCGCTCGTGTCGCGCCACGGGAGGAGGTTCGTGTAGAGCGAATCGGGGTCACGTTCCTCGACGACCTCCCACGCGCGGTCGCTGACGGCGGCCGTCGTGAGGCCCGGCGGCGAGCTAAACGCCTTCTGGGACGCGCCGAGGTTGATGTCGATGTGCTCGCTCGGGACGGGCGTCCCGCCGAGCGAGGAGACGGCGTCGACGACGGTCAGCACGCCGCGGTCGGAGAGCAGTTCGAGCACCGGCGCGATGTCGTTGAGCGTCCCCGTCGGGGTCTCACAGTGAACCATCGTGGCGACCTCGAACTCGCCGTCGTCGAGCGCGGCTTCGACGCCAGCGAGGTCGAGCGGGTCGGTGTAGTCGGCACCGACGAGCGTCGGGTCGCCGCCGTAGCTCTCGACGAAGTCGGCGAAGCCGTCGCCGTAGAGCCCGTTCGAGACGCAGAGCACGTCGTCGCCGGGGGCGACCGTCGAGGCGATGGCGGCTTCGAGGCCGAGGATGCCCTCGCCGCCCATGACGACCGTGTCGTCGTCGGTGTCGTAGACGCGCCCGAGTTTCTCGCAGACCTCGTCGTAGGTGTCGAAGAAGGACTGCTCGATGTCTGGGTTCGGCATCGGGTCGCTCAGTCGGTCGCGGACCCGCGGCGGGACGGCCGTGGGGCCGGGTGTCATCAGCATGGCTCCCCGTTGCAAACAGAGCGTCTTAGCAGTACGGCATCCGCGGCGGGCGTTCGGCCGCCTCGGCGACGCCGACCGGTCGTGGTCGGCGGGGCGCGGGGGCGACCGGCGGGTCGCGGGCGTCCGCGCCGACGACGGACGGGAAGGCACAAAAGCGCCCTCGCCGTCACCCTCGTGTATGAGCAAGCTCTCACCTGCGGACCTCGACCGCTACGTCTTCTCGCGGACGGGGGCACCCAACGACGACCTGCTCGTCGGGGCCGGCTACGGCGAGGACGCCGCCGCCGTCGCCACCGGCGAGGGGACGATGGTCGTCAGCACCGACCCCATCTCGCTCGCCGCCGAGCGCATCGGCACCCTCGGCGTCGCCATCGCCAGCAACGACGTGGCCGCCTGCGGGGGCGTCCCCGAGTGGCTCGTGAGCACCGTCCTCCTGCCCGAGCCGGACGTGGACCTCCTCGACGACATCACCGCCCAACTCGACGCGGAGGCCCGACGACTCGGCATCAGCATCGTCGGCGGCCACACCGAGACGGTCGCCGGGCTCTCGCGGCCGCTCCTCTCGCTCACCTGCATGGGACCGACCGACCGGTACGTCCCGACGAGCGGCGCGGAACCCGGCGACGCGGTGATTCTCACCAAGGGTGCTGGAATCGAGGGCACCGCCGTCCTCGCCACCGACTTCCGCGCCGACCTCGATGCCGCCGGCGTCGACGCCGAGACGGTCGACCGCGCCGCGGGCTTCTTCGACGATATCAGCGTCCTCCCCGAGTCCGCCGTGCTCGCGCCCGCCGCGACCGCGATGCACGACCCGACCGAGGGCGGCGTCCTCAACGGACTGGTCGAACTCGCCTGCGCCTCCGGCGTCCGAATCGAGGTCGACGGCGACGACGTGCCCGTCCGCCCCGAGACGCGGGCGCTCTGCGACGCGATGGGCGTCGACCCGATGCGGATTCTCGGCTCCGGCGCGCTCCTCGCGGCGGTCCCCGGCGACGAGACCGACACGGCTCTCGCCGCGCTCGACGACGAGGGAATCGAGGCGACGGTCGTCGGAACCGTCGAAGCGGCGGGCGACGACGCGAACGCGGGCGCTGACGCGGAGACAGCACCGGTCGCGGACCCCGGCGTCGTCTACGACGGGACGCACTACGCCGACGGCGTCGAAGACGAGATGTACGAACTCTGGGACTGAGCCGAACGCGAGCCGCCGACCGACGCCGCCCCCGGCGACCCGACCCAACACAACTTTGACTACTGAAATTCCACTTGGAGATATGACTGCCGAACCCCCGTCTCGCCCCGCGAGCGACCCGCCGGAAGTCCCGACCGCGCTCGGGACCGCGGTGGTCGGATGAGAGGCGTCGTCGTCGCCGGCACGGCCTCCGGCGTCGGGAAGACGGTCACGACGCTCGCGGTGTGCCGCGCGCTCGAACGCGAGGGCTACGCGGTCCAACCGGCCAAGGCCGGCCCCGACTTCATCGACCCCTCGCACCACGCCGCAGTCGTCGGGAAACCCTCGCGGAGTCTCGACCCGTGGCTCGAAGGCGAGGACGGGATGCGCCGGACCTACGCCCGCGGCGAGGGCGACATCTGCGTCGTCGAAGGCATGATGGGCCTCTACGACGGCGACACCTCGACGGCTCGGGTCGCCGCCCTCCTCGACCTCCCCGTGGTGCTCGTCGCGGACGCGAGAGCCGGGATGCAGAGCGTCGCGGCGACCGCCTACGGCTTCCGGACCTACGCGGACCGGATGGGCATCGACGCCGACGTGGCCGGCGTCATCGCCTCTCGGGCCCACGGCGGCCGCCACGCCGAGGGCATCCGCGACGCGCTCCCCGAGGAACTGCCGTATCTCGGCCGCGTCCCGCCGAGCGACGACCTCGAAATCCCGGAGCGACACCTCGGCCTCCACCTCGGCGACGAGGCCCCGCTGTCCGACGAGGCGCTCGACGCCGCGGCCGACGGGATTCGGGCCGACGCGCTCGCGGAAGTGGCTCGGGAACCCGACTGGGACACCGAGGCGTTCGAAGCGAGCGCTCGCGTCGGGTCGGCCCGGGCCCAGACACAGACTGCGACGGGCTCCGACGGTCCCACGGTCGCCGTCGCCCGCGACGAGGCGTTCTGTTTCGTCTATCCATCGACCCTCGACAGACTGGAATCGCTCGGGACCGTCTCGTACTTCTCGCCGGTCGCCGGCGACGACCTCCCGGACTGCGACGGCGTCTACCTCCCCGGCGGCTACCCCGAGCGGTTCGCCGCGGAGCTCGCGTCGTCCCCGACGCTCCCCGCGCTTTCCGACCGCGCCGCCGACGGCCTCCCGGTGTTCGGCGAGTGCGGCGGCCTGATGGCGCTTTCCGAGTCGCTGACGACGACCGACGGCGACGCCCACGAGATGGCCGGTATCCTCCCCGCGGACGTGACGATGCGGGAGCGCTATCAGGCGCTCGACCACGTCGAACTCCGCGCGACCGACGGGACGCTGACCGCCGACGCGGGCGAGACGCTCCGCGGCCACGAGTTCCACTACTCCTCGGCGGACCCGGCGACCGACGCCCGATTCGCCTTCGACGTGGAACGCGGGACCGGTATCGACGGCCGCGAGGGGCTCACCGAGTACCGAACCCTCGGAACCTACGCGCACGTCCACCCCGAGAGCGGGGCGTTCGACCGCTTCGTCTCCCGACTGGCGGACTGACTGCGGCGAGCACCGACCGACGACCGACACCCGATTTCGAGACGACACCGACATCCGACTTCGAACCCAACGATGACCGACGCATCCGACACACCCGACGGAACCCCCGAGACAGACGACGAGACTACCCCCGACTCGGTCCGGGCGAACACGCCCGGCCGCGGCGTCCGCCCCGAGGCGGCCGCCATCGAACCCGCCGCGCCCGACGACTTCGGCCTCGTGCAGGTGTGGTGGGGCGACGGCAAGGGGAAGACCACGGCCGCGATGGGCATGGGCTTTCGCGCCGCCGGCCACGGCTACCGCGTCCACATGCTCCAGTTCCTGAAGGGCGGCGCGGACTCCGTCGAGGCCGTCCGCGGCGAGTACAACGCCATCGGCGCGATGCCCGGCTTCTCCTTCGAGAACCTCGGCCACTACGGCTGGGCCGGGATGGCCGACGGGAGCGACGACGCGGACCACGAGGCGCAGGTCGCCGCCGGCCTCGACCGGGCGCGCGAAGTCGTCGACGCCGCGGCCGACACCGACCTCTCGGCACCGCTCGACCTCGACGGCCCGCCAGAAGCGGGCGTTCATCTCCTCATCATCGACGAGATGCTCTACGCCGTGGCGATGGGACTGCTCGACGAGGCCGACGTGCTCGACCTCGTGGAGCGAAAGCCCGAGCACCTCGAACTCGTGTTGACCGGGAGCCACGAAGAGCCGACCTACCTCGTCGACGCCGCGGACCTCGTGACCAACGTCCGAAAGGAGAAACACCCCATCGACGCCGGCCAGCGCGCGAGAAAGGGGACCGAGTACTGACCGACTGAGCGCCCGCGACCACGAGCAACCGACTGCGACCGCGAGAATCGACCGCGACCGCGATGCCGTTGCTACTCCTCGTCCGGCGACACCGTGATGACGGGAACCGGAACGCTCCGGACCGTCTCCTCGGCGACGCTCCCGAGGAGGATGCGGTCGACGCCGCTCCGCCCGGTCGTCCCCATGACGACGGCGTGGATGTCGTTGTCCGCGACGTACTCCCGAATCGCCTCGCTCGGCGAGCCGTGTTCGATGGTCTCGGCGAGCTTCGTGACGCCGCGTTCGTTCGCCTCCTCGACGACCTGCGAAATCGCCTCGTTCGCGCCGCGCTCGCTCTCCTCGCCGGAGAGCATCGACCGCACGTCGAACCCGAGCGCGGAGTCGTCGACCACCGAGAGGACGTGGACCGTCGCGTCGAGTTCGGCGGCGAGCGCGAGGCCGTGGCTCGTCGCCCGCTTCGCGGAGCGACTGCCGTCGGTCGGGATGAGGATGCGCTCGTAGGGGAACGTCAGCTCCTCGTCGGGCTTCATGCGGGCGGTGAGGACCGGTCGGTCCGACAGGCGGACGACCTTCTCCGTGACGCTCCCGCGGAGCTGTCGGGAGATGCCCTCCCGTCCGTGGGTCGGCATCACGATGAGGTCGTAGTCGTACTCCTCGGCGTACTCGACGATGGTGGGCGCGGGGTTGCCCTGCACCACGTCCGTCGAGTAGCCGACGCCGAGGTTCTGGAGCGTCTGCGCCGCCTCCTCGACGACGCTCTCGCCCTCCCGTTCGAGCGCGTCGACCACGTCGTTCCCGACCACGGTGACGCTGTCGCGGGTGGTGTCGGCGACGAAGAGCAGTCGAATCTCCGCGTCGTCCCAGTGGGCGAGTTCGCTGGCGTGGTGGAGGACCGCGCTCGACGACGTGCTCTCGTCGACCGGCAGGAGGATGCGCTCGTACATGGCTTGTCATACACCCGGTCGCCGGTAAGTCCTTTCGCCGGACGGCGTCCGCAGACCCCCGTCCCCGGTGTCGCTGACCCCAACCGGGCCACACAGTTATCATCGGACAGTCACAACCGAACGGCCATGGCACCGACGGACGAGTCTCCGCACGAAAGCGGCACGCGGCCGCGACGCAACCGACGGCAGCGACGCCAGCGACGCGACGACGACGGGACCGGCATCGACGCGTGGCTCGACGCGACGGTGTACTTCGGGCTCGGACAGCACCTGCTCCTCGCGCTGCCGATGCTCTGGGTCGCCTTCATGGCCGTCTCGACGCCCGTGGCGGTCACGACCGCGGCCGTCGCCTCGCTGGCTGCCGCCTGCCTCGCTATCGGCGCGCTCCGGTTGGACGCCGTCCCCCTCGGCGCGCCGTGGCACCGCATCGAGGACAGCGAACTCGGTCTCGGGCCCGACGCTGGCTACGGAGCCCTCGTCCGGCGGGCGGCCTACCTGAACGCGACGCTCGGCCTCGGGACGTTCCTCGGCGCGCGCGCCGACCTCGCCGGCGCGGGACTCGTCGGCTCTGTCGTCGTCGCCGGCGGCGTCGCGCTCTGTGCGATGCTCGCGCTCCCACGACTGCGCGCCGCGCCGGCCCGCACGTCGGCCGCGGCCGCCGGAGCTTACTACGCCGTTTCGCTCCTCGTCGTCGCCGCGTTCCCGGGCACGGTCGACCTGTTTTCCCTCGCGCCGTCGGTCGCGCTCTGCGTGCTCGCGGTCGCGGTTGCCGCCGCGTTCGACGTGATGAGCGGTCGAGACCGTCGCTGACGGCCTCTCGGCTCCGCGGCCGTCCCGCCGCCGTCCGCGGGCATCAAGTTTTCAACCCTCGCGCACCGACTCGTCGGGCATGACACCGATTCCGCGACCGGGACGCCCGCCCGAGGTGCCGCGGCGTGGCTGACGCCGCGCTCGCCGACGACCCCGTGACGGCGCTCCGCACGGCGGCCGACACCCTCCGCGACCGGCGCGAGGCGGTCGACGACGTCGGCCGCGAGGAGCTTCGAACGCTCGCGTCGGCCGTCCGCGACGTGACGGGGATTCTCGACCGACACGAGGAGCAGGCGACCGACGACCTCGAAGGCTACGTCGCGTTCCGCGAGGCGCTGTCGAACCGGCTGGAGGAGGTCCCCGCCGACGTGCGCCACAGCGACGCCTTCATCGACGCCAACGAGTCGCTCACGACCGGCATCACCTCGTCGCTGTCGGCGTCCGACTTCGAGCAGGCCAGACGCGAGTTGGCCCCCGCCCGCGAGGAGGCCGCCCTCCTCGACGAACTGGACGAGGCGAGAGAGGACTACCGGAGCGCCCGCCGGCGGCTGCGGGAGCGCGCGGACGAACTCGACGCGCGAATCGACCGCCTCGAACGCGTGCGGGAACTCGGCGAGGCCGACATCGACGCGCCGGTGGACGAACTCCGCGACCCCATCGAGCGGTACGACGACGCCGTCACCGAGGCGTTCGAGCGGTTCCGCGCCGAGTCGTCGGCCGGCGACGTGCTCGCGTGGCTGGCGGCCGCCGAGTCGTACCCGCTGGTCGGGACGCCCAGTCCCCCCGAGCGACTGCGCGAGTACCTCGACACCGCCGCCATCGGCGACGAGCCGATTCCCACGCTCGTCGAGTACGCCGGCTACTCGCGGTCGAAACTCGACCACTACGTCGACGACCCGAAGCGGTTCTCCGCGGCCGTCGGGACGAACAAACGGTTTCTGGAGACGCTCGACGCCGACCCGCTGACCGTGTCGTGGCCGCCGGCGTCCGCCTCGGAACTCCGCTGGCGGACGAAGGAACTCGTCGCCGTCGTGAGCCGGTTCGCCGACGACGAGACGGTCGCCCGCGCCCGAGAGGTCCACGAACTGACGTACGAGGAGTCGTACGACCGCCTCCGCGACGCCGCGGTCGCCCGCGCGGAACTCACAGAAGACCAGCGCGACCGCCTCCGGCGGGGCGTCGTTGCCGACGAGTTGGCCGCGGCCCGCGAGGAGCGCGAGCGGGTTCGAGACTGCCTCGACGCGAACCCGCCGCTGGACGACTGAGCGTCGCCCGGTGACCGCGGCGGCGAGACCGGACGCCCGACAGCGACAAAAAGCACTTACCCGACTCGGCGGAACTCCCGGTAATGCGCCTCCGGAAACTCGCCCTCCTTCTCGCGGTGGTCGGTCTCGTCTGTCTCCCCGCGCCGGTGTACCTGCCCGCGCTGGCGGACGCGACGTCGCCACCGCCGAAAGTCTCGCAGTCGTACCGGGCCGAGACGGTGTCGCTCGCGAACGAATCGGACGTCGAGACCATCGTCGACCGCCACGGTCGGGCGGTCTCGATTTCGGTGCATCAGGTCAGCCACCGGTACTCGGCCGGCGAGTACCGCGCGCCGAACGAGACCCGCGAGACGCTGGAGGCGGCGATGCGGAACGGGACCGCCCGAACGACGGCGGCCGGCGCGCGAGCCGACCTCCGCGCCATCGCGCGGAACAACACGTACGTCCACGACGCCTACGGCGAGCGCGACCAGTACTACCGGTTCAGCGTGCGCGAAAACGGCTCGGTCGTCACCGCACGGAACGCAACGCTCCGGCGCGTCGCCGACGCCACCGTCGAGCGGGGCGCGTACAGCTACGCGAACCTCTCGCCGGCGGCCAGAGAGACGGTCGACAGGGTCCTCCGGAACTCCTCGGACGAAGACTTCGGCTACCGACCGCGGGTGAACGACGCCTTCGTGGACCGGCTCCCGGCGCTCGTCGAGAAAGAGGGAACCCTCCACAGCATCACCGTCTACGGTCACGTCGACGACTTCGGCTTCGGGGGCGCGCTCGTCGTCGGCCTCGGCGTCGCCGGGGTCGGCGCGGTCCTGATTCTCGTCGGGGGCGCGGTGTACGCTATCGCGTGGTGGCGCGAGTAGCGAGAGAAAAAACGCACCGAGCCGCGAGATTGCGGCTCAGTTCGGTTCAGCGGTTCAGTTGGCGTCGAGGATTTCGACGTCGAAGACGAGCGTCTCGCCCGCGAGTTCGTGGTTGAAGTCGATGCGGACCACGTCGTCGTCGGCGTGGACGATTTCGCCGAGGCCGCCCTGCTGGGTCTGGACGTACAGGCCCTCCTCGGGCTCGTCGCCGAGCACCTCGCGGAGCTGTTCGGTTTCGTGCTCGCGGACGAGGTCCTCGTCGTACTCGCCGTAGGCCTTCTCCGGCGGGATTTCGATGCTCTCCTCGTCGCCGACGGACATGCCGACGAGCGCCTCGTCGAGCCCCTCGATGACGGTTCCCGCGCCGACCTCGACCGCGAGCGGCTCGTAGTCGCGGTCGGGCTGGGCCTCCGCGAGACCCTCGGCCTCGGCCACGTCCTGACGCGACGTGTCGAAAATCGTGCCGTCCGGGAGCTGTCCGACGTATTCGAGCGAAACGGAGTCGCCGGTTTCAATCGTCATACCGCGTACTCTCTGCCGGAGACGGATAAGTGGCCGTACTATCGCCGAGAGTGTGAGTGAACTGTCACATCGAGGCGCGCGCTCATGCTCTCGGCGCGCCACTAGGTCGCGTGGCGTTCGCCCGAACGAACGGTATCGACACCTACTACGAGCGGCGAGGCGAGGGGACGCCGGTGGTCTTCGTCCACGGGGCGGTTCTCGACCACGGTCAGTGGGACCGCCAGACGGAGGTGCTGTGCGACGGCTACACCACCGTCTCGTACGACGTTCGAGGACACGGCCGAACCGGCGGGTCCGACTTGGCGACGTACTCGATGGAGCTGTTCGCCGACGACCTCGCCGCGCTCGTCTCGGAATTGGGTCTCGACAGACCCGTGGTCTGCGGGCTCTCGACCGGCGGCTGTATCGCGCAAGCGTACGCGATGCGGTACCCCGACGGGCTCTCGGGGCTCGTCCTCGCGGACACGTTCTCCCCGGTCGTCTTCGACCGCCTCGAACGGTTCCAGCGACTCGTCGTCCCCCGGTTGGCGATTCCGTTCGTTCGACTCGTCGGCTACGAGCGCGTCGAGAAAATCATGGTCTGGTTCCAAGAGCGGCTGTCGGGAACGACCGCGGGCGGCGACTACGGAAACGTCGAGCGTCTTCGGGAGGACGGCCCGCCGATGGCGACCGACGAGTTCGCGAAAGTGATTCGGGCGGTCAGTCGGTTCACCGACTCGTCGGTCGTCCTCGGCGACATCGACGTGCCGACGCTGGTCCTGTACGGCGAGAACGAACTCCCGTTCGTGCGCAGGCACGCCGCGGCGTTCGGCGATGGGATTCCGACCGTCACGGTCCGCGCGGTTCCCGACGCGGGCCACGCGTCGAACCTCGACAACCCCGCGTTCTTCGAGGACGCCCTCCGTGAGTTCCTCGACGGCCTCAGAACAGTCGCCAGATGAGCGATCGGAGTCTGTAGCCAAGCGACCCGCGCTGGTAGCCGTTCCACCCGCTCATGCCGCCCGCGAGCGTCGCCGCGTCGTACCCCTCCTCGCGGAGGAGCCCCGTCGCCCGCTTTGCGACGATACCCATCTTACAGACGACGACCACGTCGCGGTCCCGCGGTATCTCGTCCAGTTGACTCCGAAGCGAGGCGTCGTCGCCCGACCGGAGGTCGTCGTAGACGGGGACGTTTCGGCTCCCGTCGATTGCGCCGCGTCGGTAGTTCGACTCCGGGCGGACGTCGAGGACGAGCGGGCCGTCCCCGTCGGCGAGGCGGGCGTCGAGCTCGTCGGGGCGAATCGAGGGCACGGATACCACCACGTCGCTGCCGCGGAAAGCGCTGGCGCTTCCGCGTCCCGCCCGCCGGGAGCGACGCCGTAGCTTGAACACGGCGGTCCGCGTAGCGCCCGTATGGAGTGGGACGAACGCTACCGGACCGGAACGTACCCGACCGACCCGGAGCCGTCGCCGGTGCTCCGGGCGTACCTCGACGAACTGCCCGACGGCCGCGCGCTCGACGTGGCGGCCGGCAACGGCCGCAACGCGCTGTTTCTCGCCGCGAACGGCTACCGGGTGGACGCGCTCGACCAGTCGAGCGAGGGGCTGAGCATCGTCGACGAGCGCGCGCAGTCCCGCGGGTTCGCCGACCGCGTGGAGACGATTCGGGCCGACGCGACGACCCACGACTTCCCCGAGTCGACGTACGACCTCGTCACCATCAGCTACTTCCGGACGCTGGACCGCCTCGCCGACATCAAGGCGGCGCTGAAGCCCGGCGGCGTCCTGTTCTACCAACACCACCTGCGGGCCGACCCGCCGGCGACGGTGGGGCCGAGCACCGACAGATACCGCTTCGATTCGAACGAACTGCTCCGCGCCTGTCTCGACCTCACGGTGCTCTACTACGACGAATCGACCGAATCGCGCGACGACCGGCAGTCCGCGACGGCGACGGTTATCGCGCGGAACACGCGGGGCGGGGCGCAGTCGTATCCGCGACGCAAGCTGACTGGACAGGAGGTGTGACGGCGCGGCGTGACCGTCCCGCCCGTTCGACCCGGCGCTCAGCCGTGAGTACACCATTCTGTTCTCTAACCTGAGAAACACATATCACACGTCGAACTCGAACGAACCGTATGTCAACGGATTGGTTCACCCAGTCGGGGGCGACGGGGACGGTGACCGTCGAGAAACGCGACGGCGCGTGGTTTCTCCAGTCACCCGAAACCGATTCCGACGTGAAATGTATCTTCGATGACGGCGACGAACCCGCGGATTCGTCGGGTCCGACGCGAGTGAATATCACCGTCTCGAACTACATGGCGGGACGCGGCAGCGACGTGGACTACCTCTTCGCCTCCGTCGGGGGAGACCAGTCGGGTTCGGGGTCCGACGGCCCGGAATCGACGGCGAAATCGGCGGCGGAGTCGGAGTCAGAGTCAGAGTCGGCGTCGAACGACACGGGCCGCGAGAAGTCGACTCGAACGCTCTCGGAACTCACCGGGAGCGGGGCGTACGTGACCGTGGAGGCGACGGTCGAGTCGGTCGACTGGGTCAACAAGAACGACCCCGGCACGCCGGATATCATCGGCCACCTCACCGACGAGAGCGCGCCGGACGGCGTCGTGTTCGTCGTCCCCGACGGCGTGAGCCACCCGTACCTCGGCGAAGGCGCGCGGTTCGAGTTCGCCGGCGCGAAGGACCACCACTACCGCGCGAAAGACCAGGTACAGTTGCTGATAACCGACGCGACGCGGTTCACACAGCGCTCGCCGCCGGACGACGACCGCAACGCCAGCGGGTCGGGACGCCGGGGCGGTCGGGGGCGGGAGCGGAGTCAGTCGCCGAGCGACCGCGAGCGCCTCGGGGAACTTCGAGACATCGCCGAGAGCGCCATCGGCGACGAGACGTTCGTGGAGTCCCAGTCGAGCGACGACTCGCTCGTCGGCGCGGCGAAGCGCCGGGCGCGAAAGCAACACCGAGACCCGGCCATCGACCCGCGGATGCAGGCGTTCGACGACGAGGAAGAAGACGAAGCGGCGTCGTCGGACCGTGACGACGACTGAGCGGCGGGCCTGACCAATCGCGTGACGCACGGCCGACGACCGTTCGATCGGTTTACAAATTTTACAAATTGTGGACCGTGTAGACCGAGATGACGGTCGACGCTACTCCGCCTTGCCGTCCTCGCGGTCCAGTCGGGCGGCGTCGGCGTCGCGGTCGGCGGGGTCGCCGTAGCCGCCGCCACCCGGCGTCCGGACCGTGACGGTCGTGCCGGCGGGCACGTCGCGGGTCGTCTTCGACGGGACCGCCTCGCCGTCGACGAGGTTCTGTCCGGTCGCTCCGTCCTCGCCGCCGGCGATGCCGCGGGGGGCGACCCGCCGGCGTTCGGTGAGAAGCGAGACGGTCGCGTCGGCCTCGACGGTGACCGACCGGACGATGCCGAGGCCGCCGCGGAACTCGCCGCGGCCGCCGCTTCCCTCGCGGAGGCCGTACGCCTCGACGAAAAGCGGGTACTCGGCCTCCAGCGCCTCGACCGGCGTGTTGAGCGTGTTGGTCATCCCGACCTGCACGCCGTCCATGCCGTCGCCGCCCGCGCGGCCGCCGAAGCCGCCGCCGATGGTCTCGTAGTAGGTGAAGCCGTCCGACCCGCCGACGCGACTGCCGATGGTCAGGTTGTTCATCGTCCCCTGTCCCTGCGCGGGGACGCGCTCGGGGGCCGCGTCGGCGAGCGCGGCGAACACCACGTCGGTCACGCGCTGGCTGGTCTCGACGTTGCCGCCGACGACCGCCGCGGGGGCGTCGGGGTTGAGGAGCGACCCCTCGGGAACCGCGACCGAGATGGGGTCGTAACAGCCCTGATTCGGCGGGATTTCGGGGTCGGTGACGCAGCGAACGACGAAGTACACCGCGCTCTTTGCGACCGCGAGCGGGGCGTTGACGTTGCCGGCGACCTGGTCGGCCGTGCCGTCGAAGTCGAACGCGACGGCGTCGCCGTCGACCGTCGCGGTCACCTCGATGGGGATGTCGTCGTCGGTCACGCCGTCGCCTTCGAGCACGTCGCGGGCGCGGTACTCGCCGTCGGGCAGGTCGCGCAGTTCCGCGGTGACGCGGTTCCGGGAGTAGTCCATCACGGCGTCGAACGCCGCGAGGACGCGGGCTCGACCGTGTTCCGCCACGAGGTCGGCCAGTCGCTCCTCGGCGCGCTCGTTCGCCGCGAGTTGCGCGCGGATGTCGGCGCGGCGCTCGCCGGGGTTGCGGACGTTGGCGAGGAGGAGCGACAGCACGTCGTCGTTGGTCTCGCCGCCGGCGACGAGTCTGACCGGCGGGAGTCGAAGCCCCTCCTGATAGATTTCGCGCGCGCCGGCGGGCATGCTGCCGGGCGTCATCCCGCCCACGTCGGCGTGGTGCGCCCGCGAGACGGCGTATCCGAGCACCTCGCCGTCGACCGCGAGCGGCGACACCATCGTCACGTCGGGGAGGTGCGTGCCGCCCTCGAAGGGGTCGTTGAGGACGAACACGTCGCCGGGTTCCGGGTCGTAGTCGAGGACCGTGTCGACGGCCTCGGGCATCGCGCCGAGGTGGACCGGGATGTGTTCGGCCTGCGCGACGAGGCGGCCGTCGGCGTCGAACAGCGCCGTCGAGCAGTCGCGGCGCTCCTTGATGTTCGGCGAGTACGACGAGGTGATGAGCACCTGCCCCATCTCCTCGGCGACGCTCTCGAACTGGTTGCGCATGATTTCGAGCGTCACGGGGTCGACCTCGCGGTCGCTCATTCGCCGTCACCCCCGCTGGTGAGGACGAGCGTCCCGTCGGCCCCGACCGTCCCGCCCCACGCCGGCGGCACGACGACGGTGCTCTCGTGCTGTTCGAGGATGGCCGGCCCCTCGACGGTCGCCCCGGCTCCGAGGCCGTCGCGGTCGTAGACGGGCGTCTCGCGGAACGCGCCGTCGAAGAACGCCTCGCGGGTGCCCTTGCGAGCGTCGCCGCCGCCGCGGTAGGTCACGTCGAGGGAGTCGCGCTCGACCACGGCGGTCGCCCGGACGTTGACGAGTTCGACCGGGTCGTCGAGGCGGTAGCCGTAGGCGCTCTCGTGTGCCTCGTGGAACCGCGCCTCGACCGCCTCGGCGTCGAACGCCTCGCCGACGGGGACGGTCAGTTCGAAGCTCTGGCCGACGTACCTGAGGTCGGCGGCGCGTCGGACCGTCGCCTCGTCGGGGTCGGCCACGTCGTCGAGCGTGTCGGCTTCGAGGTCGGCGTAGGCGGCGTCGACTGACTCGGCGTCGAGGCCGGAAAGCGGGCGGCGGAGCGTCCGCACCGAGTCGTGTTGCTGGTCGGCCGCGAGCAGGCCGTACGCCGAGAGGACGCCGCAGGCCCGCGGGACCACCACGGTCTCGATGTCGAGGCCCTCGGCGAGGGCGGCGGCGTGCATCGGACCGGCACCGCCGAAGGCGACGAGGCCGAACTGCCGCGGGTCGTGACCGCGCTCGACGGTCACGGCGCGAATCGCCCGCGTCATGTTGGCGTTGGCGACGCGGTAGACGCCGCGGGCGGCCGCGAGCGCGTCGTCCAGACCGGCGTCGTCGGCGAGTCGGGAGAGCGCGTCGCGGGCGGCGTCCACGTCGAGCGAGAGTTCGCCGCCGAGAGCGGAACTGCCGCCGATGTAGCCGAGGACGACGTTCGCGTCGGTCACGGTCGGGTCGGTCCCGCCGCGGCCGTAGCAGGCCGGGCCGGGGTTCGCGCCCGACGAGCGCGGCCCGACCCGGAGCGCGTCGCCCGAGTCGACCCACGCGATAGAACCGCCGCCCGCGCCGACGGTGTTCACGTCCACCATCGGCGTCTTGATGGGCCGGCCGTTGATTTCGGCGTCGGTGGTCCGCTCGACCTCGCCGTCGCGGACGAGGCTCACGTCGCTGGAGGTGCCGCCCATGTCGAAGGTGACGAGGCCGGCGAGGTCGTCGCCGGACCCGGTCGCGGTCTCCGCCGCGCCGACGACGCCCGCGGCCGGCCCGGACATCGTGGTCGTCACGGCGTGCTCGCGCACCGTCGAGGCCGGGGCGATGCCGCCGTTGGCCTGCATGATGTTGGGGACCGGGACGCCGAGGTCCGCGGCCCGCGATTCGAGGCGGCCGAGGTAGCTGTCGATTGCGGGCGTCACGTAGGCGTCGACCGCGGTGGTCGAGGTGCGCTCGAACTCGCGGAACTCGGCGAGCACCTCGTGGGACGCCGACACCGGCGCGTCGAGCTCCTCGCGGAGCACGTCGGCGACGACGCGCTCGTTTTCGGGGTGCTGGTAGGCGTGCAGGAGCGAGACGGCGACGCTCTCCGCGCCGGCGTCGCGGATGTCGTCGGCGAGTTCGCGGACCGCCGACTCGTCGACTTCGGTCTGAATGCCCTCGACGGTCGCCCGCTCTGTCACCTCGAACCGGCGGCGGCGCGGGACGAGCGGGTCGGGCTTGTCGGCGGTCACGTCGTAGAGGTCGGGGCGGGCCTGTCGGCCGATTTCGAGCACGTCGCGGAACCCCTCGGTGGTGACGAGCGCGGTCGTCGCGCCGTCGTCTTCGAGGAGCGCGTTGACCGAGACGGTCATCGCGTGGGTGAACGCGTCCACCTCGGCGGGGTCGATGCCGGCGTCGTCGCAGGCCTTCTCGATGCCGCGGACGACGCCGACGCTCTGGTCGTCCGTGCTCGGGACCTTCGCGGTGACGAGCCGTCCCTCGGGGGTCAAAAGCGCCACGTCGGTGAAGGTGCCGCCGACGTCGACGCCGATGCGGGTTTCTGCGTCCATCAGAACACCCCCATATCGGCGGCGACCGTATAGAGGGTTCGGAGACCGAGCCAGACGACGACGAGCGTCACCAGCCCGCCGACGACGTTCTGAAGCGTGGAGTTGGCGTACGACCCGAGGATGTCGCGGTCGTTCATCACGTAGATGAGGAAGACGGCGACGATGGGAAGCAGGACGCCGTTTGCGACCTGCGCGAAGACAATGGCCTGCACGGGGCTGTAGCCGACCGCGGAGAAGACGATGCCGACGAGCAGAATCGAGCCCCAGACGGCGCGGAACTTCGTGGACTGGAGGTCGGTGTCCCAGCCGAGCGCCCCCGCCGTCGCGTACGCGCCGGCCAGCGGGGCGGTCGTCGCGCTGGTGAAGCCCGCGGCGAACAGCCCGATGCCGAAGAACACCTTCGCCTGCGTGCCGACGAGGGGTTCGAGCTGTTCGGCCATCGTGCTCACGTTCCGGATGTTCGTCCCGACGGGGAACGCCGCCGCGGCGGTGACGAGAATCGAGATGGTGATGAAGCCGCCGAGGACGATAGACAGGACCGTGTCGGCCCGCGACTCGTTCAACTCCTCGGGGCCGGCCCACCGCTCTTGGACGCTCCCGGCGTGGAGAAAGAGGTTGTAGCCGACGACGGTCGTCCCGATGAGGCCGGTGATGAGGAACGCCGACCCCTCCGGAACGCTCGGGACGAACCCGCGGGCGAGCGCGCCGAGGTCGGGGCCGATGAGGACGGCGTCGATGAGGAAGGAGACGGCCATGACGGAGACGAGGCCGACGAGCGCTTTCTCGATGAGTTCGTACTTGCCGGACCACAGGAGGACGCCGGCGATGAGCCCCATCGCGGGCCCCCAGAGGTTGGCGCTGATTCCGGTCAGGCCCTCCAACCCGGCCGCGCCGCCGAGGATGTTCCCGGTCTCGTAGGCGGCCGTGCCGATGCCGATGGCGCTCACGACGAGGGCGATGCTCAGCCCCGACAGCGCGGGGCTGTCGAACTGCTCGCGGAGCGCCTCGCCGAGCCCCTCGCGGGAGACGAGGCCGAGTCGGGCGCTCATCTCCTGTAAGACGATAGTGGCGACTATCGAGAAGGCGATAGTCCAGACGAGCGCGTAGCCGAATCGCGCGCCCGTCACGCTCGCGGTCGTGACCGTTCCGGGGCCGATGAACGCGGCGGCGACCATCGCGCCCGGGCCGATAGATTTCAGACGTTCGATGAAGTTCATGGTTCTCCCTGTGAGGTGAATTGACGTATCAAACTCTGGTTGATAAATCCCGGTTGAGAACGCCGTGTACGGCGGGGAGAGCGCGTATGAAGGAGTATGAACGTGTGTGAATCAGCGGCGGGTCCGGACCGGCGACTGGTTCGGGAGACCGGCGTCCGGTTCGGGTCCGCGCCGGACGCGACCCTCACCGAACCTCGGTGAGAAGCACCTTCGAGACGCCCGCTTCGACCTCGATGTCGAACGGGGATTGCTCGGTGCTCAGCGCGATGAATCGCGACATGAACCACTTGACAGACTCGGTGGGGAAGACGACGTGGAAGGTGTCGCCCTCGGAGGCGCGGACCGTGAGAAAGCCGCAGAACGACAGCCAGTCGAGGAGTTCCCCCAGCGACTCGAACCGGTCGCGGTACTCGTGGGCGTGGAACGCCGCGACCCGGTCGACGGCGTCGAGGAACTCCGGGTCCGGGTCGCCGTCGGCGTCCTCCACGTAGTCGAGAAACGTGTGCAGGAAGTCCACGTCGAGGAGGACGTGCTCGCCGCTCGACAGCATCTGGTGGTAGGCTTCGAGGTTCGGGCCGGCGTCGGTCGTCGCCGCCTCGAAGTTGGCCGCGTAGAAGACGAGCGCCTCGCGGACGAGTTCGCTCTGCGCCTTGTCGGTCCGACCGGCGAGGCCGTCGAGCGCCGACTGGGCGTCCTCGTCGAGCGACACCGTGATGCGATTCGTAACCATGAGTGTCTAACTCTCGGAGGCGTTCTTAAGCGATGTGCAGACGGTCGCCGCGAGCCCCGAACGGGTTACGAACCGGGAACGGTCGTCCACAAAGTGTGAAATGTGTAGAAATTGTAAGCGGTGCGGGCGTCAGTCGTCGCTTCGCTGTCGCCGGGCGGACGGGCCGTAGCCGTCGCTCGGCCGACGGTCAGAACTCGCCGGCGACGATGTCGGCGACGCGGTCGCGGTCGAACAGCCGTTCGCCCGCCGGAATCTCGGGGTACGCTTCGCCATCGCCGTAGCCGGGCCACGCGCCGAACCGGTCGGGGAAGAGCTGTTTGGCGGTCATCTCTAACTGGAACAGGTTCATAATCGGCCCCTGCATCCCGTTTCCGGACGGGAAGTACCGGCCGTCGCGGAACGCGGGCACCTCGTCCGCAAGTGGGTTCGAAAGCACCTCCTCGCGGTTCGAGCGGAACGAGTCGCCGAGCGCGGTCCCCCAGTACCGGAGGACGACGTCGGGCGCGGTCTCGACCATCGCCTCGTAGTCGTACGACCCGCCCGACCCGGTCTCGGCGTCGGTGGCCGCGAAGGCGTTCCGCATCCCGAACGGGCGGAGGTGCGCCCAGAGGTAGCCGTCCTGCGTGAAGTCGTACGGCCAGAACGTCCCGCCGGTGTCGGCGACGACCGCGAGCGACGGCCGCTCGGACGCCGGCGGGAGGTCCGCCCGTATCCGGGCGACGAGGTCGTCCCGGAGCGACTTGAACGCCCGGTAGCGCGCTTCCTCCCGGAACACCGCCGCGATGTAACCGAGATACTCCCAGAGTGTGTAGTGCTCGTAGCGGTCGCGGTAGGGCTCCGGCGGTTCGGCGTTCGTCCGGCTGTAGTAGTTGCCGAACCACGGACCCACGTCGGTCGCGATTGACGCCACTTCGTCTTCGGACCAATCGAAGGAGGCACTCCGGAGGAGAGCCGGGTCGAGGAAGTGAACGTCGCTATCCAGTTCGTAGAACAGCTCTCTGTCGAGGGCGTCCGGGTTCGACGCCGGGGTGACGCGGCCGAGGACCTCCCACTCGAAGTCCACGCCGTCGAGCGCGTCGTAGTAGTAGTCGACCGTGTTGCCGAACAGTTCCTTGTCGTAGCCGATACCGGTGATAGCGTCGCCGTGGCCGAAGGCGACCGCCGCGTCGGCCGAGACCGGGTAGTAGGTCAGGGCGCGTTCCGGCACGGCGTCGAACTCGACCCCACCGACTGGGGCCATCGACACCGAATACGGACTATCGGTCGCCCCGTCTCCGGTTTCCGACTCGGTTTCCGCGGTCGATACCGCAGCCTCGGTCGCGGTCGAACCCACCGAGTCGCCTCCGAGTTCGGTCGCCGTCGAATCCGGCGAATCAGTCATGCAACCGGCGAGTAGTCCGCCGGCGGCGACCGCGCCACCGTGCTTGAGATACCGCCGCCGCGTCGGTTCGGGTCCGTGACTGTCGTCGTCTGCCATATTTTTAGGCTACCCTAAAAACGTAAAGGTGCTTCGGACGCTCGACTGTCACGGATCGCCGCCCGCGACGACCCGAAAGCGACACTTCCGTCCAACGAGAACCCCCTAGCATGACGCGGGACGGGCGCGCCGAGGAGTTGGAGCCGGCGAAGCGGCGAATCATGGAGGCGACGTACAGGGCGTTACAGAAACGCGGCTACGGCAACCTGACGACGCAGGACATCGCCGACGAGTTCGAGAACAGCAAGGCGCTCCTGTACTACCACTACGACGGGAAAGACGAGCTACTGGTCGACTTCCTCGACTACGTCCTCGCGGAGTTCCTCGACGGCCTCCCGCGGGGGGACCGAACACCGAGAGAGGAGCTCGAAGCGCTGGTCGACGCGCTCCTGCCCGAGACGCTCTCCGAGGAGGCCTATCGGCTCCAACTGTCGATGTTCGAACTGCGGATGAACGCCCGGCACGACGAGGACTACCGCGAGGAGTACCGCCACATCGACGCCGAACTGACGGCGCACCTTCGGGACATCCTCGTCCGCGGAATCGAGGCCGGCGAGTTCGAGGCGGTCGACCCCGACGCCGAGGCCGAACTGTTCCTCTCGATTCTGACCGGGACGCGCGCCCGCCGGGTGACGGTGTTCGAGCCCGACGAGTCAATCGAGTCGCTCCGGGCGGCAATCGACTCGCACATCGACCGTATCTCGGCGTGACCGAGCGGGCGCTCCGCCCGGTCACCTGAACCCTTATTCGCCCGGCGTCCGTCGGTTCCGACCATGACACCGCGACCGTCGACCTTCTCCGTCGTCGCCCGCGACCCCGAACAGGACGCCGTCGGCGTGGCCGTCCAGTCGAAGTTCGTGAGCGTCGGCTCCGTCGTCCCGTTCGTCAGCGCGGACGCCGGCGCAATCGCCACCCAGAGCTTCGCGAACGTCGCCTACGGTCCCGACGGATTAGACCTCCTGCGCGAGGGACGCTCGGCCGAGGAAGTCGTCGCCCAACTGACCGACGCCGACGACGAGGCCCCGAGCAGGCAGGTCGGCGTCGTGGGGGCCGACGGGAGCGTCGCGGCCTTCACCGGCGACGACTGTTTCGACGTGGCCGGCGACATCCAAGGGGAGCACTACACCGTCCAGGGGAACATCCTCGAAAACGAGGCGACGCTCGACGCGATGGCCGAGGCGTTCGAGACGACCGACGGCGGGCTCCCGGAACGCCTGCTCGCGGCGCTCCACGCCGGCAACGACGCCGGCGGCGACAAGCGCGGCGAGCAGTCCGCGGCGATGTACATCGCCAAGCCCGAGGGGGGCTACGACGGCGGCAACGACCGCTGGGTCGACGTGCGCGTCGACGACCACGACCGCCCGATAGACGAGCTCGAACGCGTGTTCAAGCTGTACGACATCACGCTCTTGGAGCGCGAATCGCCCGCGGAGACTCGGTCGCTGTCGGGCGAGACGGCCGAGGCGGTGCTCGAAACGCTCTCCGAACTCGGCTTCTACGACGGGACGCCGAGCGACGAGTTCGACGACGAGGCCGCGGAGGCGCTCGAATCGTTCCGAGGCATGAACAACTTCGAGAACCACTCGCGTTCCGTCCTCGAAGACGCCATCGCCCGCGGCTGGGACGACGCTGATGGCGACTCGACGGGCGAACTCGACGGAGAAGCGCGACTCACCGAGGCGATTTGGCGGGGGCTCAGCAGACTCGATAGGAAGTAATCGGAGAAAATCAGTCTCGTCGTTCGCCGTGTTCGTTCGCCGAAGCGCGCCGGGTGCGGTGGCGTTGGTGGGTCACCGCGGCGCACCGACAGGGCCGCGCGGGGGAAGGATGTCCCGCTCAGCCGAGGAGGTACTTGAGCGCGGGGCGCTGTCGGACGAACTCCATCTTCTCGATGATGGCGTCGAGGCCGAGGATGCGGCCCGCCGCGAGCGTCCCGACGATGGCGAACATCATCAGGCCGAACAGGTCGCCGTTGACCACGCCGTGGGCCCAGTCGGCGTTCCCGAGGTAGAAGAACACCATCAGGATACCGCCGAAGAAGGCGGCGAGCCGGACGAGTGCACCCACGAGGAGTCCGAGACCGATGAGGGTCTCACCCCACGGAATCATGAAGTTCGTGAGGTCGAGGAGCCACGGGGTCGCGGCGGCCCACGCGAAGAAGCCCTGCAGCGGCGAGGCTGCGGGGGCGTTCGCGAGGTAGCCCGCGGCGCTGAACGGCTCGCCGACGATCTTCGTCACGCCGGCGTGGAAGAACCAGTAGCCGGTGATGAGGCGAGTCAGCACGAGCACGTAGCCCGTGACGCCCTGCGAGTAGTCGAAGTCCATTCTGTTCCCCAGCATCTCGATTTGTGAGTTAGCGGCCATTGTCTTTCACCTAACAAGTGAACCGACGACCGCCGAGAGCATATAAAGGGGGCGTGATTTCCGAATCTAAGGAATCGAGAACGACCGAAAAAGGGAGTCTGAGCCCTCAGCGCCGGGCGATGAGGTCGCGAGATATCTCGTCGCGCTCGTAGACAGTTCCGTCGTGCGCGTCGGCGAAGGCCTCGGCGTCGCCATCGTCGGAAAACGGGACGAAGTCGCGGCCCATCGACCCGTTGACCTCGGTGCCGACGACGTAGACGAGATCGTCCATCGGCGCGAACGCGTCGGCGTCGAGGTGCGCGGAGATGAACGTCTTCCCGCCGTCGTCGAACAGGTCGTACTCGACGGAACTGTAGTCCGTGAGGTAGCCGCCGGCGCGATTCCAGCCGTCGTCCTCGCGGTCCAGCGCGTAGGAAAGCGTCTCCCAAGCGCTACCGAACCGCGCCGGATTGTCGTGGCCCTCGGGGCTGTGGTCGGCGTAGAACAGTTGCCCGGCGGGGCCGGGGTGCTGGTCGATGACCATCCCGCAGGCGTCGCACTGTTCGCCGCCGGTCAACGCGATGGCCTCGGGAACGTCGCCGCCGCCGTCGGTTCCGCTGCCGCCCAGACACCCCGCCGTGGCGGCGACGCCAGCGGCACCGACAGCGGACAACACGGTCCGACGAGCGACGGTTCGGTCGCAGTCGTGGCACATACGCCAAGCTAGTCGGGGGGCGCTCAAATGGTGATTGGTGCGGAAAGCGAACCGAGCGCGGCATCGTGCGGCCGAGTCGTCACTTTCCGGCCGAATCGAGAGCGCCGTGACTCGGCACGGCCGGTATCGGGGACGCGCCCTCGGTGACAGATACCGTGTGTGTCACTCGTCGGTCTCCGCCGACCCGGTCGCCGCCCGCCCGGGTTGGGTCACGAACTCGAACCGCGCGCCGCCCTCGGCCGACTCGCCGAGCGAGACGGACCAGCCGTGGGCGTCGGCGATGTCGTCGACGATGGCGAGGCCGTAGCCGGTTCCCCGCGGCGTCGTGGTGTAGCCGTGGTCGAACACCCGCTCGCGGATGTTCTCGGGGATTCCGACGCCGTTGTCCGCGACGTAGAAGCCGGTGCGGTCGTCGAGCGAGCCGACGCGGACGGTGAGCGGTTCGTCGGGGGGCGTGCCGTGTTCTACGGCGTCGTCGGGAGAATCCCGACTGCCCGTGGAACCGTGTTCCACGGCGTCACCGGGAGAGTCCCGTCGGTCTGTAGAACCATGTTCTACAGCATTCCGAAACAGGTTCTCGAAGAGCCTGAGCAGGCGGCCGTCGTCGCCGTCGACGACGAACAGTTCCTCGCGGACGAGCGTCGCGTCCCCGGTGTCGACGAAGCGCCACGCGTGGTCGACGACGCGCGCGAGGTCGACGGGCGTGGCGTCGAGCACGGGCGTCCGCTGGCGGGCGAGGTCGAGGACCTCCTCGACCAGTTTGGACATCCGGTCGACGGCGTTGGCGGCGCGTTCGAGGTGTTCTCGGTCGCCGGACTCCATCCCGAGGTCGAGGTAGCCGGTGGCGACAGCGAGCGGGTTACGGAGGTCGTGGGCGACGATGGAGACGAAGTCGTCGAGCCGCTCGTTGGCCGCCGCGAGGTCCGCCTCGCGGTTGCGAAGCTCCTGTTCGCGGACGGTTCCCGAGAGCGCGGAGGTGACCGTCGACCCGAGGAGTTCGAGCAGGTCCTCGTCGACGTCGAGGAACGCGTCGGCGGTCGAGACGACGAGGAGGCCGTGGCTCCCGAGCGGGACGCGCAGGACCGCCGCCGCGTCGGATTCGGGGGGAAGAAGCCGGTCGTCGACCGCCGCCGCGTCGACCCGGGTGACGGTCTCGGACTCGAAGCCGCCCGGAGACGTCTCGATTCGCGCCTCCGAGTCGAACTGGCCCGCGGTCGAGGCGGCCGGCGACAGGGAGCCGCGGTCGTCGGCGAGCCAGATGGCGGCCTCGGCGTCGGTCACGAGTTCGGGGACGGCGTCGGCCGCGAGCGCCGCGACCTCCTCGACGCTCTCGGTGAGGATGAAGTCCTGCGTGACCGCTTGCAGGGACCGGAGGCCGTCTTCGAGCCGCGCGCGGTTGGTGACGTCGATGGCGACGCCGAGGAGCTCCGACACCTCGCCGTCGTCGTCGAAGACGGGGCGGTACCAGGCGTCGTAAATCGCGCCGCGGTACTCGATTCTGGTGTCGACCGCCTCGCCCGACAGGCCGCGGGCGATGGCGTCGGTGGCCGCGGGCGTGTCGTCGTACAGGTCGAAGGCGGACTGGCCGACCACCTCGCCGGGGTCGCGGCCGAGCGACGCCAGCCCCGCGCCCTCCGACATGGTGAACACGCCCTCGGCGTCGAACGCCGAGAGGATGACCGGCAGGTTCTGCAACACCGTTTCGAGGCGCTGGTTGGTCGATTCGAGCGCCTGAAGGTAGCGCTTCCGCGTCGTCACGTCGCGGAAGTAGACCGACAGTCCCGACGGCGAGGGGTACGCCCGGACCTCGAACCAGCCGTCGTACGGTTCGGAGAAAATCTCGAACGTCACCGGCTCCTGGGTCCGCATCGCCTCGTGGTACTTCTCGTACAGTACGGTGTCGTCGGGCGACGGGAGCAGGTCCCAGATGCGCTCGCCGAGGTCGGGCTCTCGCACCTCGCCGAAGACGTCTCGCGCGCGGTCGTTGAGGTAGACGAACCGCCAGTCGGTGTCCAGGGCGAAGAAGGCGTCCGTCATGCGTTCGAGCAGTTCGCCGCGCTGGGTGGTGGCGACCTCGCGGTCGGTCACGTCCCGCGGGATGCCGACGACGCCGGTCACTCGCTCGCCGTCGCCGGCCGGAGACAGCGAGAGTTCGAACAGCCGCGGGTCGCCGTCGGCGTCGACGAACCGAACGTCGAGGCGCTCGGTGACGCCCGCCGAGAGCACACGCGAGACGGCGTCGCGGTAGCGCTCGTACTCGTCGGCGGGGAACAGGCCGGCGTCGACGAGCGACTCGAACTGCTCGCCGCGGAGCGCCTCGGAGGCGCGCCCCGTTATCTCCTCGATTCGTGGGTTCACGTACTCGACGCGGCGGTCCTCGTCGAGGACGAACGCGCCGTCTTCCATCGCCTCGACGACGACGCGGTAGCTTTTGGTCTCGGGGCGGCGGCCGATTTCGTCCCGGTCGGAGAGCGACCGGACCGACTCGACGAGCGCCGCGTGGGAGTCGTCGGCGTCGTCGCGGACCAGATAGTCGTCGACGCCGACCGAGGCCGCACGAGCGGCGAACGCCTCGTTTCCGGCGGCGGCGTAGACGACCACCGGGAACCCGGCGGGGGAGTCGTCCGGCGAGGCGAGCGCGTCGAGTTCGAGACCGTCGGGGAGGTCCGCGGCGGCGACGAGACAAGAGACGGACCGGTCGGCGAGCGCCGCGCGCGCGGCGGCGGCGCTCTCGGCGCGCTCGACCGGACGCTCGAAGGCGTCCCGGAGCGCCGAGACGACCGGATCGGAGACAACGCCGTCGGCCGCGACGTAGAGAATCGCGCCGGCGGCGGTGCCCCCTGAACTCGGGGGAGACATGTTAGATTGGAGATATTCAGAGAGCCAATAATATCTTGCGGGCGAACGGTCGGGGTTTCGAGGGACGGGAGTCGAAGACGGCCGGGCGAGCGAGTGGTCGGCGTGCCGTCGCGGGCTACCCCTGTCCGACCATTCGCTCTTCGTCGTCCCACTCGCGCTTGCGGAGTTCGTACTTCTGAATCTTGCCGGTCGCGGTCTTGGGGATTTCCTCGACGAACTCGAACTCGCGGATGGCCTTGTAGCCGGCGAGGCGGTCGCGGGTGTACTCGGTCAGTTCCTCGGCGGTGACGCCGGGGTTCTCCACGTCGCCGTTGGCGGGGACGACGAACGCCTTGGGCGTCTCGCCCCACTTCTCGGACGGCGCGGGGATGACCGCCACGTCGCCGACGGCGTCGTGGTCGAACAGCGCGTCCTCCAGTTCGACCGAGGAGATGTTCTCGCCGCCCGAGATGATGATGTCCTTCTTGCGGTCCTGAATCGCTATCATCCCGTCCTCGTTGACGACCGCGAGGTCGCCGGTGTGGTACCAGCCTTCGAGGCGGTCGTTGAACGCGTCGTGGGTCTCGTCGGGCTTGTTCCAGTACTTCTCCATCACCTGGTTGCCGCGGACGACCACCTCGCCGATGGTGGCGTCGTCGCGCGGGACCGGTTCGCCGTCGTCGTCGACGACGCGTAGGTCGGTCCCGAGCGGGGCGACGCCCTGCCGCTGTTTGAGCGAGAAGCGCAGGCCGCCCTCGTCGGGGATGAGCCGGTTCGCGTCCGAGGTGGCGATGAGCGGGCCGGTCTCGGTCGCGCCGTACAGTTGGGTGAACTCCCAGCCGAACTCCGATTCGGTGTGGCGAATCGTCGCGCTCGGGGCGGCGCTCCCGGCGGCGGTCACGCGGACCGGGTTGTCGCCGGCGTACGCCGGGTCGTGTGCCTCGGCGTACTCCCGGAGGATGGACAGCACGGTCGGCGCGCAGCAGAAAAAGGACACGTCCTCGGTGGCGATGGCGTCGAACACCCGCTCGGCGTCGACCCCGCGGGTGCAGACGTGCTTCGCGCCGCGGCCGGTGACGGCGTAGATGTGGCCCCAGCCGTTGACGTGGAACATCGGGAGCGTCCACAGATACACGTCGTCGTCGGCGATGTGGTGGTGAATCGTCACCAGTTGGGCGTGGAGCGACTCGGTGCGGTGGGTGCGGCAGACGCCCTTCGGGTCGCCGGTCGTCCCCGAGGTGTAGTTGATGGTGATGAGTTCGTCCTCGGACATCTCGGGGCGCTCGTAGCCGTCGGCGTCGGCCTCGTCGAGGAACGCCTCGAAGTCGAGCCAGTCGCCGTCGACGGCGGCGGGGTCGTTCGTCACGAACACCTCTGCGGGCACGTCGTCGCGGACGGCCTCGATTTTCCCCGCGAACTGGTAGTCGGCGTACACCACGGTCGCGCCGGAGTCAGAAAGCAGGTACTCGTAGTCCTCGGTCGTGAGCCGGTAGTTCAGCGGGACGTGGAGCGCGCCGCACTGCATCGCGCCGAAGGCCGCTTCGAGGTGACAGTGCGTGTTCGGGTCGAGCACCGCGACCCGGTCGCCCTTCTCGACGCCGCGGGATTGGAGCGCCGCCGAAAACCGGTCCACCCGCTCGCCGAACTCCGCGTAGGTGAAGCGCTCGCCGTCGACGCCGACGACGGCCTCGTAATCGCCGTAGTACGTCCGGGCCCGGTCGAGGAAGTCCGTCACGAGTAACTGTTTCTTCATTCATGATAGACCGAGCGGGCGAGCGAACTAAACGCACCACTTCCGGCAACATTTCACAGAATCGACGTGATCACCACAGTATGGCGGGGAAGGTCGTGGAGGGGGTCGAACGCGCCGCCGGACGCGGCGGGGCCGCGCCCGCCCGACGCCGAAACGAACACCTTTGAACCGCGCGGCCCTGACTCCCGGCAGATGACGACGCCGACCCTCCTCGTCGCCGGGACCGCGAGCCACGTTGGCAAGAGCACTGTCGCGGCCGGGCTCTGTCGCCTGTTCGCCGACCGCGGCCTCTCGGTCGCGCCGTTCAAGGCGCAGAACATGAGCAACAACGCCCGCGCGGTGGCGACCGTCGACGGCGACGATTTCGGCGAAATCGGCGTCTCGCAGTACGTACAGGCCCGCGCCGCGCGGGTCGCGCCGACGACCGACCACAACCCGGTGCTTCTCAAGCCCCACGGGGACGGCACCTCGCAACTGGTCGTCCACGGTCGGGCGGTCGGCCTCAACGCCGCGGGTGACTACTACGCGACCCACTGGGAGGACGCCCGCAAGGCGGCGGTCGAATCACACCGCCGACTGGCGAGCGAGGCGGACGTGGTCGTCGCCGAGGGAGCCGGCTCCATCGCCGAGATAAACCTCCACGACCGCGATTTGGCGAACGTCGAGACCGCCCGCTTCGCCGACGCCGACATCCTCCTCGCGGCCGATATCGAGCGCGGCGGCGTCTTCGCCAGCCTGCTGGGGACGCTCGAACTCCTCCCCGAGGACGTGCGCGACCGCGTCGTCGGCGCGGTCATCACGAAGTTCCGCGGCGACCCGAGCCTCCTCGAACCGGGGCTCGACGAAATCGAGGAGCGGACCGACGTGCCCGTCCTCGGCGTCCTCCCGTACGACGACCCCGGCCTCCCGGAGGAAGACAGCCTCGCGCTCCCCGCGGAAGGCGAGCGCGCCACCGTCGGCGACGACGACGGCGTCGCGGCCGAACACGCGGTCACAATCGGCGTGCCGCGACTCCCGCGCATCTCGAACGCGACGGACTTCGGCCCGCTGGCCGAGACGCCGGGCGTCCGGGTCGCCTACCTCCCGCTCGACGCGACGCTCGACGGGGTCGACGGGGTGGTCCTCCCCGGAAGCAAGAACACGGTCGACGACCTGCTCGCGCTCCGCGACGCCGGCTTCGGCGACGAACTCGCCGCCTTCGACGGCCCGGTCGTCGGCATCTGCGGCGGCTACCAACTGCTCGGCGAGACCATCGAGAACGCCGATATCGAGGGTTCGGGAGACGACGAGACGGTCGACGGGCTCGGCCTCCTGCCGGTGGTCACGCGCTTTTCCCGCGACAAGCGAGTCGAACCCGTCTCCGTCGAGTTCGACGGCGCTGGACCCTTGGCCGGCGCGGCGGGGACCGTCGAGGGATACGAGATACACATGGGCGACAGCCGCATCGTCGGCGACGCGGCCCCCATTTCGGGCGACGGCGCGGCGCTCGGGCGGGTCGCGGGCACGTACATTCACGACCTGTTCGCCAACGACTCGCCGCGGAACGCGTTCGTGGACGCCGCGTACGAGTCGGCCGGGCGCGACCGGCCGGGGACAGCGGGAGGCCCCGGAGCCGACGCGGACGTCGGCACGGCGGGCGACCCCTACGACCGCGCCGCCGCGCTCGTCGCCGACAACCTCGACGTGGCGGCGCTCTGTGACGGGCTCGGACTGGAGTGAGAGAGTCGCCGAAACGACGACGCGTGTCGTGCGTCCGCGCCTCGGTTAGTGGCCGGCGGCCGACCCGGCGTCGAGCGCGAACCGCCCGAACCGACCCACGAGGACGAGGGCACCGACGACGACGGTGAGCGCGCCGAGCAGGAACGGCACCGTCGCGCCGTAGTGCTGGCCGAGGTAGCCCGCCGTGATGGGTGCGAACGCGCCGCCGATAAAGCGGAGACTGTTGAACGCGCCCGAGGCGACCGACCGCCCGTGCGAGGAGATACCCATCGCCAGCGTCGTCAGGTTCGCGTTCAGGACGCCGCAGAAGAGTCCGCCGATGACGACAAGCGCGGCGAGCGACCCGGTGTCGCCGCCCGAGAGCCACATCAGACACAGCGTCGCCGCGAAGGCGACGAGCGCGCCGACGGTGACCTCGGGGGTGCCGAACACGCCGTTGAGACGCCCCGAGAGGACCGCGGACCCGACGATGACCAAGAGACCCCAGCCGAAGAACACGAGGCCGATTCGGAACGCGCCGAGACCGAGAACGAGCGGCGTGTACGCGAGGAGCGTGAAGAAGCCGAAGGTGTAGAGCAGTCCGACGACGGCGTTGGTCCGCACGCCCGCGTGGCGGAACGTCCCGAGCACGTCGCGGAGGCTCTGTCCGTGTTCCGACTCCGGTTCCTCGACAGTGAAGACGACGAACGCGAAGGCGACGACCATCAGGGCGCTCGCGCCCGCGAAGGGGAGCCGCCACGACTGCGCGCCCAGCACGCCGCCGAGGAGCGGGCCGCAGGCGATACCGAAGCCGAGGGCGGCCTCGTAGAGCGTAATCGCCCCTCTGGTGTTGGCGGCCACGCCGACGATGATGGCGAGCGCGGTCGTGGTGAAAAGCGCGTTACCGAGTCCCCAGAAGCCGCGGAGCACCGCGAGCGACTCGACAGTCGAGACGAGCGCGCACGCCCCCGCGAAGACGGCGACAGTAGCGAGGCCGAGGAGAAGCGTCCGTTTGCTCCCGATTCGCGTGGCGAGCGCGCCCGCAATCAGGTTCGCGAGGCCCATCACGAGCAGGTAGCTCGTAAACAGGAGTTCGACCATGAAGTGCGAGGCACCCAGTTCGCGGGCGATACTCGGAAGAATCGGATCGACGACGCCGATGCCGAGAAAGGAGACGAACGTCGCGACCGCCGTCGCGATGACGGCCGGGTGAAAATCTCGAAGACCCATACATCGTCGGAGTGCCACCCGACGGATTAAACTATCGGATATATTATAAGTATGTGTCTAACATACCGTGGTACGCTAGTCACAAACGTCACGGGCAAGACGTTGACGAAAAATCAGCCGGGAATAAAATAGTACATTATCATGACATATACGGCGACCAATCGTTCCGAAGCCATCGCGGGTGCAGAGCTATCGTCGTGGCCGGAACGCAGTCGTCGCTTCGGTGTCGGTCGAGAGACGCACGCGGGCAGCATGTATTCCCGGGTTCGATGCCGGTGTCAGCGAAGGCGGTAACACGCCCGTAACCACCTGACACCGCCGTCAGCGAGCGTTTAACACCCGACAGGCGCTACACACGTTCGTCGGAGCACCCACCGAACTCCACCACCACACTCACACATGTCTCAACAGAAATCCGACTACGCAGACGACGCCGACATCGACGCCGACCTCGACCGACTCCCCGAGGACGAGGCCGTCGAAGTGACCGTCGAGAACCTCGAAGCGAGCGGGTTCGACGTCGTCGTCGTCGACACGGCCGACGAGGCGCTCGAAACCCTGCGGTCGCACATCCCCGCCGGCGTCTCCGTGATGAACGGCCACTCGACCACGCTCGAAGAGATCGGGTTCGACGACTACCTCAGCGAGGGCGACCACGAGTGGGAGAGCCTGCCGGACCGGATTTGGAGCATCGACGACGACGCGGAGCGACAGGCCGCCCGCCGCGACTCCCAGACCGCCGACTACTTCCTCGGCGGCATCAACGCCATCTCGCAGACGGGCGACCTCGTCGCCGCGGACCTCTCGGGCAGTCGCATCGGCGCGTACCCCTTCGCCGCCAGCAACGTCGTCATCGTCAGCGGCGTCAACAAAATCGTCCCGACGCTCGACGACGCGCTCGACCGCCTCGAATCCGTCGCGTACCCCCTCGAAAACGAGCGCGCGAAGGAGGCCTACGGCGTCGAGTCGATGATTGCGAAGCAGCTCATCTTCCGACAGGAAGTCGAGGAGGGCCGCACCACCGTCGTCCTCATCCGCGAGCAACTGGGCTACTAAGTCCGACTCGCCTCCCCCCTCGACGCGTTCCCACGCTCCTCCGGGGAGCTTCCTGCGCCCGGACAATCCATCACCATCACCACCACCGCACCGGGCACACTACCACAATTCCCCCGGAATCCGCCGTTTTGCGGTCCCGCATTGTGAGCCGCGTCTGTCGCCGGCGAAGCGCCGGCTCGAACTGAATAGTTCTCGTGGCTCTGTTGAAATCCTTAGACTTTGACAGAATCCGCGTGACACAGACAGAGGGTGAGTTCAGCAATCCGCTATTCTTTGTTTCGCACAGAGATGGGTGAATAGACCGAGGATATTACGTGCGAGTTGGTCATCTGGGCGAACTGGAGGTCAGAGTGTTACCGAGAACGTATAGTGGAATTCCCAGCAGAATCCCGATAACGCCAAACGCAATGAATACGAGCGCTGCTGGACCTTGCACTCGCTCTGTCATTGGAATTGAGTTGACTAACGCAAGCACATATAACGAGAACACGAGTAGATGGGAGAGAATAATCGGCCTTCTACCACTCTGCTGAGAAATATGGCCCACAGGGAACATTGCTGCGAGTGGAAGGGACAAGTATAGCGAAATCTCGATACTATTGGAACCGAGGAGACGAAGAACTGCAGAGAATTGAAGTCCATTCGCAGCAAGGAGAGCGACCACAACTCCAACCAGCGATGCAAGCCAACATCCGATTTCAGAGAAGTATGGGTATCGCCGATGTACAAACGAAAATAATCCAAGAGTAAAGTAGACACCCCCAACTGAGAACAGCCACGGGGTTGAAGCTCTAATAAGAGGGACCAAAGAAGGATACAGTGGGTGTCCGAGGAAGTAGGCACCAATCACAAACACAGCGACACCAATTCGATTACTGTCGATACTTCGGTTTTGTAGCAACTTCCTCAGCAAGCGCTGTATGGCATAGAGAGATCCAGTAACGATAGCAACCGGAAAAACGACGAGCCAGATTAAATTAGAAAGAAGCACATCCATGAGTTAGACCACTAACAAACATTTGATAAGTTTTGTGGGAATGTCTTCCTTGATGTCTATCACTTCGTATCTCGTCAGATGAGGGTTGCCAGTAACCGACTCGCACGCTCTATTCAGCACGACCGCAGACACCTCACCAAATGCTGTCAGAAGTGTGTGACACAGACAGAGCGTGAATTCAGCACTCCATCTACATCCATTCAGAGGAAATTTCGAGGTGGGAGTCTGCACACTCTGTTCTACCAACAAACCTACAATCAAAACTGAAGTAGTGAGAATGTGCTACCGAACACCTCCGTTAAGTTGGCTCTCCTTGAAATTTCTATCTTGGTAGCAGGCGTCGATGCTGTGGTTTGGGCAAGGTATATTCTATCTTGGATACGCGATTCGAGGAACTGAAACCTCCTACACTTGGTGTGGAGAAACTGGCTATGATAACCGACTTGCGCCCTGTATTCAGCACGGCCTCAACAAACTATCAGTGACTGAGGATTTCAACAGAGCCGTTCTCGGGAGTGTCACGGACCGCGATATATCGAACCGGAGAAATGTTCTTACGACTGGAGCCGAATCGACGGGTATGCCCGAATCCGCGTACCTGCTCGATTCGTTCGACGAAGAGGACTGCACCTACTGCGACGGCGACCTCGTGACGGGGAGCTACAAAGACAACGACGCCATCGTCTGCGACGACTGCGGGACGCCCGCCGTCCAGCTCTGGTAAGGGGCCGCCGAAACGCCGGTCGCCTCACTCGCCGGTGACGATGTCGGCGACGCGCTGCCTATCGAACAGCCGTTCGTCCTCGGGAATCTCGGGATACGCGCCGCCCGCGTACTCCGGCCACCCGCCGAACTGGTCCGGATAAAGCTGTTTGGCCGTCATCTCCAACTGGAACAGGTTCATAATCGGTCCCTGCACCGGCGTCCCCGACGGGAAGACGCGGTCGTTCCGGACCGCGCTGAGTTCGCTCCCGACGGGGTGGTTTTCGAGGTCCCGTCGAATCGCCGCCACGTCGTAGTACGAGTCGATACCGTAGCTGTGGAGCAGTACGTCGGGGTCGATTTCGAGCATCGTCTCGAAGTCGTAGGAGGTCTCGAACGTCACGTCGCCGGCCGCGAAGGCGTCGGTGACGCCGAGCGGGCGAATGTGCGAGGTCGCGAAGCCGGGTGCGTCGATTTTCGTCGGGTAGAACGTCTCGTCCATGTAGATGACGACGCCGACGGTCGGCCGCTCCGACTCGGGCGGGAGGCCCGACTGAATGGTGCCGAGGAGGTCGCTGTGGACCGCTTCGAGCGCCGCGAAGCGGTCTTCCTCCCGAAAGACCTGCCCGACGTTCTCGACGATTTCCCAGAGCGTGTAGTACTCGTAGTCGGCGGCGTACGGCTCGGGCGGCTGGGCGTGCGTGCGGCTGTAAGCGTTGCCGAACCACGGGCCGACCTGCTCGCGAATCTCCTCGACGTCGAACTGGTCCCAGCCGTCGAAGCTGGCCACGAGCGCCGGGTCGACGAGGTGCAGGTCGGAGTCGAGTTCGTAGACGAGTTCCTTGTCGATGTTGACGCTCCCGGACCCCGAGTTGAGCTGCGCGAGGTCGCTCCGGTCGAACGAGACGCCGTCGAGGCGCTCGTAGTAGGCGTCGAGCGTCCGGCCACCGGCGTCGCTGTCGAAGCCGAGAGAGTTCACCGCGTCGCCGTGGCCGAAGGCGACCGCGGCGTCGGCGTAGACGAGGTTGTACACCATCACGCTCTCGGGGACCGACTCGAACGTCACGTCGCCGGCCGGCGACATCGACACCGTGTATTCGGTCGATTCGCTCCCAGACTCGGTCTCCGACGCGGGGGACGCGTCGCTCGCGGCCGTCGTTGCGGCGGTCTCGGCCGCGTCCGCCGACGATTCCGCGTCGTTCCCCCCGGCGCAGCCAGCCAGTAGACCGCCGGCGAGCAGCGCGCCGCCGCTTTTGAGATACGCGCGCCGCGTGGGTGTCGCCCGGTCGGTGAAGTCTTCGTCCATGGTTTTAGGCAACCCTAAACGGATAAATCCGTTTCGGAGTTTCGGTGAGCCTAAATCGGTACGCATATGTGTATTAGGCCGGCCTAAATATACGATGGCAGACAGCGACGAACCGACGCGCAGGAAGTTCTTGACCTACGGTGGCTCGGTCGCAGTCGGCGGACTACTCGCCGGCTGTACGGGTTCGTCCGAGTCGGACGCGACCGCGACGGACGCGACCGCGGCGGACACCGCCGCGACCGCCGAATCGACGGCGACGAGCGAGTCGACCGCGGCGTCGACGGCCGACGGCAGTTCGTACACGGTGTCGATGGCCCCGATGGGCGACGTGACGTTCGAGGGCGTCCCCGAGCGCATCTTCACGCGGCTGACCCACCACGCGGGGATGGCGTTCGCGCTCGGCCACGGCGACGCCGTCAACGCGATGCACGCCCCCGACTACTACGACGCGCTGTGGAACCAGTTCACGCCGCGACTCCCCGGCGTCGAACTCGACTGGACCGGCCTGTACTCGTCGTGGGAGCCGTCGAAAGAGCGGCTCTACGAACTCGACAGCGACGTGCACCTCGCCGACCCCGCCAGCGTCTCCGCGCTCGGCAGTTGGAACCAAGACGACCTCGACGAAATCGGGGAGAACGTCGGCCCGTGGTTCGGCAACACGTTCAGCGCGCGGCATCAAGCGCCGCCGACCGAGTGGGCCGACACCTACGAGTACTACGGCCTCTGGGAGATATTCGCCAAGGTTGCGCAGGTTCTGCAGGAAGAGGCGAAGTACGAGGCGCTCGCGGCGGTCCGCGAGGAACTGCTCGCGGCGATTTCGGCGGACCTCCCCGCGGAGGCCGACCGCCCGACCGCCGTGCTCCTCGGCCCGAGCGACCTGGAGTCCATCTACGCGTACAACCTGAGCACGCCGGGCTTTCTGACCGCCCACACCCGCCCGCTGAAGCCGGTCAGCGCGTTCGACGACGACGTGGAGTCCGGCTCGACCGTCGACTTCGAGACGCTCCTCGAAGCCGACCCCGACGTGATTCTCACGCTCGGCGGGATGCACCCGAACACGAGCATGCCCGACATCCGCGCTGGCCTCCGCGACGACCCCGTGGGTGCCGAGATTTCGGCCGTGAAGAACGACCGCGTCTACGCGCAGGCCGGCCGCTATCAGGGACCGATACTCAACCTGTTCCAGTTGGAGATGACCGCGAAACAGCTCTACCCCGACCGCTTCGGCGCGTGGCCCCAGTACAGCGAGGGACCGTATCCCGAGATTCCCGAAGAAGAACAGCTATTCGACCGGCAGCGCGTCGCCGACGTCATCAACGGAAACCTCTGAGTCGGCGACCGATGTCCGCGGCGACCGACGACACGGCGGAACCGCTCAGTCGGCGAGCCCGGCGTCCTCGATGGCCGCGCGAATCGCGCCGAACCGGACGAGGTCGGCCGCGGTCTCCAGTTCGCCGTCGAGGCGGCGGTCCTCGTCCAGCGGCGGAACCACGGACCGAATCGCGTCGCGGACGGCTCCCGTGCCGGTGCCGAGTTCGAGGCCGTCGCCGAGGAACTCCGCGGCCTGCGAGCCGCAGAGGAGTTCGACGCCGACGATGGTCGCGACGTTCTCGGCGACCGTGCGGGCGTTGAGGGCGCTCTGGCCGCTCATGCTCACGTGGTCTTCCTGCCCGCCGCTGACGGGCGTCGAGTCGATAGACGGGCGACCGAGCGACCGGCACTCGTTGAGGAGCGCCGCGGCGGTGTACTGCGCAATCATGTACCCGGAGCGGAGCCCGCTGCGTTCGGTCAGGAACGGCGGGAGGTACGACTCCTGCACGTCGGGATTGAGCATCCGGTCGGTCCGGCGCTCGGAGATGGCCGCGAGTTCGGTCAGCGCGCCGGCGGCGTAGTCGAGGCGGAGCGCCAGCGGTTCGCCGTGGAAGTTGCCGGCGGAGACGACGGCGGCCGCGTCGGTGCCGGGCGCGCGCTCGTCTACCGCGCCGGCCGGGAAGACGAGCGGGTTGTCGGTGACGCTGTTGAGTTCGACCGCGACGGCCTCGCGGAGGTGCGAGACGGCGTCTCTGACCGCGCCGTGGACCTGCGGGAGACAGCGAATCGAGTAGGCGTCCTGCACGCGCTCGCAGTCCTTGTGCGATTCGAGGACGGTCGAGCCGGCGGTGAGGCGGCGAATCGCGGCCGCGCTCTCCTGCTGGCCGGGGTGGGGGCGAACCTCGTGGATGGCGGGGTCGCAGTTCGCCGTGGTGCCCATCGTGACCTCGGTCGCGAGCGCGCCAGCGGCGTCGGCGGCCTCGACGGTTCGCTCGGCGTCGACGACGAACAGCGCGGCGAGACCGACCGTGAGTTGCGTCCCGTTGATGAGCGCGAGGCCCTCCTTGGAGGCGAGCGTCACCGGCTCCAAGCCGACCGCTCGCAGGGCCTCGTCGCCCGGGAGTCGGTCGCCGTCGACGCGGGCCTCGCCCTCGCCGATGAGGACGAGCGCCATGTGCGCGAGGGGCGCGAGGTCGCCACTCGCGCCGAGGCTCCCGCGGGAGCGGACGACCGGCTGAACCCCCTCGTTGAGCATCGAGACGAGCAGGTCGACCACCGAAGGTCGAATGCCCGAAAAGCCCTTGGCGAGCGTGTTGGCTCGGCTGACCATCATCGACCGGACCTCCTCGCGGGTGAGTTCGCGGCCCGCGCCGGCGGCGTGGCTCCGCACGAGGTTCGTCTGGAGGCGCTCGATGTCCTCGCGGTCGATGTGCGTCTCCACGAGGTGTCCGAAGCCGGTGTTGACGCCGTACACCGGTTCGCCGGAGTCGAGGACGGACTCGACGCGCTCGCGCGACTCGCGCATCCGCTCGCGCGACTCGGCGGCGACCTCGACCGGGGCGTCGTGGCGGGCGACGGCCGCCACGTCTTCCGGCGTCAGCGACGCGCCGTCGAGCGTGACCGACTCGGGGAGCGACGCGGCGTCACTCACGGGCGACCACCCCCGATTTCAGCACGGTCGAAACGGGGTTCGTGTCGAACCGATACGAGAGGTGCGACGCGGTCGGCACGTCGAGCACGACGGCGTCGGCAGGGGCTCCCGCGCGGAGCGTGCCCGTGCCGTCGTCGCGGTCGAGCGCGCCCGCGGCGGCGCTCGTGATTCCGCGAATCGCTTCGTGCGGCGTCATTCGCATCCCGACGCTGGCGAGTGTGGCGACGAATCCCATGCTTCGGGAGAAGCAGTTCGGGTTGAAATCGGTGGCGAGCGCGACCTCGTGGCCCGCGTCGAGGAAGGCGCGGGCGTCGGCGTAGTCGGCTCCGAGGCCGAACGCCGTGCCGGGGAGCATGACCGGCGTGACGCCGGCTTCGACCAGCGTCTCGCGGCCCGCGTCGTCGGTGTGAAGCAGGTGGTCCGCGCTGGCCGCGCCGACCGCGGCCGCGACGTCGGTGCCGCCGATGGCGGCGAACTCGTCGGCGTGAATCTTCGGCGCGAGGCCGTGGTCGCGGCCCGCCTCCAGAATCCGGCGGGACTGCTCGGCGGTGAACACGCCGCGCTCGCAGAACACGTCGCAGAACTCGGCGATGCCCTGTTCGGCGACCGCGGGGAGTTGGTCGGAGACGACCGACTCGGCGTACTCCTCGGCGTCCACGCCGCGGGGGACGGCGTGCGCGCCCATGAACGTCGGAATCACGTCGACCGGGTGGTCCGACCCGGCCGCGTCGACGGCCGAAAGCATCCGCAGTTCGGTCTCCGTGTCGAGGCCGTAGCCGGACTTCACCTCGACCGTGGTCGTCCCGTGGGCGAGCATCGCGTCGAGGTGTTCCGTGAGGTTCGCCACCAACTCGTCGTCGGAGGCCTCGCGGACCGCGTCGACGGTGCGGAGGATGCCGCCGCCGTCGGCGAGAATCTCCTCGTAGGTCGCGCCGCGGAGCTTCGCCACGAACTCGTCGGAGCGGTCGCCCGCAAAGAGCGCGTGGGTGTGAGGGTCGACGAAGCCCGGCAAGACCGTCTTGCCGGTCGCGTCGATGGCCGTCTCGGCGTCCGCGACGGGGGAGTCCGCGAGCACTTCGTCCGTGGGGCCGACGGCGACGACTTCGCCGTCGAGCGCGGCGAACGCGGCGTCTTCGAGGACGACGACGCCGGTCTCCTCGTCGGGGCCGACGACCAGTTCGGCCGCGCCGTGGACGACCGTGAGGCCGGCCGTAGAACTCTCGTCAGTCACGCGACGTCACCCCCGCGAGGAAGTGGGCGACCGCGCGGGCGGCCGCGGCGACGGTTCGGCCGTCCTCGTCGTCCAGCGGCGGCGCGCACTCCACGACCTCGAAGCCGACGATGCGGGGGTCGGCCGCGACGCGGCGGAGCATCGAGAACAGTTCGCGGGTGGTGACGCCGCCGGGGGTCGGTGCGCTCGCGCCCGGCGCGGCCGTCTGGTCCAGCACGTCCACGTCGAGGCTGACGAAGACGCGGTCGCAGGCGGCCAGCGCATCGAGGGCGAAGTCGGCCGTCTCGGCGGGGCCGCGACCGACCTCGTCGGCGGTGAGGATGGTCCCGCCCGAGTCGCGCAGGAAGTCGGCGTAGGCGGTCGAGGTCTCGAAGTGGCGCGCGCCGACCACGGCGAGGCGGTCGAGGCCGGCGTCGAACAGCTGTCGGTAGGGCGTCCCGCTCGTCGGGCTGTCGGCGGGTTCGCGGCAGTCGAGGTGGGCGTCGAAGCTCACGACGCCGACCGGGTCGTCACCGCCGAGAAGCGGCGTGACGTTGCCGACCGTCAGGGAGTTGTCGCCGCCGAGGAAGACCGGGAGCGCGCCGCGTTCGTAGACGGCCGCGGCCTCGTCGGCGACGACGGCCTGCACGTCCGCGACGTGGTTCTCGGGGTCGTCCGCGTCGTTGTACGCCTCGACCGGGAGGTCGCCGAGGTCGGCGACGCCGGCGACCGGCCCCTCGTCGAAGTGGTGGGTCTTGACGCCGGCGAGGGCGCGCCGAATCGCGGCCGGGGCATCGCGGGCACCGCGCCGGCCGATGACGGCCCCGTCGTAGGGTTCGCCCACGAGGACGGCGCGGAAGTCGCCCGCGTCCTCGATTTCGGTCGGGGTGACGACGCGGCCGAACTGCTCGTCGTTCGGGTCCGACGAGGTTCCTTCCCACGCGGGCGGGTCGGTGAGGCTCATTCGTCACCTCGGGCGGCGGATTCGTCGGCCGCGTCGTGGTCCCGCATCGGGATGCGGACGTTCGACCGGGTCGCCTCGTCCAGCGCGTCCTCGTAGCCGGCGTCGGCGTGGCGGACGACGCCCATGCCGGGGTCGGTCGTGAAGACGGCGCGGGCCTTCTCCGCCGCGAGGTCGGAGCCGTCGAGGACGACGTGGTTGTTCGCGTGCAGCGAGTTGCCGATGCCGACGCCGCCGCCGTCGTGGACGCTCACGATGTCCGCGCCCGCGGCGGTGTTGAGAAGCGCGTTCAGGATGGGCCAGTCGGCGACCGCGTCGGTGCCGTCGCGCATCGCCTCGGTCTCGCGGTACGGGCTGGCGACCGACCCGGCGTCGAGGTGGTCGCGGGTGACGACGACCGGCGCGGAGACCTCGCCCGAGGCGACGAGGTCGTTGATTTTCAGCGCGAATCGGGCGCGCTCCGTGAGCCCCTCGTCGTCGGTGGCGTAGCCGAGCCAGCAGACGCGCGAGGGGAGCCCCTGGAACGACACCTGCTCCTGTGCGAGGTCTATCCAGCGCATGAGCGACTCGTGTTCGGGGAACAGTTCTCGAATCGCCTCGTCGGTGCGGTGGATGTCGGCGGGGTCGCCGGAGAGCGCGGCCCACCGGAACGGCCCGCGCCCGCGGCAGAACATCGGGCGGATGTACGCCGGGACGAAGCCGGGGAAGTCGAAGGCGGTGGTCATCCCGCGGTGGTCTTGGACCTGCCCGCGGATGTTGTTGCCGTACTCGAAGGCGATTGCGCCCGCGTCCTGCAGGTCGAGGATGGCCTGCACGTGGCGCTCCATCGTGTCGAGGCTGGCGTCGACGTAGGCTTCGGGGTCGTCTTCGCGGAGTTGGTCTGCTTCATCGACGGTGTAGCCGCTCGGGTAGTAGCCTTCGAGCTCGTCGTGGGCGCTGGTCTGGTCGGTGACCACGTCGGGAATCTCGTCGCGCGCGAGCAGTGCTTCGAGCATGTCCGCGGCGTTCATCTGGACGCCCACGCTGTAGGGTTCGCCCGCGTCGATGGCCGCCTTCGCGTTTTCGAGCGCCTCGTCCAGCGAGTCGGCGAACTCCATCAGGTAGTCCGTCTCGACCCGGCGCTCGATGCGGTCGGCCTGCACCTCGGCGGCGATACAGACCCCGCGGTTCATCGTCACCGCGAGGGGCTGTGCGCCGCTCATCCCGCCGAGGCCGCCGGTGACGACGAGTTTGCCCCGCAGGTCGGCGTCGTAGTGCTGGCGGGCGAGTTCGGCCAGCGTCTCGTAGGTGCCCTGAATGATGCCCTGCGTGCCGATGTACGCCCACGACCCGGCGGTCATCTGGCCGTACATGATCTTCCCCTCGGCCTCCAGTTCGTGGAAGTGCTCCCAGTCGTCCCAGCGGCCGACGAGGTTCGAGTTGGCGATGAGGACGCGCGGGGCGCGCTCGTGGGTCGGGAACTTCCCGACCGGCTTTCCCGACTGGACGAGGAGCGTCTCGTCGTCGTCGAGGTCGCGGAGTTCGGCGAGGATGGCGTCGTAGGCGTCCCACGAGCGGGCGGCGCGACCGGTCCCGCCGTAGACGACGAGGTCTTCGGGACGCTCCGCTACCTCGGGGTCGAGGTTGTTGTTGAGCATCCGGAGCGCCGCCTCCTGTCGCCACCCCTTACACTCGATGTCCGTCCCAGTGGGTGCACCCTGGTACGCGCGCCACTCGTCGCTCGGATCGCCGAGTCGGTCCCGGGTTTCCGACGATTGCTGGTCGTGCATACCTCACACATCGGGCGCGAGACGGGTAGCGATTCCCCCACCGTGCGGTGTGGTATTTATATATCGTCGCCGGACCACGGTTCGCGTATGTACGAGGCGAGCCTCCGAATCCGGGACGACAGCGCCTACGCGGCGGCGACGGCGGGCAACGCCGCGAGCGTCGAACTGTGGTGCAACGAGCACTGCGACATGCTCCACGTGAGCGGCGAGGTCGGAAGCGACGTGCTCGACCGCGTCGGCGACACCGTCGGCGTGGCGGCGTCGGTCGAGCGCGGCGACGAGTTGGTCGTCGTCACCGCCGACTGCCTCCGGGACCACGAGATAGACCACATCGAGGGCTACGTGCAGAAACACGGTCTGCTCCTCGTGCCGCCGCTTCGCTACCGCGACGGCGCGAAGGTCTGTCGGCTGCTCGCCGTCTCCGCCGACGACCTGACGGCGTGCTTCCGCGACCTCGTGGACAGCGGCTTCGACGTGAGCGTCGAGTCCAAGCGCGCGGTGTCGTTCGCCAGCGGAAGCGGCCCGCTTTTAGCACCCGCCGACGCGATGCCCGAACTCACCGGCCGCCAGCGCGAGGCGCTGCGACTGGCCCACGCCGGCGGCTACTACGACCTCCCGCGCGGCGTCGAGACCGCGACCATCGCCGACGAGATGGGCGTCTCGCGGCGCACCGCCGAGGAACACCTGCGCCGGGCGGAGCGGAAAGTGATGGACTCGGTCGCGCAGTACGTGCTGTGAGGCTCAGCCGTCGTCGGGCGCGGCTTTCAGCTCCAGCGTGTAGCCGAACGGGTCGGTGACGTACACCGCGGGCGCGACGCCCGTCGCCCCGAGCGGTTCGAGTTGGCGGTCGATTTCGACGCCGCCGGCGTCGAGATGGTCGCGGAGTTCGTCGATGTCGTGGGCGAACTCGATGGCGACGTGGTCGAAGGCGGTCTCGGTCGGCGGTTCGAAGTTCTCGGCCGGCCGGAGGTGGATGACGCTCGCCGGGGTCAGTCGCACGGAGAAGAAGGGCTTTTCGCCCGACTCGTACAGGTCGCGGTTCTCGACGTCGAAGCCGAGCGCGTCGCGGTAGAACCCGACCGCGGCGTCGAGGCCGTCGGCGGGGATGCGGAGGTTCACGTGGTCGATTGCCGTCGCGTCCATGCCCGCCCCGTCGCGGGGGAAGATGGTAAAAATTCGTGCGGCGGCTATCGAGGATGACAGGGAGAGAACCGAGGCAAAAATAAACTCTATTGTGTTTATAATTTTACAATTTGTAGAAATTCTACAAATTGCAAAAATTGTTGTCTATAGTGGGCCTAAATTCATTTCCTAGGAGAAATACATGGCCGCGTGGAGAAATAATAAACTCTAATTAGTTTATTTTCTTTGTAACGCGCCTCGGGAGACCGCGACGCCGACAACCGGAACCGACGTTCCGCAATCGTAACCCATTGGTAGCAGGTGGGTGAACGGAGGGTGTGAACCAACAGCCGACATCCGACGAGCGCTTGCTTGCGGGCTACCCGGGTCGGATGTTAGTCACCGTGTCGCTGGCGTGGGCGGTCCTTCAGACGGGCCGGTTCCTCCTGTCGCCGCTGTTGCCGACCATCATCGAGGAGTTACAGATAACGGAGGCGACCGCCGGCATCGCGCTGGCGCTGTTTCAGGGCGTCTACGCCGTCACCCAGTACCCCGGCGGCGAGTACTCCGACCGCTGGACGCGGACGACGCTCATCGTCCCCGGACTCGGTATTCTCGTCCTCGGCTTTGCCACGTTCGGCCTCGCGGGCGGTCTCGCGGGCTTCGTCGCCGCCGCGGTCGTCACGGGACTCGGGAAGGGGCTTTTCGCCATCCCCTCGCGGGCGCTCCTGTCGGACCTGTTCGTCGAACGCCGCGGGCGGGCGCTCGGAGTCTACGCCGCCGGCACCGACCTCGGCGGCCTCGTCTCCTCGGGGCTCGCCATCCTCGCGCTGACCTACGCGACGTGGCGGACGCCGTTCCTCCCGGTGGCCGTCGTCCTCGCGGGACTCACGGTGCTCTACGCGCTCTGGTCGCGAGACGGCTACGCCGTGGGGTCGCCCGAACTCCACGTCTCGGGGACGCTTCGACGCCTCTTCGCCAGCGCGGAACAGCGCCGGACGCTCCTCGCGTTCGGGCTGTTTTACTTCATGGTCGGCGGCTTCATCAACTTCTTTCCGACCTACCTCATCGAGGCGAAGGGCTTCGACCAGCAGTTGGCGAGCGCGACGTTCGCCATCGTCTTCGCCGTCGGCATCACCATCAAACCCGTCGCCGGCGGCCTGAGCGACCGGTTCCGCCGCGAGTCAATCGCGGTCGTCGGGATGCTCGTGGCCGCGGCGGCGCTCGCCGTCCTCTCGGCCGTGGCGGCGCGCCCGCTCATCTACGTCTCCGTCGTCGCGCTCGCGGCCGGCTACAAGACGGAGTTCCCCCTCGCGGACGCCATCATCATGGACAACGCGCCCGACGCCGACCGCGGGGCCGACCTCGGGGCCGCGCGGGCGCTGTTCCTCGGCGCGAATGCGATGGGGCCGGCGTACGTCGGCATCGTCGCCACTTACGCGAGCTACGTCGCGGCGTTCGCGGGGCTGGCGGTCTGTCTCGTCGCCGCCGCCGGACTCCTCTACTGGGACGCGAGAAAGCGGTGAGAAAAGTAAAACAGCCGCCTCGGAACGACGTTCGCGGGTGCCTCTGTGTGGCTGTCGGTCGCTGCGTCGGGACGGTATGACGTGAGTCGAGTGCCCGCTCAGCCGTCGAGTTTCGCTTTCGTGTACGCTTTCAGTCCCCCCTGTTCGACGAGCGACTGGAGGAACTCGGGGAGCGCCTCCGCCTCGTACGTCTCGTCTCGCGTGTGGTTCGTCACGACGCCCGCGTCGAGGTCGACGTGAATCTCGTCGCCGTCCTCGACGGCGTCCGCGCCGGGGCAGATGAGCACCGGCAGACCGAGGTTGATGGCGTTGCGGAAGAAGATGCGCGCGAACGACCGCGCGACGACCGCCGAGACGCCCGCGCCGACGAGCGACAGCGGCGAGTGCTCCCGCGACGACCCGCTCCCGAAGTTCTCGCCGGCGACGACGAAGTCGCCGCGCTCGACCGACTCGGAGAACTCCGGTCTGAGGTCCTCGAAGGCGTGGCTGGCGAGTTCGTCGGGGTCCGACGAGACGATAAAGCGCGACGGCGTTATCTGGTCGGTGTCGACGTTGTCGCCGAAGACCCACGCGCGACCGGGTTCGGCGGGGTCGGGGCGGTCGTCGCCGGAACCGCCGGCGGCTCCCGTCATGGCAGCACCTCCGCGAACACCGTGTCGTCGTAGCGGTTCGTCTCGACCTCGCGGGGGTCGGTGATTTCGCCGTACAGCGCGCTCGCGCCGACGGTCGCCGGACTCGACAGGTAGACCGACGACTCCATCGACCCCTCGCGGCCGGGGAAGTTCCGGTTCGCCGTGGCGAGACAGACGTCGCCGTCGCCGAGGACGCCCTGATGGTAGCCCGCGCAGGGGCCGCAGCCGGCGCTCTGGATGACCGCGCCGGCGTCGGTGAGCGTCTGGAAGACGCCCGTCCCGAGCATGTGCTGGTAGACGGACTTCGAGGCGGGGACGACGACCATCCGGACGTTCGGGGCGATGGTCTCGCCTTCGAGGATGTCGGCGACGATTTTGATATCCTCGTACCGGCCGTTCGTGCAGGTGCCGACGAACAACTGGTCGATTTCGGTGCCCGCGACCTCGGTCACGTCGACCGCGTTCTCGGGGTTCGACGGCTTCGAGACCTGCGGGGCGAGGTCGGCCGCGTCGTAGCTGTGGACCGCCTCGTAGTCGGCGTCGTCGTCGGAGACGAACGCGTCGCCGAGGTCGATTTCGTTTCCGGTCTGGCGTTCGAGGTACGACTCGGTCCGCTCGTCGGGCGTGACGAGGCCGGCCTTGCCGCCCATCTCGATGGCCATGTTCGAGAGGACGAGGCGCTCGTGAATCGGCAGCGACTCGACGGCGCTCCCGGCGTACTCGGCGGCCATGTAGGTACAGCCGTCGAAGCCCACGTCGCCGATGAATCGCAGGATGAGGTCCTTCGCGTAGACGCCGTCCCGGAGGTCGCCGTCGACCTCGAAGCGGAGCGTCTTCGGGACGCGGAACCAGAGTTCGCCCGTCGCGAGCGCGGTCCCGAGATCGGTCGAGCCGACGCCGGTCCCGAACGCGCCGATGCCGCCGTAGGTCGTCGAGTGGGAGTCCGCGCCGATGACGAGGTCGCCGGGACCGACGAACCCCTCCTCGACGAGCACGGCGTGGCAGATGCCATCGCCCACGTCGAACTGGTGCGCGCCGTGTTCCGCCGCGAACTCGCGGACCGCGTTGTGGTTGTTCGCGGCCTGCACCCCGTCGGCGGGGGCGTGGTGGTCGATGGTGAAGACGGTCCGGTCGGGCGCGAACAGCTCGCCGTCGTCGCCCGTCACCTCGTCGAACGTCCGGAACGCGAGCGGCCCGGTGATGTCGTGGGCCATCGCCACGTCCACGTCGGCTTCGACGTAGTCGCCGGCGCGGGCGTCGGTGTCCGACTTCGCCGACAGCAGTTTCTCCGCGAGGGTCTTGCCGGACATCTCAGCTCTCCTCCTGATCGGCGGCGACGGTGTCGAGGACGCCCTCGACGGTGCCGCCCGCGAGGACGTGACTCGTCAGGCCGAGGCCCAGTCGGTCGGACACGTCGTGGGCGGCCGCCTCGATGCGGTCGAAGTCGACGCCGTGGCCGACGCCCATGCGTTCGAGCATCTGGACGAGGTCCTCGGTCGGCGTGTTGCCGACGCCGGACATGTCGCCCGGGAGGACGACGCCGCCGCCGAGCCCGCAGACAGAGGCGTCGAAGCGGTCGACGCCGACCGCCATCGCCGCCAGCGTGTTGGCGAGGCTCATCCCGTTGGTGTCGTGGAGGTGCAGGCCCATGTCGAGGCCGGGGTGGGCCTCGAACGCGGCGGTGAAGCGCTCCGTGATTTCGACGGGGTTCGCGAGGCCCATCGTCGTCGCCAGCGTGACCTCGTCGACGCCGGAGTCGACGACGCTGTCGACGACCGCGAGCGTCTCCGCCGGGTCGATTGCGCCCTCGTAGGGGCAGTAGAAACTCGTTCCCATCCCGGCTTCGACCTCGATGCCGTGGTCGTGGGCGAGGGCGACGACGTCGTCCATCTCCGCGAGCACCTCCTCGCGGGTGCGGTTCTGGTTTTTCCTCGTGTAGGTCTCGCTCACCGTGACGAGCGCGTTCACTTTGTCCACCTCGGCTTCGACGGCGCGCTCCATGCCCCGGAGGTTGGGGACGAGCGCCCGGTAGGTCACGCCGTCGCGGCGGGTGATTCGCGTCGCCACCTCGTCGGCGTCCCGCAGGGTCGGGACGGCCTTCGGGTGGGTGAACGAGGAGATCTCGATTTCGTCGACGCCGGTGTCCGAGAGGGCGTCGATTATCTCGACTTTCTCGTCGGTCGGGACGAACTCGTCGAGGCGCTGGAACCCGTCGCGGGGCAGCATCTCGACGACGTGGACGCGCTCCGGCAGGGAGTCGAGGAGGCTCATATCACGTCCTCCGCTTCGAGGTCCGAAAGCACCGACTCGTCGTAGCCGAGTCGGTCGCGGTAGACCGCGTCGTTGTGTTCGCCGAGCGACGGCCCGAGGTGGTCGACCCGCCCGGGCGTCTCCGAAAACTTGGGGAAGGCGTTCTGGACGACCGCCTCGCCGAGGTCGGGGTCGTCGACCGTCAGGAACGCCTCGCGCGCCGCGTAGTGCTCGTCGTTGAGGATGTCCTCGACGTTGTAGACGGGCGCGAGCGTCGCGTCGGCCGCCTCGAACGCGTCGAGCACCTCCTCGCGGCTGTGGTCGTCCATCCAGTCTTGGATGACGGCGTCGAGTTCGTCGACGTGTTCCAGTCGGTCCTCGTTGGTCTCGAACCGCGGGTCGTCTTTCAGGTCGGGGCGGTCGATGGCGTCGAACGTGCGCTCGGCGAGCGGTTGCGCGCTCGCGGAGATGGCGACCCAGCGGTCGTCACCCGTCCGGTAGACGTTCCGCGGGGCCGACGAGGTCGAGCGGTTGCCCGACCGCGACTCGATTTCGCCGAGTTGGTCGTAGCGGAGCGGCTGCGGGCCGAGCAGGCCGAAGATGGGTTCGATGAGGCTCGTGTCGATGTACTGGCCGCCGCCGCCGTGGACGTCGCGGTGGTAGAGCGCGAACATCACCGCGAACGTCGAAAACAGCGCCGCGATGTTGTCCGCGAGGCCGGTCGGCGGGAGCAACGGGGGCGAGTCGGGGAAGCCGTTGAGGTAGGCGAAGCCGGACATGGCCTCCGCGAGCGTCCCGAACCCGGGGCGCTCGGCGTACGGGCCGGTCTGTCCGAAGCCGGACATCCGGAGCATCACGAGGTCGTCGTTGACCTCGGAGAGTCGCTCCCAGCCGACGTTCCAGCGTTCGAGCGTGCCGGGCCGAAAGTTCTCGATGAGGAGGTCGGCCTCGCCCACGAGGTCTTCGAACACCGCCGCGCCCTCGTCGGTGGAGATGTTCAGGGTGATAGACTGCTTGTTCCGCGAGAGGTACTTGTGCCAGAGGCCGACGCCGTCTTTCTGTGGGCCGAAGCGGCGGATGTGGTCGCCGAACGCCGGGTGTTCGATTTTGATGACCGTCGCCCCGAAGTCGGCCAGGAAGCGGCCGACGGTCGGGCCGGATATCATCGACCCGGCTTCGAGGACGACGAGGCCGTCGAGTGGTCCGTTCGTGTCGTTCGTCATGTCGTGTGTGTCTTCTCGTTCTGTGTCGCGTGTGGTGGTCGTCAGGTGGTGCGTGTTCGCGTCCGCGTGCCCGGTCGCGGGCGGCCGGTCGTCGGCGTGAGCGGGCGAGGTCGTTGCCCGATTCCGCGTGGCCGGTCAGTCCGCGTCGGCGGCGAGTTGGGTCGGGGTCGAGGTGTTCTGATGGGGCGGGGTCGAATCGTGCTGATGGTGGCTCCGACCGCGCGACCTCACACCGGCCGGTCGATGTGGGTGCCGCGGCCCTTCGTGCCGACGATGTCGCCGTCGTCGTAGGCGAGTTCGCCCTTCACGACGGTCTGGGTCGGCCAGCCGGTGACCTCTCGGCCCTCGTAGGGGGAGTAGCCGCTGACGCTGTGTAACAGTTCCGGCGTGACCGTCTTCGTCTCGTCGAGGTCGACGACGGCGAGGTCGGCGTCGCTGCCGACCCTGACCGTCCCCTTCTTGGGGTAGAGGTTGAACGCCTTCGCCGCGTTGGTGCTCGTGACCTCGACGGCGCGTTCCAGCGAGATGCGACCCTCGTTGACGCCCTCCGAGAGGATGAGCGGGAGCATCACCGGCGTCGAGGGGAAGCCGAGCAGACTGTCGCGGATGCCCTCGCCGAACTTGTTCTCCGCGAGGTTGGCGCAGTGGTCGGTCCCGATAGTGGAGATGGTGCCGTCGGCGAGGCGCTCCCAGAGCGTCTCCTGGTCGGCTTTCGACCGGACCGGCGGGTTCACCTTCATGCGCTCGTCGCACTCCTCGGTGGTGAGCGCGAGGTAGTGGATGCACGTCTCGCCCCACGCCCGGTAGCCCGCGTCGTGGAGCGCGGCGAGTTCGTCGGCGGTCCCTCCAGCCGAGATGTGGACCGCGTAGAAGCGGTCGTCGTAGCCGTGGACCTTCGCGAGCGCGGCCCCGGCGACCATGCTCTGGGTCTCGGCGTAGCCGGGGAACTCCTCGACCATCACCTCGTAGCCCTCGTCGGCGTCGGCGTCGGTGTCGTCGGACTCGGAGGTGACGTAGACGTTGCCGCCGGCGAGCGCGTTCGTGATTTCGACGTTCTCGGAGTGGTAGCCGAGCGTCGTCGGCACGTCCTGTTCGGCGAGTTTCCGGACGAACGCGTCGCCGAAGTCGTCGTGCATGTCGCAGTCGACGCCGAACTTCTCGCGGGCGGCGTCCTTGTAGTTCATGTACCACTTGAACGTCGTGATGCCGAACTCCTCGATGATGGTCGGAATCTCCGCTACGTGCTCCATCGAGAGCAGGCCCAGCGAGAAGAAGTAATCGTGGTAGTAGTTCGGCTCCGCCTCCTCGAAGTATCCCGGCATGATGTCCTCGTAGGCCCCGGCCCGGCGGAAGTAGTTCCCGATGGTGGTCACGCCGCCGACGAGGTCGGACTTGGACTCGGACTCGGCGTCCGCCTCCAGCCCGCGGTAGATGCCGTGGTGGGTGTGCGGGTCGATCGCGCCCGGGAGGACGTGCTTGCCCGTCGCGTCGATTTCTGCCTCGCCCGAGAGCGTGCCGGGCGCGGCGATGGCGGAGATGGCCTCGCCGTCGGCCGCGACGTCGGCTTCGAAGGTGCCGTGTTCGGGGGTGACGACGGTGCCGTTCGAGATGACGAGGTCGTGGGTCATAGCGTCTCGACCCACTCCTCGACCGCCTCGGTCTCCAGCACTTCGGCGTACTTCATCCACAGGTCGAGGAGGCCGATTTTGTGCGACGCCTCGATGCGGTCGAAGATGCACTCCTGCGGCAGGACGACGCTGAGGCCGTTCTGCTTGGCGTCGACCGCGGTGGCGCGGACGCACCCGCTCGTGGAGTTGCCGACGATGATGACCGAGTCGTGGCCCCCGCGGACGAGCCGCGAGAGCAGGTCGGTCCCGTAGAACGCCGACGCGTAGGACTTGTCGACGACGGCGTCGCCCGCCGCGGGCGCGACCGGGTCGACGATGTCGAGGTCGGGGTGGTCGGGGTCGTCGTAGCTCGACGGGACGACCCGCGTGTACGTCACCGGAAGCCCCTGTTCTCGCGCGAAGTCGAGGAACGGGTCGATGTGCTCGATGGCGTCCCACGCGATGTCGCCCATCGCGGTGCGGTACTCCTCGATGGCGTCGAGGATGGGGACGTTCTCGCCGACGATGAGCCGCTGCATGTCGATGACGAGAACCATCGGGTTCTCGCCCATGCCGCGGGACTCCCACGACGAGGCGCCCTCCCTGTCGTAACCAGCCTTCGTGATGACCTGTTTATCCTGTTCGGATAGCAGGTCCTCCCAGATACGGTCTGTCATGACTCGCTTCGATTGAGATGCGGTGGCATCCAGCATAAAAGTACGGCACCGTCCGCCGGGGTCATGTTACGGGGCGAACACCTCCAGCGTTCGGGCCACCCACTCGCGGTCGACGCCGGCGGGCGCGCGGACGACCGGGAGGTCGACGCCCATCCCGCGGAGTTCGCCGAGTCGCCCCCGCACGTCGTCGGGCGCGCCGACCAGCGCCACGAGGTCGAGGAAGTCGGCCGAGAGTTCGCGCGCTCCGGCCTCGGTCGTCGGCGCGGCGCGGACCGCCGCCACCTCGTCGGCGAAGCCGGCCTGCTCGGCCGCGCGGTCGTAGTACCCCGGCACGTCCCGCAGGTAGTAGGCGACGTGTTCGGCGGCCGCCCGCCGCGCCTCGTCGGGGTCGTCGTGGACGGAAGTGAGGACGTACATCGCCACGTCCACGTCGCTCCGGTCGCGCCCGGCGCGGGACGCCCCCGTATCGAGCCACTCCAGCGCCTCCTCGAACTGCGGGCGGGGATAGAGGTTCGGGAGCCAGCCGTCGGCGACCTGCCCGGTGAGTCGGACGTTCGCCGGCCCGAGCGCGCCGTTGTAGATGGGTATCTCTTCGCGGACGGGGTCGAAGGCGTCCCAGAAACTCGTGCGCTCGGGCGAGAAGAACTCCCCGTCGAAGGAGTCGGCCTCGCCGCGGAGGTAGCGCCGGACGAGGTCGACGTACTCGTGGAGCCGCGACAGCGGGCGGTCGAAGTCGACGCCGTGGAACGCCTCGACGACGCCGGGGTGGGCCACGCCGAGGCCGAGAATCGCGCGCCCGTCGGAGTGGTCGTCGAGGGTCGCCGCGGCCGCCGCGAGCGCCGCGGGCGTCCGCGAAAAGACGTTGACGATACCGGTCGCGAGCCCGATTTCGTCGGTGTGGACGGCCCAGCGTTCGAGCTTTCCGAATGCGGTCTTTCCCTGTCCCTCGGCGGCCCACGCCGACTCGTAGCCGAGTTCCTCGGCGCGGGCGACGAGCGAGGGGTCGTCGCGGAGCGCGAAGAGGACGGCGGTTCGGTCGCTCATTCCTCCGCCGGGGTCGCGGGCGCGTCCTCGACCGGAACGACGCCGTCGACCGCGAGGTCGTTCCAGATGTCGAGGCGCTTGATGAGTCCCCGGCGGACGACGTAGATATCGACGTAGCGAACGTCGGAGAAGTCCGCGCCGTCGTTGTCGACGCCGCGGAGCGACCCGGTGCTCACGACGGTGTCGCCCGTCTCTATCCAGCGGTCGAACTCCTTTGTCGCCCACTCATATCGCGGTTCGAGATGGGCGAGGAAGTCGTAGGCGGCGGTCGGTCCCTCGAAGGTCGCCCCCGGCAGGGAGATGACGGCGTCCTCGGCGAACAGGTCGCCGACGGTCTTCCTGCGGTCGTCTTCCATGCGGTCGAAGAACTCCTCGACGATATCTCGTGGCGAGTCCATGCGGTATGGGTGTTCTCGACACACATAGTCTTTCACTCCGAGTTTCACGACTGTTCGGCGTTCCTGAACGTTCGAATCGAAGACCGGACGCGTTCGAGTCGGCGCGACCGCGGATGCGGTCGCGGGAAGTCGAAAGATGAGCGACTGGAGATTGTTTTCACGCGTGCGACCCGAAACCGACCCGAAACCGGCGGACGCGAAGGAGACGCGAGGGGGCGGAAGCGACGCCACCGCCGCTGGAGGCGGTAGTTTTACGATAGAGTCTACCTAGCAGAGTGCATGGACGAACTAGCCCGGCGGACGCCGAGCGACGGCGTCGCCGAAGTCGTCTCGGTCGACGACATCGAGTGGGACATCGACACGGACGTGCTCGTCGCGGGCGGCGGCGGCACCGGCCTCGTCGCCGCGCTCGCGGCCAGCGAGAACCCCGACGTTCGCGTGACGGTGCTGGAGAAAGCGCCCGAGTGCGGCGGCAACACCTCGCTTTCGACCGGGATGATTCCCGCGGCGGGGACGCGCCTCCAGCGCGAGGCCGGCATCGAGGAGACGCCCGCGGACATGGCTCGCGACATCTTGGAGAAGAACGACTACGAGGCCGACGAGGAGCGCGTGCGGTACCTCTGCGAGGAGAGCGCGAACCTCATCCACTGGCTCGTCGACGACTGGGACGTCACGCTCCACATCGTGGACGACTTCAAGTACCCCAAACACTCCGAGTACCGGATGCACGCGCCGGAGGGGCGAAACGGCGAGAACCTCGTCGCCGAACTGGTCGAGCGCGTCGAATCGACGCCGAACATCGAACTCCTGACGAACGCGCCCGTGAAGAACCTCGTCGCCGGCGACGGCGCGGTTCGGGGCGTCGTCGCCGGCCTCGGCCACGACGAGGCCATCGAGGCCGAGAAGGTCATCCTCGCCACCGACGGCTTCGCCGGCAACCGCGAGATGGTCACCGACTACTGCGAGGAAGACGTCGAGCGAGCGCTGTACTTCGGCGCGGACGGCAACACCGGTGACGGCGTCCGCTTCGGCGCGGAGCTCGGCGGCGAACTCGCCTGCATGGACGCCTATCAGGGCCACGCGACGGTGGCGAGCCAGACGGGGATGCTCTCGACCTACGCGGTCACGATGAACGGGGGCATCCTCGTGAACCGGGATGGAGAGCGCTTCGGCGACGAGTCCGCGGGCTACAGCGAGTTCGCCATCTCGGTGCTGAAACAGCCCGGCGAACAGGCGGTTCAGCTGTTCGACGAGCGCATCTTCGAGAAGCTCCGCGGCCAGTTCGAGGATTTCGACGAGGCCATCGCGCAGGGGACCTACCACACCGCCGACTCGGTCGCGGCCCTCGCGGAGCGACTCGGTGCAGACGGCGAGGCCGCCGCGGAGACGGTCGCCGACTACAACGAGGCCGCCGCGGCGGGCGAACCCGACGAGGTGGGCCGCGTCGACGGCGCGAATCCGCTGGAGGCGCCCTTCTACGGGGCCAAGGTCACCGGCGCGCTCTTCCACACGCAGGGCGGCCTCGTCGTCGACGAACACGGGCGCGTCCTCCGGACCGACGGGAGTGCGGTCGAGAACCTCTACGCCGGCGGCGGCACCGCCTGCGGTATCAGCGGTCACGGCGCGGGCGGCTACCTCTCCGGCAACGGGCTGACGACCGCGCTCGGCTACGGCCGCCTCGCCGGCATCCACGCCCGAGAGTCGCTCGACTGACGCGGCTACGGCTGGCGTGACTGAGGCCTCAGAGAGACCGAACGAAGCGCGCGGTCGAAACTACTCGTTTCCGACTCAATTTCCCGACCCGTACTCGATTCGTTGCGGGAATGTTCACAGAACGTGACAACACGAGTACGATAGCATTATTACAGTAGGCACCAACCTCGATACCGATTGCCATGGGTAAGACTCTCAAGTCTTCGACGAGCAACAGGCGGCGCTTCCTCAAAGCAACGGGCGCGAGCGTCGCGGCACTGACACTGGCCGGCTGTGCGAGCGACGACGCCGGAAGCGGTGGCGACTCGGGTGGGTCGGGCGACTCCGGCGGTGACTCCGGCGGGTCCGGCGGCGAGACGGGCACCACGACGGGGACGCCCGAGCAGTCCGTCGACGAGGTCATCATCGGTTCGAACCACCCGCTTTCGGGCAGTCTCGCCGCGACGGGCGTCGGGATGAGCAACGCCATCAAACTCGCCGCGATGCGGAAAAACGAGGAGGGCGGCATCGAGTCGCTCGGCGGCGCTGAGGTGACCGTCATCGAGGGCGACAACCAGGGCGCACAGGAGCTCGGCGGACAGGTCAGCGAGGAGCTGCTCAGCGAGGGCGCGCACGTCCTCACCGGCTGTTACTCCTCGCCGGTGACGACGGCGGCGACGCAGGTCGCGGAGCGACAGGGCGTCCCCTTCGTCATCTCCATCGCGGCGGCGGACAACATCCTGCAGGGCCGCGACTTCAACTACGTCTACCGGCCCCAGCCCCCGGCGCGCCGGCTGGCGAGCGACTACGCGGACCTCGTGCCATCGGTCATCCGCGACGGCGGCGGCACCATCGACACGGCGGGACTGTTCTACATCAACAACAGCTACGGGCAGGCGATTCGCGACAGCCTCCGCGAGTTCCTCCCGGGGCAGAACGTCGAAATCGTCGAGGAGACGGCCATCGAGTTCGGCGCGTCGAACGCCAACACGCAGGTGTCGCGGCTCCGGAGCGCCGACCCCGACACCATCATCGCCACGACGTACGTCGCCGGCGGCGTCCTGCTCGCACAGGCGTTGCAGGACCAGGACTACCGGCCGCCGTACCTGACCGCGTCCGCGTCCGCGACGTTCACCGACGACGACGCGGTCGGCGACATCGGCGAGTTCGCAAACGGCGTGCTGGACAACAACTACGCGCTGAACCCGACGGTCGACAAGACCGCCGAGGTGCGCTCGCAGTTCCTCGACAACTACGACCAGGAGTTCTCCGCGTCGGTCGGGATGTCCTACACCGCGGCGGAGGTCATCATCCAGGCGGTCGAGGAGGCCGGCAGCGTCGACCCCGACGACATCAACGAGGCGCTCAAGGGCCTCAGCTACGAGGACCACATCTCGGCGATGGGCGCTATCGAGTTCGACGACCAGGGCGAGAACGTCAACGCGCTCGGCCCGGTGAACCAGGTTCAGGACCTCTCGGTCAAAGTCGTCTACCCCGAGGAGTACGCGGAGGCCGAACCGCAGGTCTAACCGCTACCCCCGCGCGCCGTCACGTCAACGAACCGTCCCGAACGATAGCACCTTTTATGGGGGATGCCAACAATTCCCGAGCGTAGAAACCGCATGGGACACCTAGTCACATCGGTCGCGCCGCTGCCGCTGCAGGGCGGGGGCCTCGGCCGATTCATCGACCCGTTCGCACAGTTCCTGACAGACATCACCACTCTGGAGCCCGTCCTTCTGCAGCTGCTCGCGTTCGGCCTCCTGCTCGGGGGCGTCTACGCGCTGACGGCGCTCGGGCTGACGATGATATTCGGCGTGATGGACGTCATCAACTTCGCCCACGGCGTCTTCCTCGTCGTCGGGATGTACTCGGTGTGGTTAGTCTCCGAGACGGCGGGTATCAGCCCGTTCATCGGGATTCCCATCGCCGCCGCCGTGCTGTTCGTCCTCGGGGTGGTGGTCCATATTCTCACGGTCGAACCCATCATCGAGGCCCCCCAGCAGAACCAGCTCATCGCCACGCTGGGCGTCCTCTTTATCGTCCAGTCGGCCATCGAAATCGTGTTCACGCCCGACCCCCAGCAGGTCGAACTCTCGCTCGGGTCGGTGCAGTTCGGCGGCGTCTTCATCCCGCTCGGGCAGTTCTACGCGCTCCTCATCGCGCTCGGGACGATGCTCGCCGTGCGGGCGTTCCTGAACCGGACCGACCTCGGCCGGAAGATTCGCGGCACGGCCGACAACCGCGACGGCGCGCGCTACGTCGGCATCAACGTCCGCCGCATCAACTACCTCACCTTCGGCATCGGCGCGGCGCTGGCCGGCGTGGCCGGCGGCTCCATCGCGCTGTTCCAGCGGTTCGACCCCTTCACCGGCGAGACGTACCTCATCAACGCCTTCGTCATCGTCATCCTCGGCGGTCTCGGCTCGTTCCCCGGCGCGTTCGTCGGCGGCCTCATCGTCGGGCTGATTCAGGTGTTCGGCGGCTACTACCTCCCCGGGACCACCGCGCAGGTGCTCATCTTCCTGCTTTTCATCGGGACGCTCCTCGTCAAGCCCGAGGGCCTGTTCGGAGGTGCTGAGGCGTGAGCGCAATCGAGACGGTCCGCGACCGCTACCGGACGTTCGACGACGGGCGGTACGCGCCGCTCGTCAAGGGCGTCGCGCTGTTCGGCCTGCTCGCGGCGCTCCCGACGCTCATCGAAATCGACGTCGCCGGGATGGAACTCGCGGCGACGCTGAGCCTCCGAATGCTCATCCTCACGGTCATCTACGCCTACACGGCGCAGGCGTGGAACATCATGTCCGGCTACACCGGGCAGTTCTCGTTCGGGCACGCGGCGTTCTTCGGCGTCGGCGCGTACGCCACGCAGGCGCTCGTCGTCGACTTCGCGGTGAACCCGTGGGTCGGGATGCTCGTCGGCGGCGTGCTCGCCGCGGGGTACGGCCTCGTCATCGGCGCGCTGTCGTTCCGCTTCAACCTGCAGGGCCACTACTTCGCGCTGGCGACGCTCGCGTTCGCGGAACTGCTCCGCTTCGTCGTCACCAACATGTCCGAACTCCACGGGGCCAACGGCTACTTCAAGCCGTTCCCGCGCGACTACGGCGCTGAGTACGGCCTCGCGGCCTTCCAGTTCCAGAGCGACCTGCCGTACTACTACCTCATCGTCGGCTTCCTGCTGGTCGTGACGCTCGTCTCGTGGCTCATCAAGAACTCGTGGGTCGGGCTGTACTTCTTCGCCATCCGCGAGGACGAGCGGGCCGCGGCGAGCGTCGGCGTGCCGAGCTTCCGGTACAAGCTCATCGGCGTCGCCGTCAGCGCCTTCTTCACCGCCCTCGGCGGTGCCTACTGGTCGATGTACTTCAACACCATCCGCCCCGACACCGTGTTCGCGCTGTTCAAGAACGTCGAACTGCTCCTGCCCGCGGTCGTCGGCGGCCCGGGAACGCTTCTGGGCCCCATCGTCGGCTCGTTCATCGTCACGCCGGTCAGCGAGGTGGCGCGGACGACGTTCTCCGACATCAACGGCCTCGACCGCATCATCTACGGCGCGTTCCTCGTGGCCATCGTCATCTACTCGCCGCGCGGCGTCGTGAGCTGGCCGAGTCAGGCGCGCGCCCTTTGGAACCGCGTCCGCGGTGACGAGGAGGTGAGCGAGTGATGTCGGCGGACGAGACGACCGCGCAGAGCGTCGACGACCCGGATGCAGACATCGAGCGCGAGGGCGAGCGGATTCTGTCGGTCGAGGGCGTCGGCAAGCGCTTCTCGGGCCTGCAGGCGCTCGACGACGTGGACATGACCGTCAACCGCGGCGAGATTATCGGCCTCATCGGGCCGAACGGCGCGGGCAAGACCACGCTGTTCAACTGCATCAGCGGGGCGTTCCCGCCGACGAGCGGGACCGTCAGACTCGACGGCGAGGTCATCTCCGGCCTCCCGGCGCACAAAGTCGCGCGGGCGGGGCTGGCGCGGACGTTCCAGATCACGCGCCCGCTGGAGGAGCTGACCGTCGTCGAGAACGCGATGGTCGGCGCGCACATCCACACGCGCCGGCGGCGCGAGGCGCGCGAAATCGCCATGGAGACCCTCGAATTCGTCGGGCTCGCGGACAAGGCCGACGAGGAGGCGGGCGAACTCACCGTGGGCGCACAGAAGCGACTCGAACTCGCCCGCGCCGTCTCGACGCGCCCGGAGATTCTGCTCCTCGACGAGATTATGGCGGGGCTCACCCCGTCGGAGTCGAAGCAGATGCTCGACCTGTTCCGCCAACTCCGCGAGCGCGGGACGAGCCTGCTCATCATCGAACACGACATGAAAGCCATCATGAACATCTCGGACTACGTGAAAGTGCTGGACCAGGGGAAGGGCATCGCCTTCGGCGCGCCGGAGACGGTGGTCGAAGACGACCGCGTCATCGAGGCCTACATCGGGGGGTTCGACGTCGATGCTTGAACTGCGCGGCGTCCGCGCCGGCTACGACGACATCGAGGTGCTCCACGGCGTCGACATGCGCGTCGACGAGGGCGAAATCGTCGCGCTCATCGGCTCGAACGGCGCGGGCAAGACCACGACGATGCGCACCATCTGCGGCATCCTCTCGCCGAGCCGCGGCGAGATAACCTACCGCGACGAGGCGATTCACTCGAAGGCGTCCCACGAAATCGTCGAGCGCGGCATCGTGCAGGTCCCGGAGAACCGCGACCTGTTCACCAACATGACCGTCATCGACAACCTGCTTCTCGGCGCGCAGACCGAGGAGGCGAAGGCGGACCGCGAGGAGAACCTCGACGAGATGCTGGAGCTGTTCCCCCGGCTCGCGGAGCGCAAGAACCAGCGCGCCGGCACGATGTCCGGCGGGGAACAGCAGATGCTGACCCTCGCCCGCGCGCTCATGGGTGAACCGGACCTGCTCATCCTCGACGAGCCCTCCATCGGCCTCGCGCCGCACCTCGTCCAAGAGGTGTTCGACGTCATCGAGGACATCCACGCGCAGGGCATGACGGTCCTCATGGTCGAACAGAACGTCCAGCAGACGCTCAAACTGGCCGACCGGGGCTACGTCATGGAGAACGGCCGCATCAGCATGACCGCCGACGGCGACGAACTCCTCGAAGACGAGGGCGTCGTCGAGGCGTACCTCGGGGTGTGAGATGACCGACGAATCGCTCGCGTCGTTCGTCGCCAACCTCGACCGGGCCGACCTCCCAGCGTCGGTCGTCGCCCGCGCGTCCCTCGTCGTCGCCGACACAATCGGCGCGGTGCTGGGCGGCGCGTCGGACCCCGCGGTCGCCGCGCTGGCGCGCCGGTGGGCCGACGAGAACGGCGGCGAATCGACCATCATGGGGACCGCGGGCGAGCGGACCTCGGCGTACCGCGCCGCGTTCGTCAACGCGGCCGCCGGGAGCGTCCTCGAACTCGACGAGGGCCACCGATTCGCGGCCGGTCACCCCGCGATTCACGTCCTGCCCGCGCTCCTCGCGGACGGCGAATCGGCCTACCGCAGCGGCGACGAGTTCCTGACCGCGTTCGTCGCCGGCTACGAGGCGGCGGTCCGCGCCGCCGAGACGGTGGTCCCGCTCGCCGGCGGCCTCCACCCCCACGGCGTCTGGGGCGGCGTCGGCACCGCCGCGGCCGTCTCCCGACTCCGCGGCCTCGACGCCGAGACGACGCTCGACGCGATGCGAATCGCGGCGAACTACGCCCAGCACACCCGGTTCGAGGCGGCGACCGAGGGCGCGACCGTCAGGAACGGCTACGTCGGGATGAGCAACCTCTCGGGGCTGCTCGCGGTCGACCAAGCCGAATCCGGATTCACCGGTCTCGACGATGGCGTGGTCCGTCACCTCGAACCCGTCGCCGCGGACGGTCCCGACCGGCGCGCTCTCGCCGACGGCCTCGGCGAGCGCTGGGAAATCGAGCGCGGCTACTTCAAGGTCCACGCGGCCTGCCGCTACACCCACGCCGCCCTCGACGCCGTGGCGCTCCTCGTCGACGAGACGGGCGTCGTCGCGGCCGACGTCGAGTCGGTCACCGTCGAGACGTACCCCGCCGCGGCCGCGCTGTCGGAGCCCGCGCCCGAAAACGCCCTGCAGGCGAAGTTCTCGGTTCCCTTCGCCGTCGCCTCGGCGCTGACGACCGGCGAAACCGGCAAGGAGGCGTTCACCGACGAGGCGCTGACGAAGGCCGCCCTCGGGTTCGCCCGCCGCGTCGACGTGGTGGCGGCCGAGGAGTTCGCGGCCCGCGCCCCCGACGAGCGCGGCGCGCGCGTCACCGTCGAAACGGGCGACGGCGAGCGGTACGCCCGCGAGGTGCGCGCGGCCCGCGGCGGCGAACGCGACCCGTTCACCGAATCGGAGCTCCGAGCGAAGTTCGACCGACTCGTCGCGCCCGTCATCGGCGACGGCGGCGTCGACGGCCTCTGGACCGCGGCGACCGAGCCCGCCGCCCCCCGCGTGCTCTGTGCCCTCACTCGGGCCTGAGCCCCTTCGACCACGCATTCAGACCATGATTTCACAGGAACCAGTCCGCGACTGGGAACGACAGGTGTACGGCTTTCTGACCGACGAGATTCCCGACGACGTGCGCGCCGACGGCGAGCGAATCGTCGCGGACGTGCTCGCGGCGACCGTCGCGGGGGCCGCCGCGCCACAGCACGCGGACGTCTTCCGCGACGCGGCGCTGGCCGACGGCCCGGCGTCCGTCCTCGGGACAAACCGCCGCGTCGACCCGGCGCAGGCGGCGCTGTTGAACGCGACGGCCGCGATAACACAGGAGATAGAGGAGGGTCACAACCGCGGCGGCCACGTGGGCGCGAGCATCGTCGCGGGCGCGGTCGGCGTCGCCGAGGCCCACGACGTCGACGGCGAGGCGTTCGTGGAGGCCTGCATCCGCTCCTACGAGCTGTGCGCGCGCTTCGAGTACGCCATCTTCGCGATGAAGGCCCGGATGAACGAGGCGATTCCGTGGCTCGTCCGCGACCCGCACTCGACGTGGACGACGCTCGGACCGGCCCTGACCGCCGCCGTCTGCGCGGGACAGTCGCCCGACGGGGTGCGCGAGACGGTCCGCACCGCGCTGAACCTCGCGGTCGTCTCCATGCACGACCCCTTCGCGGAGGGCGCGCCGTCGCGGAACGTCACCGCCGGGTTCTCCGCGCAGGCCGGCGTGAGCGCCGCGACGCTGACCGCCGCCGGCCTCCGCGGGTCGCCCGCGGCGATGGAGACCGTCTACGACCCGTTCGCAACGCTCCTCGGCGACGGCGAGTTCACCGCGCTGTTCGACTCGCTCGGCGACGACTGGTGGATTTCCGAGGCCTACCAGAAGCCGTACCCGTCGTGTCGCTACACCCACGCCCCGCTCGACGCGCTTCGGGACGCCGGCGCGGCCGACCTCGCGCCCGGCGACGTGGACCGAATCGACGTGTACACCTACCGCAACGGCGTCGATATGAGTCACGCGCGGCCCGAGACGCTCACCGCGGCGAAGTTCTCGACGCCGTACGTCCTCGCCCGCTGGGTCGCCGACGGGAGCGTCGAACTCGACGACTTCCTCGACGATGCGCTCGGCGACGAGGACGTGCAGGCGCTCACGGAGCGCGTCCACCTCCACGCGGACGAGGCGTTCGAGCGGGCCTTCCCCGACGACTGGGGGGCGCGCGTCGAGGTGACCGCCCGCGACGGGAGCCGCTACGTCGGCGAGCGCGAGTACCCCCGCGGCGACTACCGCGACCCGCTCTCGGCGACTGACCTCGATGCGCGCAACCGCGAGTTGCTCGCGTTCGGTCTCGGCGACGCCGCCGCGGACGCGGCGCTCGACGCGCTCTCGACGGTCGGTTCGAGACCAGTCCGCGAGACCGTCGCCGCGCTGACGCGGGACTGACGCGAACGCTCGTTCGCCCCGTCCGAACGAGACGACAACAATTATTACCTCACTCTCTCAGTGATAACTATGAACACGGACGGGAACGAGACGGCCGGGACAATCGGCGCTACGAAAACCTCGTTCGGCATCGTCGAACACATCAGAGACCACGACGCGAGCGGGGTGTCGGAGATAGCGAACGACCTCGGTATCTCGAAGAGCACGGCCCACAACCACCTCAAGACGCTCGCGGGACTCGGCTACGTCGTCAGGCAGGGCGACGAGTACGCGCTGGGCCTGAAGTTCCTCGACCTCGGCGACCACGCCCGGACGCGACACGCGCTGTATCACGCCTCCATCGGCGAGATGGACGACCTCGTCGAGGCCGTCGGCGAGCGCGGACAGGTGATGGTCGAGGAGAACGGCCGGGGCGTCTACATCTATCAGGTGAAGTCCGAGCAGGGCCTCCAGACCGACTCGCACATCGGCACGACCGTGGACCTCCACACCACGTCGGTCGGCAAGTCGTACCTCGCCTTCTGCGACGAAAAGCGCCGAAAGGAGATTCTCGACGGCGAACTGACGCGGCTGACGACGAAAACGATAGACGACCGCGACGCCCTCGAAGCCGAGTTGGCGACGATCCGCGAGCGCGGCTACGCCTTCAACGACGAAGAGCGCATCACCGGTATGCGGGCGGTCGGCGCGCCGATTCTCTCCGACGACGAGACCATCCTCGGCGCGATCAGCGTCTCCGGGCCGACGACCCGGATGAAAGGCGAGTGGTACCACACGGAAGTCCCCGAGATGGTGACGCAGGCCGCCCGCGTCATCGGCATCCGCGCGACCTACTCGTAGGGTCCAGTGATACGGAACGAACGTTCGTCACAGGTGCATCTCGGGCGATAATTGTCGGCCCGCGGTCCGTCCCCGAAGCCGTTCGAATCCGAACCGAAAAACGCCGCACTAGAATTACAAAATTACGATTGTAACGATGAGGCGGACCGAACCATGCGACCCGCGACGCCGGGGCGGTCGTCCCCGCGAGACTGTCGGCTCCGGAGGAGAATTGTCGGCGAACATATCACAAATTCATATGCACCAAGTATTCTGATAGGTATGCGCAACCTAAAACGCGAGCGGCAGTGCGAGTCGCGTTCGGAGGGTGGATATCGACGGGTCGGGACTCGCGTCGACCGGTGTCGATTCGACATTTTGGACGAAGTTTTCGCGCTATTCACGCGGTGATTCGGACGAAATGCAGACGCCTGCTGCGGCGTGAGTGACCGATGATTCCGCGTGGGACGAGTCTAACCGCGGAGTTGTTCGCTTCAGTTCGGAGCAGTACGTAGACTTCGCATAACTACCAGAAGAAAAAATTGTCGGGGAAATAGTTTCGAATTTGAAATAGTTAGGACGCGACATCGCCGCCCGCGGCAGGGCCGGCGACGCCGCTAGGCGACAGCGCGGTCACGCCGGATCGAACGCGTCGCTGCGGGCCGCGTTATGTCGCGTCGTGATTCACCGCATCTCGCGGCGCACCGAATCGAGGCGCACTGAGGCGCACCGAGGCGCATCGAAGCGTACCGCGGCGCGGGTCGGTTCCCGACGCCCAGCGTCAGTCGGCCATCGGGGCCTGTAACTCGCGTTCGGCCTCCTCGTCGACCTCGACGGGTCCCTCGGCGAAGACGACGCCGTGTGCGCCCTCGCGCTCCTTCGCGCTCGCCGCGACGCGGACGAACGAGGCCTTCTCGCGGGCGTCCGCGAGCGTGTGGCCGCCGCAGTAGCTCACGCCGGAGCGAATCCCGCCGAGGAACTCCTCGACGAGCGGTTCGACCGGGCCCTTGTAGGGCGTGAGCGCCTCGACGCCCTCGCCGGCGTCCACGTCGCTCTGTTTGTCCTCGCGGTCGTCTGCGGCCTCCGTGGAGGCCATGCCGCGGGAGCGCTTGTACGTCTCGCCGTCGACCTCGACGACGCGGCCCGGTGCCTCGTCGGTCCCGGCGAAGAAACTGCCCATCATGACGGTGTCAGCGCCGGCCATGAGCGCCTTCGCGGCGTCGCCGGAGGTCCGAATCCCCCCGTCGGCCATGACGTGGATACCGAGGTCGTGCGCCCGCTCGGCGCACTCCGAGACGGCCGTGAGCTGCGGGTAGCCCGCGCCCGCGACCTCGCGGGTCGTACAGTGTGATCCCGGCCCGACGCCGACTTTCACGCAGTCCGCGCCGACCTCCCAGAGGTCTTCGACGGCCGCCGGCGTGACGACGTTGCCCGCGACGATTTCGGGGTCGAACTCGTCGCGAATCCGCTCGACGGCGTCGAGACACCGCTCCATGTGGCCGTGGGCGATGTCCATCACAATCGCGTCCGCGCCGGCGTCGAGGAGCGCCTCGGTCCGGTCGAGGTAGTCCTCGTTGATGCCGACCGCGCCCGAGACGGTCCCGCCGGCCTCGGCGACGCGGCGGACCTGTTCGGCCTGCTCGTCCACGTCGAGGAAGCGGTGGACGACGCCGAGGCCGCCGAGGCCCGAGAGCGTCGCCGCGAGTTCGGCTTCGGTGACGGTGTCCATGGCCGCGCTGACGAGCGGCGTGTCGAGACGCAAACCCGGCGTCACGTTGGTCGAGAGGTCCACGTCGCTCCGGCTGTCGACCGGCGAGCGCCGTGGAACCAGCAATACGTCTCCGTACGAGAGTCCTGTGCGAATCTCCATCGTAACCCTCCACAGCCGAAGGGTGCGAGGGTCATAACGTCCACGAACGCGGTTCGCCTCGCCGCGGAACGAAACTATTACCCGCCGGCGTTCGTCCGTTCACTAACACACGGCGCCGCGTCTCGTGCGAATCTCCAACCCATCGTAACCCCAACGTATTCGCCGTTCGCGGGCCGTGTGGTTCGAACCGTCCCGGAGCGACCGCGCCGCGCGACGGCGGAGTTTCGGACCCGAATCCGAAACCGAGTTCGTAAACGTTTTCGAATATTAAGATTGACAGGCAGTTGCCGTACCGACCGAACCACCTCGGGTCGGCGACGGTAGGTGGATCAGAGGCAACCCATATCGCCGCGATTGGCCCCCGCCTCTACATCGTCCGGACCGAAGGAATTTCTTCCGCGCAGCCCCTTAGGGAGGTATGCAGACTGTCATTCTCGCCGCCGGCCGCGGCACCCGGATGCGTCCGCTCACGGACCGCCGACCGAAGCCCATGCTCCCCGTGGCCGACCGGCCGCTCGTCGCGCACACCGCCGACGCGGCCGTCGAGGCCGGCGCGACGGACATCACCCTCGTCGTCGGCTACGAGGCCGCTGACGTGCGCGACTACTTCGGCGACGAGCGCGGCGGCGTCCCCGTCGAGTTCGCCGTCCAGTCGGAACAGCGCGGGACGGCCGACGCCGTCCGCGCCGCGGCCCCCCACCTCGACCCCGACGAGCCGTTCGTCGTCTGCAACGGCGACGCGCTGTACGACGTGCCGTCGCTGTCGACGCTGTACGAGGGCACGCCCGCGGTCGGGTCGTTCCGCGTCGCCGACCCGAGTTCCTACGGCGTCCTCGACACCGACGACGAGGGATTCGTCACCGGCGTCGTCGAGAAGCCCGCGGACCCGCCGTCGGACCTCGTCAACGCCGGCGCGTACGTCTTCCCGGCCGAGGCCCACGGCTGGCTCGACGTGGACGAGAGCGACCGCGGCGAACTCGAACTGACCGACGTGCTCACGGCGACCTGCGAGGCCTACGACGTGCGCGGCGTCGCCTTCGACCGCTGGCTCGACGTGGGGCGACCGTGGGAACTCCTCGAAGCCAACGAGTGGAAACTCGGCGAACTCGAACCGCGAATCGACGGCGACGTGTCCGAGCGGGCCGAACTCGACGGACCGGTCGTCGTCGAGTCGGGCGCGACAGTCCGCTCCGGCGTGGTCATCGAGGGGCCGGTGCTCGTCCGCAGCGGGGCCACCGTCGGGCCGAACGCCTACGTCCGGGGGCGCACGCTCGTCGGCGAGAACGCCAAGGTCGGCCACGCCGTCGAGGTGAAAAACAGCGTCCTGATGGCGGGCGCGACGGTCGGCCACCTCTCGTACGTCGGCGACAGCATCCTCGGCCGCGACGTGAACTTCGGCGCGGGGACCAAAGTGGCGAACCTCCGCCACGACGGCGAACCCGTCCGGCAGATGCTCAAGGGCGAACTCGTCTCCTCGGGCCGCCGGAAGTACGGCGTCGTCCTCGGCGACGGGGTGAAAACCGGCATCAACGCCTCGCTGAACGCGGGCGTCAGAATCCCGACCGGCGGGACGGTCAAACCCGGCGAGTCCGTCCTCTACGACCGCGTGGACGACGACGCAGACGACGAGACGGACGGTGAGACGGCCGAGCATGCGGCGACCGGCGACGAGGCGACTCCCGGCGAGGACTGACGCGAATCCGCCTCGAATCAGACAGCGATCACGATGTTAGTAGGTGAGTCGCCAAACAGTTATCAGACACAACGGCGAATCGGCACGACAGGACATGGACGTGACCGAGGGGGGATCGGCGACGAGGCGCGTGCTCTACGTCGACGACGACGAGGGGCTGTTGGCGCTGACGAAGCGGTTTCTCGAATCGTCTGGCGACGGAATCGAGGTCGTGACGACCGGCTCGCCGCGGCGGGCGCTGGCACTGCTCGCGTCGGAGTCGTTCGACGCGGTCGTCTCCGACTACCAGATGCCCGAGATGTCCGGGCTGGAACTGCTGTCGGTGCTCCGAGAGGAGCGCGGCTCCGACGTGCCCTTCGTCATCTTCACCGGGCGGAGCCGCGAGGAAGTCGCCATCGAGGCGCTGAACCTCGGCGCGGACAGCTACCTCCAGAAGGGCGGCGACCCGACGGCGCAGTACGGCGTCCTCCGGCAGACGCTCGTCCGCATCACGGACCACCGGCGCGCGGAACAGCGACTCCGAGAGCGCGAGGCGTACCTCCGCGTCACCCTCGACTCCATCGCCGAGGGCGTCGTCGCCACCGACGCCGACGGGACGGTCGTCCAACTGAACCGGACCGCCGAGGAGATAACCGGCTACGACGCCGACGACGCCGTCGGCGAACCGCTGTCGGACGTGCTCTCGCTCGCCGACGGCGAGACCGGCGAGCCCGTCGACCCGATGCGGCGCGTCGCCGAGGCGGGGGAGGCGGTCGAAGTCGCCGCGGGAACGAAGCTCGCGACGAGCGACGGCGACGAGCGCTACATCGAAGACAGCATGTCGCCCATCAGGACCGACGACGGGGAAGTCGAGGGCGTCGTCGCCGTCTTCCGCGACGTGACCGAAGCCTACCGCGAGCGGGAGCGACGCGAGCGCCAACAGCGGGCGCTCGTCGACCTCGCGACCGACGAGGCGGTCATCGGGGGCTCGTTCGAGGAGGCGCTGCCGCGAATCACCGAGACGATGGCGACGGTGCTGAACGTCGAGCGGGCGAGCGTCTGGCTGTTCGACGACGCCGAGACGCTCCGCTGTGTCGACCAGTACGACCGGTCGTCGGACCAGCACAACGCCGAGACGACGCTGACCGCGTCGAACTACCCGTCGTACTTCGAGGCGCTGGCGGCGAATCGGTCGCTCGGCGTCGACGACGTTCAGACCGACCCCGCGACCGCGGAGCTTCGGGACGGCTACCTCGAACAGAAGGGCATCGCGTCGATGCTCGACGCGACGGTCAGGTCGGGCGGCGAGGTCGTCGGCGTCGTCTGTCACGAACACGTCGGCGAGCCGCGACAGTGGCGGACCGACGAACGCAGGTTCGCCGCGGAGGTCGCCGACAACGTGGTCATCGCGCTCATGCGGGCGACCGACGTCGAGGCGCTCCCGGCGAGCGCCGGCGGGAGCGAGCCGACCGAGACCGAAGCGGGCGAGACGGGGTGAGGCGAACGCGGAGCCGAGACGCGAGCGGGCGAGGAAAAACGGGGAGGCTGCGCGAAGCCGCGGGCGGCGCGAAACGAGGAGTGAGTCGGCCGTCGCGTGGACAACTCGTCCGGACCGTTCGCTCGTGGGTCTACTTTTCGACCGTTCGGAGCCGCATCCGGTCGATTCTTGCCGACTGATTCGAACATCGAACCCCCGTTCCGGACTGGGGGTTAAAAAACGTCAGTTCCGCGGCGAATCCGGCGAAATCAGCGCAGCACCGTGAAATCTAAAATGCCCGTAGCACCAAAGAACGTATATGTCGAACAGCAGCCGATTCGTCGTCGCGACGCACGTGCTGACTAACTTGGCGGTGCGGAGCGACGAGCGGCTGTCTTCCGACCGTCTCGCGTGGAGCGTCAACACGAACCCGGTGGTCATCCGTCAGCTCCTGTGTTCGCTCCGCGAGGCGGACCTCGTCGATTCCAAGCGCGGCCCGACCGGCGGCTTCACGCTGGCGCGCGAGCCGGACGCCATCACGCTTCGCGACATCTACGAGGCGGTGGAAGACGCCGAGCCGTTCTGTTTCCACACGAACGAACCGAACGACGAGTGCACTATCGGCGAACACATCCAGCCGGTGCTCGGCGAACTGCTCGAACCGGCGATTCAGGCGATGCTCGACGAACTCGACGCGGTCACCGTCGCGGACGTCCACGCGGAAATCGTCGCGACGGCGGGCGGCGACCCGCTCGAAGCGTAGCGCGGAGCGTCGTCGCGCCGTTCAGACCGTCGACTGAACCGTCTCGGCCTCGGCCGACCCCTCCTCGCCCTCGCGTTCGGCGTCGAGCCACTCGGTGGCCCACTCCTGTATCTCGTCGAACACCGGACACAGCGAGACGCCCTTGTCGGTCAGCGAGTAGTACGTCGCGACCGGCGCGTCCTCCTCCATCCGGCGGTCGACGAAGCCGTGTTCCTGCAGGTCGTCGAGGACGCGAGAGAGCGTCCGCGAACTCGCGCCGGTCGAGCGCTTCAGCTCGTTGAACCGCTTTTCACCGTCTTGGAGGTCGTGGAGGACGATGAGACGCCACTGCGACCCGATCTGCTTCAGCGAGTCGATGATGGGACAGGGGGCGTCGTCGAGGTTCATATCCGTGGCCATATCCCCACGTCGGGTCCGACCCTCTTTAGCGGTTCGGTTAGTACACCTGCTTTCGAAACGTTACCTGATTCGGCTTCGGACCGACAGACTGACCGGCTGACCGGTTCGACCGGAGCGCCGGTCGGCTCAGGCGAGCAGACGCGAGAGGAGGAGGAACACGCGCTTGAGGTTCTTCGAGAGACTCGTCTGGTTCTCCGAGAAGAGCGTCACGCCGTCGTCCGGCCCGTGAATCTGTAGACAGCGGCCCCGGTCCGAGAGGTCCTTCAGTTCGATGCCCCGGACCGAGTCGAGGGGGACGACGAGATAGCGGTACTCCTCGTCTTGGATGTCGGCGTTACAGTGGTCGCCGTAGACGTGGATACTCCGTTCCGTGACCGCGAGTTCGTAGCCGATGTAGCTCATCCCGGCGATTTCGGCCCCGGCGCGACCGCCCTTGACCTTGCCTTTCAGGTGCGAGGCGTCGAGGAGGATTCCGTCAACCATACCGCCCGGTTCCGGGCGGGCGGTCCTAAGTATTCGCGCCCAGTTCTCCGAATTGATTCTGCGAACGGGGCTCGCACCGGAGCGGTCGGGTCAGCGCCGGGGCTTCGGTCGGGCGGTCATCTGCCGACGGTCGTCAGCGCCGTCGCCCGAGCCGTCGGATTCGATAATCGAGTACGACGAGACGAGGTGATTGACGATGTAGTCGACCGTCGAGGGGTCGTACGTCCAGAAGCCGGTGAAGCCGAACCCCGGTTCGGTCTCCTCGGCGACGAGCGCGCACTTGTAGTCGCCGACGCCGTTGCCGTCGTAGGCGACGAACCAGGAGTTCCGAATCTCGTCGGTGCGCGCGAGGTGGAGTTGGAACCGGTCCGCCTGCGGGACCTCGCCGTTCGGGTAGATGTACGCGTGGACCGAGAGGTCGTCGCGGCCGCCGAGACGGCGGTAGGTGTCGAGTTGCGGGCGGAGGTTGCCGCCCGACTGGAAGCCCGAGTGAAGTTCGCCCGCGCCGACGCGCCACGCGCGGTCCTCGATTTCGCGGGTGGCGCTGAGCATCTGCTGGCGGTCGTACGAGGTAAACAGCGTCTCGTCGAGATGGTCGAGAATCGGCGCGTACGAGTCGCGTTCGAAGCCCGGTTCGACGTTCTCGGGGGGTCTGAGGAGGTCGTCGACCGAGACGGCCGTGTGGAATTTGTCGCCGGTCCCCAGCACGGCGTAGTTCGAGGGGCCCTCGTCGGAACTCGCGGACTCCACCGAGACGTTTCGGTCCGAAAAATGCTCGGCGAGTCGCTCGGCGACGCCGGGGGCCGGATTGAACACCGTCAGAGTTCGCTCCGCGGCGGCGACGCCGGAGATGAGTTCGCTGAGAGACATACCGGTCCAAGGAACGCTACAACAGGTTATGATTCTTTGCAATAATGTGGCATGAGAGACTCAATGAGAGAGTACGCGAAACCGAGTGACTCCCGGCGGGTTACGAGGCCATTACCGGGGCGCACAGATTCCTAACTATCCCCCGCGAGCGTGTACATTCAGTATGATTTCCGACGCGCCCCGCTCTCGGTCGTCCGCGGAAGTCGGCGACGGACCCGGCACGGACGTCGACTCGTGGTTCACGACCGAGGTGCCCAACATCGTCGACGGACTCGCGTCCTCGCAGTCCATCGGCCCGCTCACCGCCGCGGCCGCCCGCGAACTCATCGCGGTCGGCCGAGCGAAGGACGCGCTCGCGCTCGTCCTCGGCGAAGTCGACGGGTCGTGGCGGCGGTGAGACGGTGCGGCGAACGGACCTGAACTCGAATCGGCGGTCGGCGGACTACTTCTCGCGCGAACTCGTGTCTCTGACGTACAGTTCCACGAGCGAGTCGAGCAGGTGCGGGGCCAGTCGGAACCGAACGTCCACGCTGTTTTGCTCGCGGTCGTACGCGAGCTGTTGGACGTCGATGGCGGTCAGAAGCGTGCGCATCGCGTCGACGACGTAGTTGCTCGGTCCCGCCTCGACGCGGAGGCTGTCGCCGAGGTGAATCGAGAGGCCGTCGACGACCGTCTCGTAGCACGTCTTGCTCGGCGCGTCGACTCGCTGGGTCCGTTCGACCAGCCCGAGGCCCGAAAGCGTTTCGAGCCGACGGTAGATGGTCGATTCGGAGACCTCGCAGCTCTCGGCGAGTTCCTCCGCGGTCATCGGCGCGCGGTTGCACGCCAACAGCACGCCCCGGGAGACGTCGTCTCCGAGCGCGTCGAGGAGGTCGTCGTCGGACGACTCCGGGGGGATGTCGGTCTCGTCCGTCGCGGCGGCGGCGCTCTCGTCAGTCAGCGGTCCGGGGGGCTCGTCCGAGGCCGAAAGAACGTCGTCCACGAGGTCGCGTCTGGTCATCGCGTGTTACCTGACGCGGGCGGGTAATATGTAATCGGTGCCTACAGTCGAGGTAATCTCCGCTTATCTCCGGACGGTCTCGAATAGCTGAAAATAGCTGAGGGGCCGCCGAAATCGAACGTCGGCGGCGGATTAATGGGAGTGAAACGCGGGCGCGCGTCGGCACCCGCCGCACCGCCCGCCGACGCTCACTCGACGGTGACGCACTTGGCGAGGTTGCGCGGCTTGTCGATGGGTCGTTCGAGCAGGTCCGCCGCGTGGTACGCGACGAGCTGGAGCTGGACGTTGGCGAGGACGCCGGCGATGTCGGGATGCGTGTCCGGGATGTGGAGCACGTGGTCTGCGAACTCGGTCACCTCGCCCGAGCGGTCGCTCGTGATGGCGATGACCGGCGCGCCGCGGGCCTGCACCTCTTTGACGTTGCTCAGCGTCGCCTCGTCTTCGTGGCCGGTGAAGATGGCGAACACCGGCGACAGCGGCGTGACGAGCGCCAGCGGGCCGTGTTTGAGCTCCGAGGCGGCGAAGCCCTCGGCGTGCTCGTAGGATATCTCCTTGAACTTCAGCGCGCCTTCGAGGGCGACGGGGTGGGCGACCCCGCGGCCGATGAAGAAGTACGCGTCGCTGCCCTCGTACTCGATGGCTATCTCGCGGGCCATCGAGGTGTCGAGCACCTCCTGTACGTCGCCCGGGAGCCGCGACAGCGCCTCCATCAGGTTACGCGCTTCGGGCGACTTCGCGCCGGTCACGTCCTCGACGATGCGCTCGGTGAGGAGCGTCAGCGCCGTCACCTGCGACGAGAACGTCTTGGTGGCCGCGACGCCGATCTCCGGGCCGGCGCGGATGAGCAGTTCGTCGTCGCACTCGCGGGTTATCGACGAGCCGACGACGTTCGTGACCGCGAGGGTCCGCGCGCCGGCGGCGCGAGCGCGGCGCACGGCGTCGAGGGTGTCGGCTGTCTCCCCCGACTGGCTGACCGCGACGACGAGCGTGTCGGACGTCACCGGCGGCTTGATGACCGAGTACTCGCCGGCCATGAACGCGTAGGCGGGGATGCCGCGGGAGTTGAGCAGCGAGGCCGCGTACATCCCGGCGTGGTGCGAGGTGCCCATCGCGAGGAGGTGGACCTGCGACACGTCGGCGAACGACTCCGGCGGGAACTCCTCTAGTTCGACGCCGCCGGCGTGGGTGTTCAGCCGGCTCTGGGTGGTCCGCCGGAGCGCGCCGGGCTGTTCGTGAATCTCCTTGTACATGTAGTGCTCGTAGCCGCCCTTCGTCGCCGTCTCGGGGTCCCACTCGACGTGTTCGACGGGGCGGTCGACGGCGCGGCCGGCCGAGTCGGTGATGTCGTAGCCGTCCGAGCGAGTGACGACGAAGTCGCCGTCGTGGAGGTAGACGACGCGCGCCGTGTGCTGGATGAACGCGGGCACGTCGCTGGCGAGGTAGTACTCGCCGTCGCCGACGCCGAGGACCAACGGGGAGCCGGAGCGAGTCGCGAAGATTGCTTCCTCGTCGCCGATAATGGCCGCGATGGCGTAACTCCCCGAGAGGCTGCCGACCGCGGCGCGGAACGCCTCCTCGGGGGTCGCGCCGTCGCGGAGGTTCTCCTCGATGAGGTGCGGGACGACCTCGGTGTCGGTCTCGCTGCTGAAGACGTGGCCGCGGGCTTCGAGGTCGCTCCGGAGCGACTGGAAGTTCGAGATGATGCCGTTGTGGACGACGGCGATGCGGCCCGACTCGTCGGTGTGCGGGTGGGCGTTGCCGTCGGTGACGCCGCCGTGGGTCGCCCAGCGGGTGTGGCCGATGCCGTAGTCGCCGGCGATGGGGTTCCGCTCGACGGCCGCGACGAGTTCGGAGACCTCGCCGACGCGCTTCGTCAGCGAGATGCCCGAGCCGTTTTTCACGGCGATACCGGCCGAGTCGTAGCCGCGGTACTCCAGCCGCTGGAGCCCGTCGACGAGCGAGTCCACGGAGTTGTCCGCACCGATGCAGGCGGTGATTCCGCACATCAGTGAGTCACCTCCACGCGCTCGCGGACGTCGCCGTGTAAGACCGTGCCGGCCCCGACGACGGCCTCCGCGCCGACGCGACTGCCCGCCGTGAGCGTCACGTTCGCGCCCACCTCGGCGCGGTCGCCGATGATGCTCCCGAGGCGGCGGTCGGTGTAGAGCCGGCCTTCGAGGATGACGTCGGCGCGGCCGCCGGGCGAGACGACGCCGTCGCCGACGGTCGCGCCGGGGCCGACGACGGAGTCGCGGAGGACGACCCCCGCGCCGACCCGCGCGTCGGTCGAGAGGATGGAGCGCTCGATGACGCTGTTCGCGCCGACCGAGACGTTGTTCTGGAGGCACGACCCGGCGCTGATGACCGCGCCCGGACCCACGTCGCAGTCGTCGCCGACGACCACGTGGTCGCCGACGAGCGCGCGCTCGTGGACCCGCGCCGACTCGGCGACCGCGGAGTCGTGTCTGCGCGCGAGGAGCGTCTCCGTCACGGAGAGGAGTCCCCACGGGTGCGAGGGGTCGAGCCAGCCGCCGTTGACGAGGACGGACGTGACGTTCCCGTCGAGGTAGTGAATCACGTCGGGGAGCCGCGTCTCGCCGTCGTGCGGCGGGATGCGCCGGAGCGCCTCGAAGACGGCGTCGTCGAAGACGTAGACGCCCGCGTTGACGAGGTAGCCCTCGCTGTCGACGGCGTGTTCGTCGATGTCGGCGATGCGGCCGTTGTCCTCGACGACGACGCCGTACTCCTCGGGCGTGTCCGACTCGGCGACCGCGACTGTCGCCACCGAGTCCGTCGTCGAGAAGCGTTCGAGCACCTTCGAGATGATGTCGGCGTCGACGACGTTGTCGCCGTTGCAGACGACGAAGGGGCCGGAGACGTGCTCCTCGGCGAGGAGGAGCGCGTGCCCGCTTCCGAGCCGGGTGTCCTGGTGGACGAACTCGATGTTCGCGTCGGGGTACGTCGCAGAGAGGTGCGACTGGATGCGGTCGGCGCGGTGGCCGACGACGACGACGACGCGCTCGACGCCCGACTCGAACAGCGCGTCGAGGACGTACTCGACGACCGGCCGGTTGGCGACCGGGAGCATCGGCTTCGGCTGGAAGGTGGTGAGCGGGCGGAGCCGTCGCCCCTCGCCGGCCGCGAGGACGACCGCCTCGGTGAGACGGTCGTTCATGCGCGCCCTCCCGCGAGCGGCAGGCGTTCGGAACGTGACCGTGACGGTGGGTGAGTCATGAAGGAAACAGGGAGAGCGACGGGGATTGTTATACAGCGCGTTCCCCGAACCGCTCGCGCGTTAGGGTCGCGTGTGAGACAGTTGCATGCGAGGAACGCCGTCCGAAATCGGCGGGAAAGACGGTTCGGACGCGCCTAATCGAGGGTCGGTCTCACCGGATGTCCCGCGGGCCGCGAAGCCGCCGCGTCGGTCGCACTGACTGCGAGCCGGACCCGCGAGTTGGGAACTGACAGGAGAGGAGAGGGGGATGGGATTAGTGGGGGAGC